>PSMF01000177.1:0-4806 GCA_040290005.1 Meiothermus sp.
TGCCCCCGAATCATGACAGGGGGTGTCATATAAGGCGGCTAGGCTCGAGAAGGAGGTGAACATGAGTCTCGAAGGCAAGGTGGCAGTGGTCACCGGCGCCAGCAGGGGAGCAGGACGAGGGATAGCGCTGGCCCTGGGCGAGGCAGGGGCCACGGTCTACGTTACCGGCCGCAGCACCCGAGCCTCGCCAACGCGCCCTGACCTCGCGGGCACAACCGTTGAGGACACCGCCGCGCAGGTTTGCAAGCGCGGCGGGGTGGGGATCGCCGTTCAAGTGGACCACACTCAAGATCCGCAGGTCGCGGCTTTGTTTGGGCGGGTCAGGGAGGAACAGGGCCGGATCGACATCCTGGTCAACAACGCTTGGGGCGGCTACGAGAACTACCATCCCCAATCCTTCGACGCCCCTTTCTGGGAGCAACCCGTCGAGCGCTTCGACCGGATGCTCCTGGCGGGGGTGCGCTCAAGCTTCGTCGCCGGTCAGCACGCCGCGCGGATGATGATCAAGCAAGGAAGGGGACTGATCGTCAACACTACCCTCAACGTCGGGGTGAACGATTGGAACCTCGACCAGCACGGCCTATTGGTGGTGCCCTACGAGGTCAGCAAAACCGCCATCAACCGAATGGCCTTCAGCATGGCCCATAACCTGCGTACATACAACGTTGCGGCAGTCGCGCTCGCACCGGACTGGATGAGAACCGAGGAGGTGATGCATAACTACCCGCCCAAGCCTGAGGAATACCGTCTAACTGAATCCACCCAACTCATCGGTCGGGCGGTGGTAGCCTTGGCAACCGACCCAAACCTGATGAGCAAAACGGGACGGCTCTTAAGAACTCGAGATTTGGCTCTCGAGTACGGTTTTACCGACATCGATGGGCGACAGCCCGAATAGGAGGCATATGAAACTCAAAGGCAAGGTAGCGGTGGTGGCCGGGGCGACCCGGGGCTGCGGGCGCGGGATCGCGGTGGAGCTGGGCGCGGCCGGGGCGACGGTGTACTGCACCGGGCGCAGCACAAGGGGTAACCCTTCGGACCTCAACCGCCCGGAGACTATCGAGGAGACCGCCGAGCGGGTGACGCAGGCGGGCGGGGTGGGGATCGCGGTGCAGGTGGACCACACCCGGGAGGAGGAGGTGAGGGCGCTGTTCGAGCGCGTCCGGGCCGAGCAGGACGGGCGGCTCGACATCCTCGTCAACGACGTGTGGGGCGGGGATCCGATGATCGAGTGGGGGAAGCCCTTCTGGGAGATGAACGTGGCCCAAGGGTGGCGCCTCTTGGAGCGTTCCGTCTACAGCCACATCCTCACCAGCCGCTACGCGGTGCCGCTGATGCTGGGGCGCAACTCGGGCCTCATCGTCGAAGTGACCGACGGCGACGGGATGCATTACCGGGGCAACTTCTTCTACGACCTCGTCAAGACCACCGTGATCCGGCTGGCCTACGCCATGGCCGAGGAGTTCAAACAAAATCGCTACGTGAACGAGGGCGGGACGATGGTGAAGTCGTCTGAGCCGAGATTGAACATCACCGCCTTGGCCCTCACCCCCGGCTTCCTGCGCTCGGAGGCGATGCTGGATTACTTCGGCGTCACCGAGGCCAACTGGCGCGATGCCATCGCCAAGGACCCCTACTACGCCGAGTCGGAGACCCCGCACTACATCGGGCGGGCGGTGGTGGCCTTGGCCTGCGACCCCAACGTGCACGAGAAGGCGGGCAAAGCCCTGGCGACCTGGCACCTCTCCCGCGAGTACGGCTTCACCGACGTCGACGGCCGGGCGCCGCACTGGCAGGAGTTCTTCGAGAGGATGCAGGCCGAGAAAGCTGCGGCAGGCGGAGCGTAGAAGTTAAACTGTCCCCGTCTATGGATTCACCGCGCAAAACCTCTCTCCTGCTGCACCGCCCGCATCTTCACGACCTTCCAGCAATTCCTCCCCTGCCCGGCGGGTACGTGCTGCGTTCCTTCACCGGGGCAGATGACTTAGCAGACCTTTCCACCACGCTATCCGAGGCCTTCAACGACCCTTGGCCTCCCGAGCGCGTCCGCACCGAGCTGACCGAAGCCCCAGATGTGAAAGCGGTGTATGTGGTCGCCTGGCAGGGAAAACCGGTGGCGACGGCCTCGAGCCGCTATCTCCCCGAGCGTTTTCCCCACTCCGGCTACGTCCACTGGGTCGGAACCCACTCGCTGCACGCCCGCAAGGGCCTCTCGGCGGCGCTGATGGCCCAGGTGTTACAGGATTTCGTCGAGCGAGGGTACAAGGATGCGGTACTCGAGACCGAAGATTTCCGCCTGCCCGCGCTGCGGCTGTATTTGAAGACGGGCTTTCTGCCGGTCTACGAAGTGAGAGGAGAGGACCACCGAAAGCGCTGGTCGGCAATCTTCAAGGCTTTGCTCTAACCACATCCGCACCAGGCCGCGTTAATTCTTCGCCTAAAAATGTCGTCCAGAACACGAAGGCTTTGAGGGACAATCGGCACACGTCAACCGGGCAAACGGGGTCGGTTGTGCATCAGCATCTCGATGGCATCGGCCAAATGCTCCTCGGTGATGTGGTGGTCGCCATGCCCGAGGCACAGTTGGTGGGCCTGCATCAGCACATCCGCGTCCCAGAAGCCCTCCGGGGTCTCGAACTTGTAACAGGCCAGCTCGACTTTCAGACCGTTGGGGTCTTGGAAATAGATCGAGTCCATGAACCCCCGGTCGCGCTCCAAGAACCCGATGCCCCGCTCGCGCAGCCGGTCAGGAACCGGTTTGAAGGTGGCCCTCGAGACGTTGAAGGCCAGGTGCTCCACACAGCCGATCTCACGCGGCGCAGGGCGGCGGGCATCTTCCCTGGCCTCGTTGGTGAAGACCGCGAGCAAGCGTCCATTCCCTGGGTCGAAGTACAGGTGGTTCTCGTCGGGCTTGCCCAGGTTGGGCTGCTCGAAGATGAAGGGCATCCCCAGCAACCCCTGCCAGAACTCAATCGCGCTAGCCTTGCTCGAGCCCACAACCGTGATGCGATGCACCCCCTGAACCTGTAGTTTCTTTACGCCAAGCTCCTTGTGATGAAGCTTATTTTAGCCATGACCGCCCTACAAAGCATCCGCACCAAGACGGCAAAATCTCGCCGCCGAGAAACACCTTTCCAGACGCAAAGTACCACCGAATGTTCTGGTTTCAGCCCCGCGCCTTCGGCCTCCCGCTGCCCGCCCGAATCACCTCTTTCGCCGCCCGCTCCCCCGCCTCCAAAGCCCCCTCCACATAGCCGTAATACCGCACCGCCGTCTCGGTCCCGGCCCAGTGGATGCGGCCAATGGAAGAGCGCAACTCCTCGAACCCCGCCGACATCACCCCCGGCGGGGCGTAGCACGCATACCCGCCGCCGATAAAGGGCTCGGTGAGCCAGTCGTGATCGAAATAAAGCGTGGGGTACAGGGCTTCCTCGCCGAAGACCAGGGCTAGGTCTTCCAGCACCGCCCTCCGCCTTATCGCAGGCGGTTTATCGCTCCAGAGCACGGCATCGTCCCCGCCGATAAAGGCCACCAGGGCGGGGTGTTTGCCCGTCGCAGGTGTAGCATCAATGGTGTCGTCGAAGATTAGTTTGTCGGGGTCTACGGGATTCACCGGACGCTCGCGCCAAAACGGGCGGTCGTAAAGAGCAAAGCATTTGATGACAGCCCCCATCTCGAGGCGCTGCATCAGCCGGGTGCGCCGTCGCGGTAAAACCGGGTCAAAGTCAATGCGAATCGCCTGGGTGGGCGGAATCGCCAGGATCACCGCCTCGGCCTGTACGATAAGTCCCTCGGCCACGATGGTCACGCCCTTTTCGCCGTGCTGGATTTCGTAGACCTGGCAGTTGGTCCGCACCCGTTCCCCTAAGCTTTGCGCCATGCGCTCGCATAAAGTTCCCAACCCCTCCTGCACGCGCCAGGTCTCATTGCCGCGCTCCAGTCCTAAAATCCCCTCGAACCCGCCCGCCGACTTGAGGCTATAGAGCAGGTTCAGCACCGAGAAATCCTTGGGCTCGATGGTGTACTCGGTGCGGATGATCTGGTCGAAAAGGTTACGCAGGTAAGGGCTATCGAGATTCTCGCGCTTCCACTCCTCCACGCTGCGCACGTCGAGTTCGGCGGCGTCTGGAGTGAGCGAGGGCCGCTCCAGGTTCACCCGCTCGACCAGCACATCCAGCTTGGCCTTTACCCATTCCCACTCGGCCTGGACGAGCTTGTCCATCGTGGAGAGCGGCTGCGCGGCTAAGTCAATGCGCCCGGAGTCGTGCTGGTCGTAAGTGTGAAGCCCTAACTGCTCGATGAGCCGGGAGACTCGAGGCATGTCCGGCCCGACCCACTGCCCGCCCAAGTCGAAGGTGCTGCCGTCTTCCAGCGTCCGGGTCAGGAGCCGCCCGCCTACCCGGTGATGGGCCTCGAGCACCACCACTTCCAAACCCGCTTCCTGTAGCATCCGGGCCGCCTCCAAGCCCGAAATCCCCGCGCCAACCACCACCACATCTACGCGAAAGTTGCCATCCTCGCTCATGAAAACCACCCGCCCGCAAACTGCGACTCGAGAGCCCTTTGACCCCAGTACGGCAAGCCAAAACACTGACCTTTGCCGGTTGAATCCTGATTTTGGTTTCTTGGCGCTCCCGCCCCCCTCTATAACCGATTGGCCTTTAGAATAACCCGATTTGAATGGGGATTTCAAAAGCTCGAGGATGAGCTCCCAGAACGAACAGGTTGTCGTAGGGACAACGGGCCCGTCGTCCACCTACGCGCGTCTATCATCAACATCATCACCCCAACCGTTGCCATGTTGAG
>PSMF01000178.1:0-4138 GCA_040290005.1 Meiothermus sp.
GCGTGGTCACATCCCCCTCGCCCACGTCCTCCTCGAGCGCCCGCCGGATGGCCTCAGCGATCATCGACCTGAAGCGGGGGTCTTTTGAGTCCGACATACCTGATCCAGAATATACCGTGCTTCGTTTGCGCGAACCGCTCTGGGGTTTTGGGGCGCGGCCCGGGGCCGCCAGGAAAACGAAGGTGTAAAGGTATCCCCTAGTGGACGTGCAAGGCTGATCGAACTGCAATGCCGCAGCACCCAGGAGTCATTTATGCACAAAGCCATCCTCGACACCGACATCGGCACCGACGTGGACGACCTTCTCGCCCTTAGCTTCTTGCTGAGCTGTCCCGAGGTAGAACTGCTGGGTATAACAGCCTCCTACGGCGATACCCGGGTGCGGGGGAAGCTGGCCTATCGTACCCTCGAGCTGACCGGGAGGGGCACCATCCCGGTGGCGATCGGGGATCCTCAAACCCTGCACGGTAATCACCCCATCTTCTGGACCGGGCACGAGGGGAGGAACGCGCGGGTGGAAGAGCTACCCGACAACATCCTGGCACCCGAGAGCGCAGTGGACTTCATCCTACGTTCCATAGCGGAGAACCCTGGAGAAGTCAGCCTGCTGTGCATCGCCCCGCTCACCACCATCGCCCAGGCTATTCTCAAAGCCCCCGGGACCATGAGTCAGGTCAAACAGCTGGTTGTAATGGCTGGGGTGTTCGGCCTCGACGACCCCGGTCTATCGCTGCCAGCGGTGGAGCACAACGTCAGGTGTGACCCTGAGGCGGCGAGCGTGGTCTTCGGCTCAGGCCTGCCGATCACCCTGTTCCCCCTGGATGTCACGCTCAAAACCCCTTTTACTCGAGAGGACCTGCAAACGCTAAAATCCCGGCCCACTCCTCTGACCCCCCTTTTGGTAGCCGAAATTGAAACCTGGCTCGAGTACATCCAAGCCCAGTTCGGGCGGGACTACTGCCACCTTCATGACCCGCTAGCCGTGTCCTACCTGGTGGACCCCAAAATCGTCACGCAGACCGTCCGGGCGCGGCTTCAGATTGAGTGCCGGGGAGAGTTCACCACCGGTGCCACCATTCCGGTACACGAGGCGGGTAGGGAGAACGTGCAGATCGTCACCGGGGTGGACCTTCCGCGCTTCTACGAGCTGTTCATGCGGCGGGTAGGCCAGCCCCACTAGCGCTCCCTCCGTTCCGTCTTGCAGTGTGCCGCATCTGGACCCTGTGCTAGGTTCCAACGTCCGGTGCCAGGGGTCCTCGAGAAGATTCCAAAGCTCGGTTCCTGCCGCGCAACTTGGGGCCAGCAAGCGGGGCGCTGGCCCGCAAAATCCCAAGCATGGCGCGGCGTGCCCTGAGGCTCAGACATAAAGCTGGGCTTGGGGCGATGAAGGCCCAGAACTGCGTCGCGCCGGGGCCGGTCTGGTAGCGCAGGTAGAGCCTGCCCTTATCGGTGTCCTGAAGTCCCTGGTTGGACTCGAGCTTTACCAAAACGGCGGTGGGGTAGCTCTGGGTGAGCTGGGCGTTGGCCTTCAGAGTCTTGTCGGCCTCTTCGGCCAGCCACAGTTCTCTGGGTTCAAGAGGCCAGATGCGGTCCGCCCCCTCACACGGGCTTTACGCCGCCCCCATTTAGGGGGGCACTGGTTCTTCGGCGGCGGCAGCACCCTGTAGGTGATCGTGGACGGCTTGCAGAGCTACCCCACCCAGGTCACCCGGGTGGACGCCTTCCTTTATAGCAATTGGCGCATCGCGGGCACTGCGAGAGGCTCAACCGCGTTTCGCAGGCAAGGTTCGTTTGTCGGTCGTGCAGCCTCGTTGGGAACGCCGACCACTTCGCAGCCGTGAACATCTCCGTTCGCGGCTGGGCCGCTGTAAACCGGCCGTACCTGGGGGAAGCGAATCGTGCTCTGCATGGTTCTGTCCCTGGAAGCCCGCGGCTTTAGCCGTGGGGTGGTTTACGTGGCGCTACCGCTATAAGCTCCACACCGAGGAAGACCCCTGGCGCTTCGAAGCCCTGGCGGGGCCGGTGACCTTCGAGGCCATCTCCGAGTTCCCTTGGGAAAAGGAGGGGATCGGGGTGGGGCAGAGCCCCTGGGGCACCAAGGAGGTGTAGACCGCGCTCAACACCAGCCCCATCGGCGGCCCCTTCATCGGCTGTTTGCAGCGCTCGGCGGACAGTTTCCGGGTGCGGGGGCTGTACTTGGTGAGCTGCTACGCCACCGCCGCCTAGTGGAGCGATGTGAGCGTGCTGGACAAACCCACGAGCTTCACCCACCAGTGGCTCTGGGTGGACGAGGTGTTTGACGGGTACATGGCTGTTGACCGGATCGACAAGATCTTCGTCACCGACCCCCGTACCCCGCCGTTGGGGCGGCTGGCGTCGATCTCCAACCGCACCCAGCAGGTGATCCTGCTGGGCTATGCCGAAGGCCAGGGCCCCTACCCCAAACCCTGGGAAAAGCACTACTGGCGCTTGGCCGGGCGGGGAGTGGGGCCTTCGAGGAGCCGGACGGGACGGTGCGCTGCGAGCGGGGGGAGTGGCGCTTGGACGAGATCACCGACCCCGCGGCCAAAGCCTGGTTCGACGAGTGGCTCACCAGCAAACGCCGGATGCCCCCCGAAGGCCCCCTCACCCCCAGCAGAAAGCCTGGCTATGGCCCGAGGGGTGGTAGAGGGATAGGAGCGCGAGGGCAGCAGGCACTTGAGGGCGGAGAGCCGCCGTTGCACAAAGACAAGCAAGCCCCACCTGGGCGAAAGCCTCATGGTGGGGACGTTTAATGGCGGCCAAACAATGAGGGCCAAACAAAGGCAGCCAACCCCTTAGGCGCTCCCTGATAGGCGACCGGGAGCCGTGCTACATTGGCCTTAGCAGCCATGAACGATACGGAGCATCGGGAGTTGGAGGGCCTGCGGCGAAGCGTGGCCGAAGTGCGCTTGGAGGTCAGCGGGCTGCGCTCGGAGATCTCCGGCCTGAGAAACCTGCTCGTGGCCAACACCGTGGCCCTGGTCGCGGGGTTCCTCACCCTCGTCACCTTGATCCTCCTCCGCTAGCCGCCAGACGCAGGGTCAGGAGCCCCCGGCATGTCCGGGGGCTGGTTGTTTGCGTATTGCTGAGGGAGGAAAAGAAGGGAAGGGGAGAGGGGGAGAAGAGGGGAAGAGGAGTTGGCGATGAGCTATCTGCTATTGGCGTTTCGCTTTCAGCTTTTCCCCTCTTTCCCGCATCCCAGCTCCACCCTGAGTGGCCTGCGCCCGGCCACTTGGGGCTCGAGTTCGATCCTGACCCAGTAGCCCATGGCCCCGGCCAGCTTGACCAGGGGTCGTGACCTCTAAGTTTTCCTTGTGCCCGGCCTGGTGCACCCAACTCTTCCCGGAGCCCACCTTGGCCCCCACCTGCTCGAGGGTCATCCCGCTCTCGGCCCGGGCCTGGGCCAGCCGTTGCCCCAGGCTGGCGGCGGTCAGTACCTCGGCGGGTCAGGTAAGGGGCTACCAACCTCGCGAAACAACACCACGTCGCTCACGTCACTGGGATATCGTTTGCGGCTTATCCCCAAAGCTTACAGAGAATATTCACGACCACTTATTATCGTTTCCAATTTCACAAGCCCCCTAGCTGAACCCAGCTTCAGTTCGTAGAAGGGTTGGAGCTGAAGCCTCGAGCGGGGGAGCCCTTAACTTTCAGTGTTGTCGATGGCCTCCAGCAGCCCCTCGGCATCCAGCTTGGCGTAGATGGCGGCGGTGTTGAGGTTGGCGTGCCCCAGGATGCGGGCCACCGTCATCAGGTCCTTGTTGTTCCGCTTGTAGATCCGGGTACCGGCAGTGTGGCGCAGCATGTGCGCGCCCCGATAGCGCTCGGGGAGGTGGAGCTCCCTGTAGAGGGCCTCGAGCTGTTTCCTGATTTGATCAGGCTTGGTGCCGAGCCCCTTGGCCCTTCGGTTGCCCAGGTTGATGATGAGTTCTTTGGTCCCGGCTCGAGCATAGATCGTACGTGTTTTCAACCACTGTCTAAGCTCAGGGACCAACCCCTTGGGGATGGGCACAGGGCGGAGTTTGCCGCCTTTACCCCGGACCTCAAGCAGCCGGGTCGCTAAATCGATGCGCTCGGTCTCGAGGCCGCAGACCTCGCTAATACGCAGCCCCATTTC
>PSMF01000178.1:4174-4791 GCA_040290005.1 Meiothermus sp.
CCCGCATCCTGAGCTTCTGGGGCTCGTCGCCCTCGAGGTGAGCTAGTAGCTCACTTTTATAAGTGAGCTCCGGTAACGCGGGTCGGCGGTTTTCTGGAGGCGTAGGGTCGGGCGGGGCGACCATTTCCTCGAGGGTGAACTTGCCCACCCCCGCCCACTCCAGCGCCTTGAGCAGGGTTCGTACCCCGGCCAGATAGTTTTGCACCGTTGCTGGTTGAACCGCTTTGGGAGGGCTCAGTACTGCTCCATCTCGCCCGTACTTGCGGTGCTTCTGGGGCGGGCGGGCTTGCAGCTGGAGCACGTACGCCCGCAAATCCTCCGCTGTGCAGCGGTATAAAGGAAGCCGTGGGCCCGAGGAACGCTCGGGCCAGAGCCACTCGAGGAAGTCCACAATTCCCGTTGTATAGCTCCTGAGGGTGTGCGCCGAGGTGCGCGCCTGCTTCCTCGAGCGCTGCACCACGTAAGCCTGAACCAACTCCAGCAGCTTTCCGAAGTCACGTTCTTGGAGGGAGCGCAGGGCCTCGAGGCGGCGCTGGGCAGGGTCCGACCAGTTGGTTGTGCGGACGATCACCGGTTTACCCCGTGCCCCGCGAGGTCGGGCGGATCAAAAGCTTGGG
>PSMF01000017.1:0-7741 GCA_040290005.1 Meiothermus sp.
TGGTGGTTACGGGGCTCACCCTCGAGGTGGTCCCCGCCTTTGAGGTCCGCCAGGAGGTGTACGAAAACCTGCCCCTGGCCGAGCTGGAGGCCAACTTTGAGGCGGTTATGGGCGGGGCCTATAGCGTCAGCCTGTTCACCGACTGGCGCCAGGCGCGGTTCACCCAGGTCTGGCGGAAAAGCCGGGTGGAGGAGGGCCTTCCTCTAAAGGCCGAACCGAGCTGGTTCGGGGCCACTGCGGCCCCCGCACAGCGGCATATGCTCTCCGGCCACTCGGCGGAGAACACCACAGCACAGATGGGCATTCCCGGTCCTTGGTTCGAGCGGCTACCCCACTTCCGCATGGGCCATACCCCCAGCAGCGGCGAGGAGTTGCAGAGTGAGTATCTGGTGCCGCGCCCGTACGCCCTGAAGGCTATCCGCGAGGTTTACGGGCTAGGTGAGCGTATCGCTTCCATCTTACAGATTTCCGAGATACGCACCATCGCCGCCGACGACCTCTGGATGAGCCCTTATTACCAGCAACCCTGTGTAGGTTTTCACTTCACCTGGGTCAAGGACTGGTCTGCGGTGCGACAACTCTTGCCCGTGCTTGAAGAACGCTTGGAGCCTTTCGAGGCCCGGCCCCACTGGGGCAAGCTGTTCACCATGTCCCCAGAGCGGATCGGGGCGCTCTTCCGGCGGTTACCCGAGTTCCGCGAGCTGCTCCAGACCTACGACCCAAAGGGCAAATTCCGCAACGCCTTTTTGGATGAATACCTCTTTTGAGCCGCTACTGGCGCAAACTTTTCCGGTAAGCCAGGGGTGGCTCCCCACCTTCTCCTCGAAGACGGCGTAGAAGCGGCTCGAGCTGCCAAACCCGGCCTCGAAGGCGATTTCTAACACGGGTTGGTCGGTGGTGGCGAGCAGGCGCTGGGCGTGGGCCAGGCGGTGCTGGGTGAGGTACTCCAGCACCATCATGCCAAAGCTGGCCTTGAACAGCTCAGAGACGTAGTTGGGGTGAGACCCGCCGAGGCCGCTACCTCGAGAGTTCCCACCGGTTGGGCATGGTGCCGGGCGACGAGAGGTGGCTTCCTTAGAGCTCCTGGGTAGCCTCCAAGTTTCGGCAGAGCTCCTGGGTAGCCTCCAAGTTTCGGCCGTAGCCGAGAGCTTATGTGGAAATAACCTTGTGCCCACCTATGAGAGCATGGTTTTCAAAAAGGCCGGCGACGGCGAAAAAATACCCTGGCATCAGGATGCCGTGCATACCCACAAACACCGCGTCTTCAACTTTGACCACTACCTTGATGAGTCCAGAATTGGCGGTGGAGCTTTACGTGTCGTGCCCAAGTCGCAGTGGGCTATCCAAGATGCCTGCGCGGTCTCCGAGCAATACGGCTGGGACTTGCCGGGCGTGATTCAGGTGGGGATGGAGCCCGGCGATGTGCTGCTGCACGGCAGCGAACGTACCTTGGGCAGCAAGCTGCCGCCGCAACTCGCCGCGCTCAACCGCACCAACATCAACGTGCAGAAACTTGCGGTGGAAGCCGCGATTACGGGTAATGTAGAACACGTCTACCGCGCGATTGCTCTCGACCCTTTGACCGGGGCACTGCTGACCCTCGAGCAAATCAAGGCCATGACCACGGAACTGCTCGAGGCCCAGGCCGCGTGGCTGCCGCAGTTCGAGCTACCCAAACAGGCCGTCCCGGCGGTGGCGGACTGATGAACCCAGCCCTTCGGCGTATCCGTGTGGCAGGTGACGGGCGGAGGCTCGAGTCCGAGGGCGGCGAGCCCTTTTTCTGGCTGGGAGACACCGGCTGGGAGATGTTTCGGCGGCTGGATTTGGAGGATGCCCGATTCTACCTGGAGACTCGAGCCCGCCAGGGCTTCAACGTCATCCAGGCCATGTTCATCAGCGAGTTCGAGTCGCACAAGGAGGATACCGGTAACGTCCACGGCGAACATTCGCTGACCGATTGGAACCCCGAGCGTCCCAACCCCGCTTTTTTGACCACGTGGACAAAATCCTCGACATCGCCGAGAAAGTCGGGATGTACGTCTGCGCGGTTCCGGTCTGGGGCGACAAGGTGGGCTTGCCGTTCAACAGTCCCGGCCCCGCCGTTTTCAACCCACAGAGTGCCAGCGTTTATGGCGCGTGGCTCGGGGAACGGTATAAGAGCCGCGACAACCTGATTTGGATGATCGGGGGCGACCGCACCCCGAACGAGGGTGAGCATCTCGAGACCTGGCCTGCCCTCGCCCACGCCATTCGCGGCGCAGGGGCCGAGCAGCTTATGACCTACCACCCCCAGGGCGGCACCAGTTCGGCCTGGTTCGTCCACGCCGAGGATTGGCTCCAGCTCAACACCATTCAGTCGGGCCATGCCGAGCGGAAGGTTCGCACCTGCCACGACTTCATCTCGGTGGACCGTGCCCGTCTGCCGCGCAAGCCGGTGCTTAACTCCGAGCCCTGCTACAAAGACCACCCGGTGAACTGGAACCGCGCGAATGGCACGTTCTTGGATGATGAAGTACGCTTCGCGGCTTACTAGAGCGTGTTTTCAGGAGCTTGTGGGCATACCTACGGGCACTACAGCGTCTTTATGTTCCACTCCGCCGAGCGACCTGGGGTGTGGGCCGACCCGGAGATGTTTGATTGGAGGGAAGCTTTGCACCGCCCTGGCGCGGGGCAAGTCGGATTGCTCAAAGGCTTAGCTGAGCAATATGGGCCTTTTGAAGCTTCCGCAGCCCTCCTCGAGGCCCCCCCGCCGAACAGCCGCGCGGTGCGGGCGGGAGAGAACATTTTGGTTTATCTGCCCGAGGCGGGTGAGGTCAAGGTGCGCGGCAGCGAAGAGCTGAAGGGAGTTTGGTTTGACCCGAGGGACGGCTCGAGGACAGAGGTTTCCCCCCAAGCCCCCTTTGTCCCACCAGCCGAAAACACGGACTGGGTGTTGATCCTCGAGCCCGTCTAGGAGGGCTCAAACTCAGCCAGCACCGTCACCGGCGCGGCATCGTCCCCCTCGAGCAAGAGCGGCACAATCCACACCTTGCGCGGGGTAGAGGTCAGGCCTTCCAGCTTCATATCTTCGACGAGCAACAAGTAGGGTTCCTCGGGCGCGGCTCCGGTTCGCAACACGACTCGGTGAAACTCTAGACCCTCAGCGTTCGGTTCCCCGCCCACCGGCGAGGCTGCCGAAGGGATGTCCATCCCGATTGCTCGGAGCTGAGGGTGGTGCTCGAGCAAATATCGCCCTGCCGAAGCCGCAAAACCCGGAGCCTGGCGACCGTACCGCACCGGGTCGCTGGCCCGGTAGCGCTCGGCCCAACCGGTGCGCGCCAGTAGGAGGTCAGAATCCGCGATGGCGACGGCATGGGTTTTCAGCGTCTCAGCCGTGATCAGTTCGCCGTCCCTCAGGGGTAGCTCGAGCAGACAGGCCCGCTCGAACACGAACTCTTCTAGGCCCAACTCGGTTACTCGCTTCCCACGCGGGTTGAAGTGATACGGTGCGTCCAGGTGGGTGCCGTTGTGGTTGATGCTGCGGAACTCGAGCCAGTTGGCGACCCCACCCTGGCTCATATCAGAGCACACAGTGAACTGCACCGGCGGGTTGTCGCCGTAGGTGGGCGTGTTCGGCCCCAGCGGATAGGAAAGCAGCTGTAGCATTCGTCCCTCCTAGGGCAACCTTGCTCCGACCCCCCGTCCACCGTGACCGTCGTGCCGGTGAGGAAGCGGTTGGCCGGGCTGAGCAGGTAGACTATCAGCGAGGCTACGTCCTGTGGCTGACCGTTGCGCCTGATGGGATGCCGCGCCATGTGGCGGGCACGCTCGGCCTCGGGGTCAGGGGATTGGCCGAAGAAGAGGTGGGCCAGCCGGGTCTCGATCAGGCCGGGGGCCACCGCCACCGCGCGGATGCCGTCCCTGCCCCACTCCAGGGCCTGCGACTGGGTGAGGGCCACGAGCGCGGCCTTAGCTGCGTTGTAAGGGAACGCACCGGGTTCGGTGTGCTGGGCGTGGACTGAGGCGATGTTGACCACCACCCCTTCACGTTCACTGAGCGCGGGATGTAGGGCTTTGCTCAAGACCCAGGCCGGGTAAAAATCCACCGCGAAGCACCGGTCAAGGTCGGCCTTCTGTGCGCCCAATACGCCGCGAAAAAAGTTGCTGCCCGCGTTGTTCACCAGCCCGTCCACCCCGCCCAAAAACTCCTCAGCTCTGCGAGCGAAAGCCGTGAGACGGTCCAAATCGGCCACGTCGAAGGCCTCGAAATAGCTGCGCCCACCGGCTTTCTCGACTCGAGCCCGAGTCTCGTTCGCGCCCTCCTCGGTCAACCCGCAAAAGGCCACGTCGGCTCCCGCCTCGGCACACCCAGCGGCGACGGCCTGGCCGATGCCGCTGGTCCCGCCGGTGACGACGATGCGGCGGCCCTCGAGGGCCTTCACCACTCCGCCACGCTCCCGTCGTCGTGCCGCCAAAGCGGATTGCGCCAGCGATGGGGGTTGGCGTGGGCAGCCCGCACTTTATCCTCGTCCACCTCCACCCCGAGGCCCGGCCCGGTGGGAATTTCTAAATAACCGTCTTTGGGAGTCAGGGTTTGTGGATCAGTCATGAAGACGAAGAGGTCGTGGCCCAGGTTGTAGTGGATGCCCAACGACATCTCTTGAAGTACGACATTCGGCGTACAGGCCGCGACTTGCAAGCAGGAGGCCAGCGCCAGCGGCCCCAGCGGACAGTGCGGGGCCACGGCGATGTCATAAGCCTCGGCCATCGCGGCGATCTTGCGCACCTCGGAGATGCCCCCGGCGTGCGAAAGGTCCGGCTGGAAGATGTCCACCCCGCTCGCTAAAAAGGGTTTGAAATCCCAGCGGCTGTAAAGCCGTTCGCCCAAGGCGATGGGAATGCCGGTGAGGGTTGTCAGTTCGGCGATAGCCTCGGGGTGCTCGCTCAGGACAGGCTCCTCGATGAACAGGGGTTGGCTGGCCTCGAGCATCCGCACCAGCCGCTTCGCCGCCGACTTGTGGACCCGCCCGTGAAAGTCTATGCCTACGTCCAAGCCCTCGGCCTTCGCCGCTTCGACCCGCTCGATCACTTCCTGTAAAACTTTGGGGGACTCGAGCCAGCCTGCCTCGGCGGTGGCGTTCATCTTCACCGCTTTGAATCCCTGTTCCTTACGCGCCTTCGCTGCTTGAGCAATCTCGCTAGGTCGGTCCCCGCCGATCCAGGCATAGGCTTGCACTTTATCCCGCACCATCCCGCCGAGCATTTGCCACACGGGTAAACCTAAAGCTCTGCCTTTCAAATCCCACAGAGCTTGTTCCAAGCCGCTCAGTGCCGACATCAGCACCGGCCCACCCCGATAGAAACCCGCGCGGTAAGCCGTTTGCCAGATGTCCTCGATGCGGAAGGGGTCGTGGCCCAAGAAGCGGTCGCGGAAGGACTCGAAGGCCCCGGCCACCGCCTCTGCGTGGCCTTCTAAGCTCCCCTCGCCCCAACCCACGAAACCCTCGTCGCACTCCACGCGCACCAACAGCCAGCGCGGGGGAACCAGGAAAGTCTCAATCTTGACGATCTTCATGCCGGTGGCGGTTTGGGTTCGCTCGGTGGTTGGGTTCATGGCAGAAGCCTCACGGTTAGGTGCCAGGACGACTCTTCCCCCGGCCCTAGGGTGCGGTATAAATGGTATTTTTGCACAGCTTCGAGGAGAGCGTCCTGAGCACCGATGCAGGGCTCGAGGGCCAGGTTGTAATAGGGCTTTCCACCCGTCCCCGACCAGGCTCCTAAGTTGAGCCAGAGCCCGATCTGGGGGATTTCAGCGGGGTCAAACTCGAGGCGGAGCTTGCCATCCTGGGCTTGCAACTCTGTCCACCCCTTGCTCAAAGGCTCGCTCCAGATTTTGAACGCGGCCTTAGCGTACGGCGTTCGACGTTGGACATCTTTCTAACCTTTCATGCCGGAGGTGGCGATGCCCTGGATAAAGTAGCGCTGGAGCAGCAGGAACACCAACAGGGCGGGGAGCGTGGCGGTAACAGCCGAGGCCATCACCACGCCCTGCTGCATACTCATCCCCAAGCCGCCCACCAGCGTTGCCAGCCCCACCGGGAGGGTGCGGGTGGTATCGGAGTTGGAGACGATTAGGGGCCAGAGGAAGCTGTTCCAACTGCCCACGAAGGTCAGGATGGTCAGGGTGACGATCACCGGCCTCGAGAGCGGCATCGGGATGCGCCAGAAGAAGCCCAGGCGGGAGCAGCCGTCAATGGTGGCGGCCTCCTCGAGTTCGCGGGGGATGGTCTGGAAAAACTGGGTGAAGAGGAACACCCCGAAGGCGTTCGCCAGCGCGGGGACGATCGGGCTAAAGTAGCTGTTCATGATGCCGAGTTTGCTAAGTCCCAAGAACAAAGGCACGATCAGCAGCTCGTAGGGCATCAGGAAGGTCGCCAGGATTGCTACCAGGAGCACCTTGCGCCCGCGAAACTCCATCCGGGCCAAGGGGTAAGCGGCGAGCGCGTCAGTTAGCACGGTCAGAATGGTAGTGAGCACGGCCACGATGAAGCTGTTCTTGAACCACTGGGCCATTGGGAACCGCTCGAAGAGGAGGCCGTAATACTCGAGCGTCGGAGCCCTGGGCAGCCAGTGGATCGGGTACTGATTAATTTCGCTCTCGGGCTTGAGTGAGGTGACTCAAACCCGCAGCGCCGGTAAAAGGCGACGGCTTCTCGGTCTGTCTCTGCCGTCAGTTTTTCCAGTTTGAAGCAAGTGATTACCTCCGCAATCATCGCGCAGCCGATCCCTTTTCCTCTGGAGGCCGGATGCACCACGATGTGGCGGATGATGCCGCTTGCGAGGGCGATGCGCTCGAGGCCGATCATCCCCAAAAGCTGCCCGTTCTCTTCGAGGCCCAGAGCGCGTAGGTTGAGGTTCGTCCGGTACTCCTGGATGGCCCGGTCTGCTGCCCGTTGATTCGCGGCATCGTCCTCGTGCCAGCCAACCAGGAACAGCAAAAGCTCACGAAAATCGGCGGTTTCGAGGTGCGGCGAGAGGTCGAGGAGGCTTAGTGATGGCATAGCGTCTGGAGCCGACTCAATCTGCCCTCACTGGGTTCTGGACCACAGCTTGCGGGCCTCGAGCACGAGTTCCGCGTTGCTGCGGGCGAGTGTACCGTCCGGCAGGTAGAAGGTATCTTCAAAGCCGATCCGAGTGTCATAGCCGCGCTGGAGTGCCGTCTCAATCAAAGGCCAGGTGGTGGCTTCAAGGCCATGAAGCAGCCTAGGTGCGCGCAGCGCAGCCTCGTCCAAAACCCTCTCTATCGCCCCTAGGTTGGCTAGCGCGATTTCCAAGCTGGTCTCCTGAGGCTCGAGCAGGACGCGCAGACACTGCTCAGCCAGCGGACTTTCGACCAGCCGGATCGCGTCGGCTTCCGACCACACCCCGGCCTCGATCTCCACGCCGATCCTCAGCAGGGTCTTCCCTACCTCGAGCCAGCCCTCTTCGCAGAGGTTCAGCGAGGCGAAATCCGGCTTGGCCTCCCATCCCTCGATCAGCTTGACCCGCTCGCTGAAATCTGAGGCTATCGTGGCGATAGTCGAGACTCCGATGGGGATATCGGGAAGCACCTGGCGCAGCGCTTGGACCGCCGCTCCGACTACTTTGCCGTCCAGGGCCTGCTGGCCCTCGGCATTTCTGGGGTGAAGGTGCAGAGTTCGCGCCCCGACCTGGACGCACTCCCGGGCCGATTGGGCGATCTGCTCCGGGGTGAGCGGCAGGG
>PSMF01000017.1:7804-32694 GCA_040290005.1 Meiothermus sp.
GGCCTGCTACCTCGAGCTGCCCACCCGCCGCTGCGAACTCGCCGAGAGCACCCGGTCGAAGCTGGCTCTGGCCCGGGCTTTCATCTCCTCCACAGCCTTCCAGTTGGGCTGGCGCTGCGAGAGCACCGCCGAGGCCAGGGGGTCGGGGTCGCCGGGCATGTCCACATAAGGCGCCCCGGCGTCGCGGCAGAATCCAGCCACCTTGGGGTCGTAGGCCACCCCGGCGAAGGGCGTACCGGCGGCGGCGGCCAGGATGGCTCCGTGCAACCGGATCGAGACCACGTACCCGGCTTGGGCCAGCAGATAGCGCACCCGGCGCGGGTCCCAGGCCAGCTCGCGGGTGAAGTTAGCAAACTTCTCCAAAGCGGGCTCGTCGTGGCCCGGCTGGAGGGCCAGCACCACCACGTCGTATCCCTCCACCCGCAGCCGGTCGCCCAGGCGGTGCAAGTTGGCGTTGGCCGCGTCCAGACCGGCCCTGGGGACCAACACCACCATGTTCGGCTCGCGCTCGACGGGGGGCGGGGCCAGAAGCAAAGCGGGGTCCGCGCCGTATTGCACGCTCAAGCCAAGCCGCCGCCCGTACTCCACCGAGGTCTCGTCGCGGAAGAAGCACTCCACCCCGCGCAGTGCCCAGCGGACCCGGTTTTCCCCCCGCTTAGAGAGGGGTCCCAGCGACTGGTTGAACACGTACACCGGTTTACCCCTGCGCCGGGCCCAGCCGATCAGGCTCAGGTAGTAGAACAGGCTCATACCCGAGGTTTTGTCCTGCAACAAGCCGCCGCCGCCGGAGAGCAACAGGTTAATTCGGCCAAGGGCATTCCAGACCTCGAGCGGGTGGCTGCGGTGGACGGCCTTGATGTCGTAGCGCCGGGCCGTCGCTGCCGGGTCTGCTGAAAAGGCCAGCACCTGATGGCCGCGGGCGCGCACCTCACTTGTGATGGCCTCGAGGATGGCCTCGTCGCCCGCGTTTTGAAACCCGTAATACCCGCTTACTCCAACCACCATCGCCGTACCCTCCGCACAAGCCACACACCGACAAACCCAACGATAAGCCCGATAACGATTCCGTTCAATACTCTAAAGAACGATATGGTGAGGGGGGTGTGGTAGTGCGAAAAGGTGTTGAGGATGGAGGCCACCCCTACCGAGACCAAGAGCAGCAGGCAGTTTTTGAGCCAGGCGGGCCACGGCAAGAGCAGGGCGATGGGGGCCAGGGCGTGGGCAAAGATTTCCTTGAAGCGGGGCCGCACCATCACGTCCTGGAGGAAGGCCCGCAGTTGCAGCTCCCAGCCCGGCACGATGCTCCCCGCCGCGTCGTTACCCCGGCGCAGCAAGGCCAAAGCCACCACCGCCAACCCGACAATGGCGAGTGCTACCTCGCCCAGACGCAAAGGGTAGTTATAGAGCGCGTTCAGGGCCGATTTGAAGGTTCTGGGCAAAAAGGAAAGTGCCACCAGCAAAGGCGGGACGATCAATGTCAGGGACACCCCTTTGAAGGTCTGAAGGGCCAGGATGGTCTGCGGCTTGCTGCCCAGCGCCGCTAGAAAGATCACCCCGGCAAAGGCATAGAGCACCGCCGCCACCCACATCCCCATGCCTTGCACCGGCACTTCGCTCGCCGTGGAGGCGGGGGCTACGCGGCCTCCGGCGATCCCCAACACTGCAGGACGCGAGGCCCGCGGACGGTTTTCCAGGAAGCCCAGCGCCGGGAAAACCATCGCGGCCAAGAGTGGCCCGGCCTCCGAGCGGGCATAGCCCAGCGCGAACAGGGTGAGCAGCACGGTCACGGGGATGCCGATGGGGGCGGGCAGACCGGTGGCGAGCAACACCAACCCGGCCAAAATACCGATCCAGGCTGCGTACCGCAGCGGCGACGGGGTGAAGTCGCGCACCACCGGTGTTCCAACGGGGATATGGGAGCGCTCGAGGTCGCGCTGGAGCAGGGCGATGAACGTTTGGGTGTCCTGCACGGTATTAAAGGGGCGCAGGTAGAGAATCTGATGCCCGCGTTCCCGTGCGGCCAGCACGAACTTGTCGGTGACTTCGGCGGGGGTGAGCTTGTTCTGCCAGTCCGGCTTGATGCTAAAGAGCCGCAGTACGGGGAGCTTTTTGGAGATCAGGTCAAAACCGCGCTGATCGGTGGACTCAATAAATCCGATGGGTTTGCCGCCGAGGGCGGCCGCCACCGTATCTATCTTGTCGGGAAAGCCCAGCACCTCGGTTCCGCCGAAGACTACCGCATCGGTCTCAGGGGGAACCAACTGGCCCTCAAACTTGCGGTTGGGGTTGTTGAGGGGCCGGGCCACCAGGTAGAAGCCATCGGCCTTTAGCCTTTTGAACAGCTCGCGGTCAAACCCTGCCGGAAACCCGCCCACGTCGAGCGGGGCGCCTAGCCAAGTCTGGGTGCCGATGGTGATTTTTTGGGTGGGTATGGTCCAGCTTGAAGCCAGCCGGTCGAGCACCTCCACCGGGCCGGTGAGATAGTACCAGCCGGGTCGCAGCCGGGCTATGGGGTAGAGCAGTTTGAGGGTGGAAGCAGGCTGGTAGGTGAGCAGGCTGTCGCTCACCAGCTTGCTCACCGTGCGCTCGTACAGCGCCACGCCGCCCACGCCCAGGGCTTTATACTCGTTCAGCGCGGCCTCGAGGGTCTTCCCCTGGGCCCTAGCCTCGGCCTCGGCCTCTCCACCATCTAAGGTCAGGACCACCGGGCCGGGCCGCTCGGCCTTCATCCGAGGGAGCAGCGCCGGGATACATAGCACGGCGGCGATGACAATTACGACCCGCAAAAGGTTGGCATTCATGCCCGGCTCCTTTCGCGCTCAACCAGGCTGCTGACCCTTGCGGTGAGCATCGCCAGGGCCTGTTGGTTGTGGCCTCCGTGGGGGATGATCACGTCAGCGTAGCGTTTGGAGGGCTCGACGAAGGACAGGTGCATCGGGCGGACCTGCTCCAAGTACTGCTCGATCACGCTCTCCACACTCCGCCCTCGCTCGTGGATATCCCGTTCCAGACGGCGGATAAACCGCACGTCGGGGTCGGCATCTACAAAGACCTTGAGGTGCATGGTGTCCCTTACCCTGGCATCTACGAGTGCCAGAATGCCCTCTAAAACCACCACAGGCGCGGGTTTTACCAAGATGGTCTCAGCTATCCGTGCGTATTCCTTGAACGAATACTGCGGCATCTGCACGGCCTGTCCGGCTACGACGCGCCAGATGTCTTGCAGATAAAGGTCGGTGTCAAAGGCCTCAGGGTGGTCGTAGTTGAGCTTGACCCGCTCGGCGAAGGGCAGGTCGGGGCTATCTTTGTAGTAGTTGTCCATCGGTAGCAGCGCCACGTGTGCGCCGCCCACTGCGTCCACCACCGCCTGGGTGACGGTGGTTTTGCCGCTGCCCGTGCCCCCGGCGATTCCGATAACGAAAGGCTCCCTCACGCCCTCAATCATAACCGGGAAGGCTAAGAGGCGTGAGGGGCGCTCGAGCGGCCAGTCACGCTCCTGGTCAGCCCCCAAGCCGTTTTCTTATCGGGCGCAGACTCCCTCGAGGACATTCCGCCCCACCAAAAGGGTTACAATTGCCCCATGCGTGACATCAAACCTTCCGCCGAAGAGCCCAAGGTCAAGCCGGACTGGAAGGATTTTTTCGCTTTGGTCATCGCGGCCTACTCGCTGCTGCTGCCGCCCCTGTTGCTGATTTTGGGCGCGGGGCTGCTGATTGTTCTGCTGCTGAGCGTGGTGTTTCGCTAGGAGGGGCTATGCCCGAGGTTGCTGAATCGCTGTTTGAGTCCCTGCCGGAGAATTACAAAGACCGCTTGGGCCGTCCGGGACAGTACCCCTTCACCCGGGGCGTGTACCCGAGGATGTACCTAGACCGCCCCTGGACCATGCGCCAGTACGCCGGATTCTCGAGCGCGGAAGAGTCCAACCGGAGGTATCGGTATCTGCTCGATTCCGGCCAGACCGGCCTTAGTGTGGCCTTCGATCTGCCCACCCAGCTCGGCATGGACCCCGACCACCCCTTGAGCGTGGGCGAGGTCGGCAAGGTGGGTGTCTCCATAGCCTCCATCGAGGACATGAAAACCTTGCTGGACGGCATCCCGCTGGACAAAGTGACCACCAGCATGACCATCAACGCGCCCGCTACGATGCTTCTGGCGCTGTATCTGCTCGTCGCGGAGGAGCAGGGCGTGAGCTGGGCGGATGTCGGGGGCACGGTCCAGAACGACATATTGAAGGAGTACATCGCCCGTGGAACCTACATCTACCCGCCCGCGCCCTCGATGCGCCTGATTACCGATTTGTTCGCCTTCTGTGCGGCCAAAGTGCCCAAGTGGAATACCATCAGCATCTCCGGCTACCACATCCGCGAGGCGGGCTCGACGGCAGCGCAGGAAATCGCTTTTACCTTGGCCGATGGCAAAGCCTACGTGAAAGCCGCGATGGATGCGGGTTTGGACGTGGATACTTTTGGCCCGCGCCTATCTTTCTTCTTCGCGGCCCACGGGGACATCTTGGAGGAAGCCGCCAAGTTCCGTGCCGCGCGGCGGATGTGGGCGCGGATCATGAAGGAGGAGTTCGGGGCCAAAGACCCCAAGAGCTGGATGCTGCGCTTCCACACCCAGACCGGCGGTTCGACCCTTACCGCGCAGGAGCCGCTTTCTAACGTGGTGCGCACCGCCTATCAGGGCTTAGCTGCGGTGCTGGGCGGGACGCAAAGTTTGCACACTAACGCTTATGACGAAGCCTTGGGTTTGCCCACCGAGAAAAGCGCATTGCTTGCGCTCAGGACACAACAACTGCTGGCTTACGAGTCCGGTGTGACGCGTGCTGTGGACCCACTCGGGGGCAGCTTCTATGTCGAGCACTTAACCGACGAACTCGAGGCCCGCGCTCTCGACTATATTTCCCAGATTGACCGTCTGGGTGGAGCAGTGGCCGCCGTCGAAGCACGGTTTTTCCAGCAGGAGATCGAGGAGTCGGCCTGGAGTTTCCAACGCGAGATCGAATCGGGGAAGCGCGTCATCGTGGGGGTGAACAAATTCAACCGCGAGGGCAGCCCGCTCAACGAGCACACCCCCGTCCAGCACATTGACGACGCGCTGGGGAATCAGCGGAAGGCGCAGATTCTGGCTTTCCGTGAACGACGCGACGGGCAGTCGGTGGGAAATGCGCTCGAGAGCCTGCGTTCAGCTTCCAGCACCTCGGAAAACCTGATGCCGTTTATCCTCGAGGCTTTCCGTCGCCGGGCCACGCTCGGTGAAATCGCGGGTGTGCTGCGGGAGGAGTGGGGCGAGTACCAGCCGGGGTACTAAAGCCGTAACCTTAAGCTTGCCTCAGCAGGATTCACACGCGTTTCGTTCGCAGGCTCCGGTAATCTTTGGTCATGGCTCGGTTGAAGCCAGTTTTGTGGCTTGCTTTAGGGATTGGCGTTCTCGGGACGGCAGGACTTCTACTGCGCCCCAAACCGGCCCCCGACGCCAACGCCATCTACCGCAGCTACACCGCTACCGCACAGGTCATGAAGGTTAAGGCCCTGTCGGGAGGAAGCTGTTCGGTGCAAGTCAAGATGCACACTTGGTCGAGCCTTTCCGAGGGCTTCACCCTCGCGCAGATACCCCGCAAAGGCCAGCTTTACGACCTGAACGCAACTTCCGCCAACTGCACGGCGCTCGAGGTCGCCTTAGCGTCCCAGGGCGACCCGAACGACCTGAAGAGCCCAAGGCACATCTATTACAAGGCCGGACAAGCCCGTTCAGGACAGTGGATTATGCTCGAGGCGCCCAAGGCTCCGGTGGGCTGCGGCGGCCTATAGCCGCATCTCGTACAGCGCGAGGTGGTACGGTTCTATCCACTTCTCTTCGACGTACTGAAACCCTAGGTTTTCGTAATAAGCCCGCAGCTTGGGCCGGTCAAAATGCGTATCCATCCGCAAATAGCGCTTGCCTTCGGCCCTGGCTTTCTCAATCGCCCAGCCCACAAGAGCTTTTGAAACCCCTGTCCCCGCCGCGCTCCGGCGTACAGCAAGCTTATGGAAGAAAGCGGATTCGCCCTCGGGAACGTCCGGCCAGTACGCTTTATCCTCATGCTGATAGGTAATCGTTCCGACGGCTTCGTCCCGTTGCCAACCCAGATACAATTCCCCGCGCTCGACCCCATTTAGCGCCCATCCCTCGGTGAACATCGCCGGGTTCCACAAAGGCTGACCCTGTGCAATCGCCCAGTTGGACGCCTCGATCAGGATTTCGGCGGCGAGGTCGGCGTTCTCCTTGGTAGCTGGGGTGACGACGAGGTTCATTCTTTAAATTTACACGTATGCTAGGGCCAAATGGCGACCCACGAGTTCAAACCTACCCGCTACTATAACACCATCGGCTCTCACCCGCCCGTGCTGCGCGTCGCGCCCGGCGACACCGTAATCACGACCTGCGTGGACGCCAGGGGTCTTGACCGCAGCGACGCACAAGCCACCCCGCCCGGCAACCCGATGACCGGCCCGTTCTACGTTGAAGGCGCACAACCCGGCGACACGCTGATATTCAAGCTGGAAAAACTACGTCCCAATCGTAAGCGGGGCTGGTCAGCTGCGTGGCTCGCTAATAACGTGGCAGAGCCGAATCATGTTGCGGAAATGGCTCGAGCGGGTTCTCAGGCTGGTACTCGCCATGACCCTTGGAACTGGGATGTGGACGCCCAGGCCGGAGCCGCTAAGCTGAACCGTCCGGGGAGCCCTTTGCATGGGTTTGGGCTCGAGCTAGACCCCATGCTCGGCTGCTTCGGGGTTGCTGCCGATGAAGGCCAGGCCATCAGCACCGCGACCTCAGGGACACACGGCGGAAACATGGATTATCGGGGCTTTCGTGAAGGGGTGACCGTGTACTTTCCGGTGTTCGCCGAGGGTGCGCTCTTCTTCCTGGGCGACGGCCACGCGCTGCAAGGCGACGGGGAGATTTGCGGCACGGGTATAGAGATTTCGATGGATGTGCAGTTTACCTTAGACCTCATCAAAGGGCAGAAGATCGAGTGGCCTAGAGGCGAAAACGACGAGTATATCTTCACCGTCGGGAACGCGAGGCCGCTCGACCAGTGCGTGCAGCACGCCTCCTCCGAGATGCTGCGCTGGCTCACCACGTCTTACGGCCTGGACACCGCGCACGCCTCGCTGCTGATGGGCCAGACGGTGCGCTACGACCTCGGCAATATCTTTGACCCGGCTTACACGATGGTCTGCAAGATGCCGAAGAAGCTACTGGCTCAGGCAGCGCGTTAGGAGTCGCTCGAGCCCTCCCAACTCCCCGTCAAATGCCGCAATCGAGGCCGAGACCATCTCCTCAGCACCCGTGCGCATCCAGTCGAACCGATACCCAGCTTGAATCGCTAGGTGTTGCATAAAAGCTCGCTGGGCACGTCCGTTGCCTTCCCGGAATGGGTGCAGGGCGTTGATTTCGCCCAGGTAGTAAGCTGCTTGTTTGATGAAAACTTTTCGGCCCAGCCCTCGCAGGTGGTTTTCACGCTCGAGCCCCGCAAAAATCGCCGCTGCGTAGCTCTCGATGTGCTCAGGCAGAGCAAAAAGGCTATTGGCTTTGGCGATTGAAACGGTGCGAACTTGCCCGGCCCAGTCGTATACATCCTGAAAGATGTGGCGATGAATGGCTCGGAGATGGGCTAAGTCAAACTTGCCCAGTAGGGGTCTTACGTCTAGCTCCGCCAGTCGTGAATAGCTCAGGCTGGTCTCGAGGGCTTGCAAGGTTTGGGCATCGCGCAGGCCAAACTTGTTCCGCAGCGTATTTGTGCCCGGATAGACGTAAGGTCGCTTACTGCTTGGGTTGTGTAAGCCGCTCGACCGCTCGTTTTCGGACTTCCTCGAGGCTGATTTCACCGCGAGTCCAACGTTCCATATCGGCCTGAGTCTCAGCGTCGGGCTCGAGCCCCTCAATCCTCAGCGAAGCCAAAGCATTTTCAGCGGCTTGCTCGCGCTGTTTTTGATCAATGACGGCCATAGGTCTATGGTAGCACTTGAGAATCCGCCCCGTTACCGCTATACTCCCAAGTTGGCACTCAGGACGAGTGGCCTAAGACAGCGAGTGGCGCAAGCCTTAATCTCTCGCCGAGGCGCTAGTAGGGAAGCGTTCATCGCAGCAACCGTTGGGATTTCCCTAATCCCAAAAATAAGGGCTCCGAGCATCTAGAGCCAGAGTTTCGGCAGTTTTCCCGGAACCCTGACCCCGGCCCCCGGAACCCTATATAGGAGGTAACGTGCCCAGTCAGCGCAACATCGAAAACCTCGAGGCGCTCCAGGCCACCCTGCAAGGGGCGGCGGGCTCGTTCTTCGTGGTGAACTACCAAGGGCTCGAGTCCGGCCCCACCGGGAGGCTCCGCAAGTCCTTGCGCGAAAAGGGGGGCGAGCTGATCGTCGCCAAAAACACCCTGATCGCCAAGGCCATGAGCAACCTGGGGCTGCCCGAGCTCGAGGGGCTCAAAGGCCCGTCGGCAGTGGTGATCTTCAACGAACCCGCCGCCGCCGCCAAGGCCCTCAAGGAGTTCGCCAAGACGAACGATAAAGGCATTCCCCAGCTCAAGTCGGGGGTGCTCTCAGGTTCCGCCCTCACGGGCAAACAGGTCGAAGCCCTGGCCGACCTTCCCAGCCAAAAGGAGCTGCAAGCCGAACTGGTCGGCGTGCTCTCCGCCACGATGAGCAACTTCGTGGGCGTGCTGGGCGGCAAGGCTCAGGAGTTCGTCGGTATCTTGGATGCTTTTGTACAAAAGCAAGAGGCTGCGTAAGCGGACCGCATGGGCCGAGATCGGCCCAACTTGGAGGTAAATCATGGCTTTAGACATCGCTAGCATCAAAACCCAGCTCTCCGGTGCAACCGTGCTCGAGCTCAAGCAACTCATTGACGAACTCAAAGACGAGTGGGGCGTGACCGCCGCCGCTCCCGTGGCCGTGGCTGCTGGGGCTCCCGCTGCCGGTGGGGCCGCGGCTCCCGCCGCCGAGGAGAAGACCGAGTTCGACGTGGTGCTCAAAGAGGCCGGGGCTCAGAAGCTCAACGTCATCAAGGAACTCCGCGCCATCACCGGCCTGGGCCTGAAGGAAGCCAAGGACCTGGCCGAGCAGGGCGGCAACGTCAAGGAAGGCATCGCCAAGGACGAGGCCGAGAAGATCAAGAAGCAGCTCGAGGATGCCGGGGCAAAAGTCGAACTCAAATAGTCTTTGGGTTGACCAGCCACCAACGTTTGGCATCTTTGTTTCTCGGACGCAGGCGCAAAGGTCGAGCTGAAGTAAAGTTGCGCGTCACGCAAACCCCAGGCAACTGCCTGGGGTTTTTGCTTTGGTGTTTTGTCGAACGTCCAACGTCTAACGCCAAAGATTGAAAATCAGTTCTGCTCCAGTGCAGCAAAATCGAGTCGGCAGAAACGCCATCCTGGACGTAGTATGTTTTAAGCTTTGAGTTTTTAGGGTTCAGCGTTCGTCGTTCGGCGATTAATTCAACCGCTGGAACTCCCGCCGCAGCTCGTCTAGCGCCGGTGGCAGATCGCCCAACTCGTTCTCAAAGCGGTGGACCAGCCGGGCCACGGTGCGCCGGGCGGCGGCCTCGCCTTGCAGGGCTTTGGTAGCCCGCACCAAGTACTCGTTGAGGGCTTCGTCGTAAGGCTCGATTTCCAGTAGCCTTCCGGCTAGGCTCAGGCATTTCTCGTACTGGCCCTTGGCAAACCAGCCCTCGATGGTCTCGAGACCGGCGCGGATCACCGACCAGGCGATGTCCTGGCGCTCGTTGTTGGCCCATTCGCTATCGGAGTTGGGGAGGAAGGGTCCTTGGTAGATGTCCAGGGCCTTGGCGATCCCGGCCTCGCCACCCTGGCGCAGGGCTTGGCGCAGCTCGGCCACGTCCCAGGTCAGCTCCAAGCCACCACCCGACACCGAGTAAGTCTTGGAAGCGTTGGAAAAGGGCACGCTCATCCCGGAAACAGCCCTGGCAAGGTCGTAGCGGACCTGATGGAAGTAGTTGCGAGCACTGTCGGGCGACTCATCGGGGAAGAGCATCAGCAGGATTTGCTCCAAGGAGCTTCCGGGGTGCGCCAACAGATACGAGAGCACTTCCACGCTGCGGCGCATGTCCAGCCGCACCCGCTTGCCATTCGCCACGATTTGGCTCTGGCCCAGGGTGCGGACTTCCACCCACACCGGGGTCTGACCGGGGATTTGCTGAAGGTCTTCGTAGAGGATGCGCCCGTAGGCGTCCTCTGGGAGGCCCGAAAGGTGGGCGGCCAGCCGGGGCAGATAGCGCAGCTCGATGAGCAAGGGGAAACCGGAGCCGATAGCATAGCGAGCCTGAGCGGCTTTAGATAGCGCCTCGGTAGCGAGAGGGCTTTGCCCGCTGCGCAGGTTCCACTCGGCTAGGTGCAACCACCCCCAGGCGGCCTCGCGGTCGAGTCCCAGCCGCTCAAAGGTCTGGGTAGCCCGCTCGAGCCACATCCCGGCTTCGGCCTTGCCTGCTCGGCTGTGCAAAGCTCCTTGGCGCAGCCAGTAGTAGCTCTGAGCCTTCTCGTTGACGATCAGGTTTTTGGCCCTGGCGAGGTGGGCTTGGGCCACCTCGAGCTTCCCCTCGGCAGTCTCTAAAGCACACAGGTTGAGTTCTGCATAGCACTCAGTCTCGGTGTCCTGGGCCCTACGGGCGGCTTCGACAGACTTTTGTAACAGGTCCAGGGCTTGTTCGTTACTACCCCTGGCCCTTTCCAACTCTGCCCATACATAGTGGAAGAATGGGATTGCTAGAGGTACACGGTCATGGCTGGTTTTCGCCGCCTCCAAGTCGCAGTGAGCTTCCTCGAAACGCCCCAGATAGCTAAGACAAAGCGCTCGGGTGGTGCGTATGTATACCGACTTGGCGGGATTAGCCGATTGCAGGGCGGTGTCCAGATAGTCGGTGGCTTGGCGGTCACGGCCCCGCTCGCTGTACACCCAACCCAAAAGCTGACCGATGCTGGCGAGTATTTTAGGAGTAAAAGGCGTTTCATACGCTGCTTCCCAAGCCCTTTCTAGGGCCTCTGAGGCAGCAGCCAAGTTCCCGTCGCCGAGGTGGATAGCTCCCCATTCTCGCAACGCCATAACCTTGTCGAGGCCGCTTAGGGTCTGAATTTCTATTCGCCCTAATGATTCTTTGCCAAGGTCTTCTTGGCCTAATATTCGGTAGGTTGTCGCTAGCTCTATGGCGGCGGTTTCACAACCCTTGGCTCTGGCCTTGAGTAGTAAATTTTTTGCTTGCTGTACTTGTTGGAGATTGAGCAGGCATAGTGCAGCGATGCGGTCATCCTCGAAGGAAGGGTTTCTGAGCGCTTGATAGCAGCTCCAGCCGCCCTCAAAATCCCCTTCGAAGAATTTTTCGAGAACCGCCCCCATAGCTATAACCCTACATCATTTATAGAACACATTGGCAGCCAAATACAACCCAATACGTTCCCCAATACGTACCCAATACGCCTTCCTTTTAGGGTATATCCCATGCATCCGAGGATGCGAGCCCAAAAGGAGGAAGTTCTATGAGCCTTATCCAATCCAAGAAAGCCGCCCGTCTGGTGATGTTTGTCCTGTCTCTTCTCGCTAGCCTCGCCTTAGCTAACCCTGCTGGCAGTGGTGCGGGTACGTTCTAAGGCCAGCCCTGTCTGTATAAATATCAACTTGGGTTATCCAGCCACTAACGCGGTTTACATCTCCGTCTCACGCCCTCTAAGGAAAGCTGTCAATGGGTGAGCTTACCCCTCTGCCTGAATCGCCCCCCCTCAAACCCATCCCCTGGAGCGTGGCTCTGCTGAGCCTCGCTTCTTATGTTTTGCTCTATGTGCTGGTCTATCCCCACATCATGGGGGCGGCCTCGCCGATGGTGGCGCTATGGGTAGCTCTTTTGGGCTGGTTTTATGGACCTAGGGTGGGGCTGATGGCGGGTATCATCGCAATCCCGGTACATGCGCTGCTGTTTTGGGGGCTAAGAGTGCCCCCTGAGACAGCCTTTCTGCGGCCCGGTCCCTATTTGTGGGTTGCGCTGGGGTTTGCGGCGGGCTGGTTGCGGGAGACCTTGGACCGCTTGCGCTTAAGCGAGGAGCGGTATCACCAACTGGTGCAACTGGCCCCGGTGGGCATCCTGGTACACGACGGCGAGGCCATCCAATACGCGAATCCTCGAGCCCTGCAAATCTTCGAGGCCAGCGCCGGGGACATCCTGGGTCAAAAGCTCTCAGCGGTATTAGCCCCCGAGAGCTGGCACCGCCTGGGGACGGTGGATTCGGACTACCACACCCTAAACCGGACGCCGACCCTCGAGCTCAAGCTCCAGCGCCCCGACCGCACCACGGTGCCGGTGGAGTGGACGACCGCGCCCTTGCGCTACGCCGGACAAAAAGCCTTCCAGGTGGTCCTGCACGACCTTACCGAGTCGCAAAAGCTCCAGGCCACCCTAGAGCACCTCACCTACCGCGACCCGGTGACCGACCTGCCCAACCGGGCCGCCCTGCGGGAATCGGCCTCGGAGATGCTGGTGGGGGACAAGTCGGTAGGGGTGTTGTGGTTGGAGCTACAGGATTTCCGCGATTATGTTTCAGGGCTGGGGCACGAGGCCACCAACCATCTGTTGCAGATGCTGGCCCAGCGGCTGCTGAGCCGCGCCCGGCGGGGGGACATTCTGGCCCACCTCGGCGAAGGGGGTTTTGCGCTGTTGGCTCCCTACACTGATCAGGAAGGGCTTTCGCCCCTGGCGATGCGGCTCTTGGAAGGCTTACAGTCGCCGATTATGTTGGGCAATCAGCCCGTACACCTGCGGGCTTCAGTAGGGGTGGCAGCCTACCCCCACAACGGGGTGGACCTCGACCAGTTGCTCAGCGCCGCCGCCGCCGCCCATGCCCAGGCCAGGGCCGAGAACCACCCGGTGGCCTTCTACGACCCCCGCCGCAGCCTGGACGTGCGCGAGCAGATGAGCCTCGAGAGCGACCTGCACGAAACCCTGCAAAACGGCGGCTTGAGCCTCAACTTTCAGCCGGTACTGGACCTGAAACACGGCAGGATCGTAGGGGTCGAGGCGCTGGCGCGGTGGTTTCACCCTACTCGGGGCATGGTGAGCCCCGGCGTGTTTATCCCCCTGGCCGAAGAGCGCGGGCTGATTCGCGCCCTCGACCGGTTTGTGCTCGAGGAGGCCTTAAGGGCTGCGCACGAGCTGCCGGAGTGGATCGCGGTGAACCTTTCGGCCCAGAGCTTTTTGGACCCCGGCCTGCCGGGGTTTGTGCGGAGTTGCTTAGAGCGCTTCGGGGTTGAGCCCAGGCGGCTGGTCCTGGAAATCACCGAGCGGATGCTGGCCCTCCCCTCCAAAGCTCAGCCGGTGCTGCAAAGTCTCCAGGGCTTGGGCGTGCAGGTCGCGGTGGACGATTTTGGCACCGGCTACTCCTCGCTCGGCTACCTGCGCGAGTTTAGCCTCAACTACCTCAAGGTAGACCAGGCCTTCACCGGGCGGATCAGCGCGAGCCCCAAGGATGGGGCCATCCTGGAGGGGATTTTCACCCTAGCCCGGGGCTTGGGGCTCCACGTGATCGCCGAGGGGGTGGAAAAGCCCAACCAGTTGCACTGGTTGCAGGGCGCGGGGTGTGAGCTAGCCCAGGGGTATCACATCGCCCGGCCCATGGATACCGAGGCATTGGTTCGGCTGTTGTCGCAGCAGGAGCCCTGGGGGGAGCGAAAAAACTAGGTACTCTGCGGTTGGGCCGGGTGAGCGGCTGGGGCCATACCGCAAGCGAAACCAGGACAAACCCGAGGGTCAGCCAAAACGCGTTCTGTACGCTTTGAGCTCGCCTCTGTAAGCGAGAGGGGGAGCTGATAGCCTGCCAGCTCAGCTTTTCTTTTGTCTCAGTTTACGCGTCAGCTTGGGCCAGAGTTTTGTCAAAGGTGACTTTTTGATCCCTGTTCAGCAAAAGCTCGATCTGGGCTTGGGCACTTCTTTCTAGGTCAGCGAGTTTGGTGTTGCGGTCGCTGTCGGAAAGGCTCGAGTCGGCGTTGATCGCCCTGGCCTGCTGGATAAAGGCCCCCAACAGGGGATTGATTTGTGCCTTCTGCGCGTCGCTGAGCTCGAGTTTTGCGCCCAGCTTATTCACCCCTTTTGAGTCTCCGGTTTTGGGGGTAGGTGGGGCCAGCGGTTCGGTTTGGGCCATGACCCCCCAAGAGCGGTAAGGCTAAACACGACGAGGACGAACAGTCGGGGAAGCCTAGCCATACGGATGTCCTCCTGGACCCACTGAACCCACCCAGTTTGCCGATCAAGCCTTAAGTGGCCGCCCAGGCTGGCTTAAGCGAAGCTGAAAGGTCAGGGTTTTTGGGCTTGCATGGGCCCTGCGACGAGGGCGCCTACCGTTCCCGGCGTGAAGCCTCGAGCCCTCACGTACCGCAGAAAGGTGGGGAGGGTTTGCAGGGTCTCGGGCACGTTGTCGTGTAGCAAGACGATGGCGCCGGGCTTGAAGCGGAACTCGAGCCTCCCTTCCAGTGTCCCTGCCTTGAAGCGCAAGTAGTCGCCAGGGTCGTCGGTCCAGAAGGTCACGTCCATCCCCAGGTCGCGGAGCTGGTGGCTGATGGTGGGGTTTAGACGGCCTCCCGGTGGGCGGATCAGCCGCACCGGCTGCTGGGTCAGGCCCTCGAGGAGGGCATTGGTGCGCAGCACTTCGCCCTGCACGGTGGCCGGGTCTAGGGTGATGAAGCGCCGGTGGCTGTAGCTGTGGTTGCCGATTTCATGGCCGTCTCTTGCCATGTCTCGCACGAAATAGGGGTAGGCCAGGGCGTTCCTCCCGATCACAAAAAAAGTAGCCCTGACCCCCTCTCGGCGCAGTAAATCCAGCAGCAAAGGGGTGTAAAGCGGGTGCGGTACGTCATCAAAGGTGAAGGCAACCTGTTTGGAGCTTATTTCCCCTTGGTAGAGGAGATGGCCCCTACCTGATTTCACCGTCAAGCTGGGGACCGGGGGCTCGGTTCCGGGGTTGAGCCAGGCTCGGTCAAAGCTGGCGAGCGTGGCAGGGGAGAGGTTGAGGAATTGCTCGAGCCTGTCCCTAGGCACCGAGGCAGTGAACCGCGGCAGCGGGGCAGCGGGGTCGCTGCCTCCGTACCCGCCCGCTTTGTATAGCGTTAGATCCGCTTCAGTCAGACCTGGACGTGCCGCGTAAACTGCTCGAGCCAGCCCTTGTGCCGAGGCCAGCCAGTTGGGGTTGCCGGGGAGTTTTGCCAGGGCGTGAGCGACCTCGATGTACCCATTCGAGGCGTAAGTTATCTCGGCGCCGGGAAGGGAAGAAAGCTCGAGAGAGTGTGTCCAGGAGGGCACACTCGGAGGGGTTAGGGCGGCCATTAGCAGCAGGGCGGGTAGAAAGCCGGGCATTGGGCGGATTCTGCGTTGTCTTGGTGGAACCAGCATGAAATCTACCCCCCTATGTGTGTAAGGACGTATTCGATGCCTAATCCTCTAGGGAAGAAAGACGTTTTCTCGTCCTCAACCGATCATCTTCTGGGGTGTAGGGCCCGGTCTCAGACCGGGCCCTAGGGGTACCGCATTGGAACGCGATTCACGCGTCTAGAACAGAGTTTTCCCCCACCCGCCAACATTTCGTGGGTTATTTGTCTGCACAAATCTATAGTGTTGTGCTACACTTTTACCCAGCAGCGTGTATGGAGGTCATGGTGCCTCTTGCTTTAGCGTGTGTAGCTATGCTATACTCGGCTTTGTGTTTTGTGGCCTGCACCTAGCGTGCGACCCACAAGAAGCGTAAGAACCAGCCACCGCAGGGGAAGTTTCCTCCTGCGGAAGAACCCTGTTAGCTTACGAAAACCCAACGACCCAAAGCACAGCGTACCGCCAGTGGCCCTAAGCCACTGAGTTGCGCACGGGTTCCCGAGGTGTTTGATGAAGATAGAGCGGTTCGGACGCATCCAGGAAGTTATTCCCCTCCCCCCCCTCACCGAAATACAAGTAGATTCCTTCAAAAAAGCTCTCCAAGCCGATGTTCCTGCCAGTAAGCGGGAGCCTTTGGGCTTGCAGGCTGCGTTCAAGGAGACCTTTCCCATTGAAGAAGGCGATAAGGGCCGTGGCCTCGTGCTGGACTTTCTCGAGTACCGTCTGGGCGACCCGCCTTTCGACCAGGACGAGTGCCGCGAGAAGGACCTGACCTACCAGGCCCCGCTCTACGCCAAGCTCCAGCTCATCCACCGAGACACCGGGCTCATCAAAGAGGACGAGGTGTTCCTCGGCGACCTGCCGCTGATGACCGAGGACGGCAGTTTCATCGTCAACGGCGCGGACCGCGTGATCGTCTCGCAGATTCACCGCAGCCCTGGGGTGTATTTCACCGTGGACCAAGCCCGGCCCGGCAAGTTCGTGGGCTCGGTGATCCCGCTGCCCAAGCGCGGCCCCTGGATTGACTTGGAGTTTGAGCAATCCGGCGTAGTGGTGATGAAGGTCAACAAGAAGAAGTTCCCGCTGGCGCTGTTGCTGCGGGTGCTGGGCTATACCGCCGAGTCCCTCAGCAAAGAACTGGGCGAGTTTCCCGACCTACTGCCGGGCCTGCTGGAAGCGCAGTACCGGGGGAATAAGGTGCTCGAGATGGCCCCCGACGAGGCCCTGCTCAAGCTCTTCACTGAGCTACGCCCCGGCGACCCGCCCAAGCGCGACAAGGCCACCACATACTTGCACTCGCTCCTCTCCGACCCGCGCCGCTACGACCTGGGCGAAGCGGGCAAGTACAAGGCCCAGCAGAAGCTCGGCATCCAGCTTTCCGGGCGGATGCTTCTCAAGTTCGAGAACGGCGAGTTCAAAGACGAGGGGCTGCTTCCCGTGCTCAAGTACCTCTTCAGCCTGCAATCAGGCGCAGAGGGCTTTGAGAGCGATGACATTGACCACCTCGGCAACCGCCGCATCCGCACGGTGGGTGAGCTTTTGGCCGACCAGTTCCGCGTTGGGTTGAGCCGTCTGGCTCGAGGTGTCCGCGAGCGTATGCTCCTCGGCACCCCCGAAAGCGCCACGCCCGCCAAGCTGGTCAACAACCGCCCGCTCGTGGCTAGCATCCGTGAGTTCTTCGGGCGCAGCCAGCTCAGCCAATTCAAAGACCAGACCAACCCGCTCTCCGAGCTGCGTCACAAGCGACGTATCTCCGCGCTGGGGCCGGGCGGCCTGACCCGTGAGCGGGCCGGGTTCGACGTGCGCGACGTGCACCGCACCCACTATGGGCGAATCTGCCCGATCGAGACCCCCGAAGGGGCTAACATCGGCCTGATCTCCTCGTTGGCCTCGTATGGCCGGATCAACGAGCTGGGCTTTATCCTCACCCCCTACCGCAAGGTGGAGAAGGGCAAAGTCACCGCCAAGGTGGACTTCATGACCGCCACCGAGGAGGACCGCTACCGGATTGCCCAGGCCAACACCCCCCTGAAGGAGAACGGCGAGTTTGGCACCAACCAGATCGTCGTGCGCAAGAAGGGCGACCCGATCATCGTGCACCCTGAGGACGTTGAGTACATGGACGTCTCGCCCAAGCAGGTCTTTTCGGTGAACACCAACCTGGTGCCGTTCCTCGAGCACGACGACGCCAACCGCGCGCTGATGGGTTCCAACATGCAGGCCCAGGCGGTGCCGCTGCTGCGTGCTCAGAGCCCGGTGGTGATGACCGGGGTGGAGGAGCGTGTGGTACGCGACTCCTTGACCTCGATGTACTCCACTGTGGACGGCACGGTCGAGTACGTAGATGGCAGCAAGGCCCTGATTCGCGGCGATGACAAGGGCCTCTACGAATTCAATTTCCGCCGTTTCACTCGTTCCAACCAGGGAACCGCACTCGACCAGCGCCCGCGCGTGGAGAAGGGCCAGAAGGTCAAGAGGGGCGACCTCCTCGCCGACGGCCCCGCCTCCGAAGAAGGCCGCTTGGCGCTCGGACAGAACGTGCTCGTGGCGATCATGCCCTTCGACGGCTACAACTACGAAGACGCCATCGTCATTTCCGAGGACCTCCTGCGCCGCGACTTCTACAGCTCGGTTCACATCGAGCGCTACGAGATCGAAGCCCGTGATACCAAGCTTGGCCCCGAGCGGATCACCCGCGACATCCCCAACTTGAGCGAAGCTGCTCTGCGCGACCTGGACGAAGACGGCGTGGTGCGCCTGGGAGCTGAAGTCAAGGCCGGTGATATTCTCGTAGGCCGCACCAGCTTCAAAGGTGAGACCGAGCCGACCCCGGAAGAGCGCTTGCTCCGCAGCATCTTCGGCGAAAAGGCCCGTGATGTGAAGGACACCTCGCTCCGCGTGCCCCCTGGTGAGGGCGGCATCGTAGTCCGCACCCTGCGGCTGCGGCGCGGTGAGCCCGGCGTGGAGCTCAAGCCCGGCGTGCGCGAAGTGGTGCGCGTGTACGTGGCCCAGAAGCGCAAGCTTCAAGTCGGTGACAAGCTCGCCAACCGCCACGGCAACAAGGGCGTAGTCTCCAAGATTCTCCCTGTCGAGGACATGCCGCATATGCCCGATGGTACGCCTGTGGACATCGTGCTCAACCCGCTCGGCGTGCCCAGCCGTATGAACCTGGGGCAAATCTTAGAGACCCACCTCGGCATGGCCGGATACGACCTCGGCGTGAAGTTTGTCACCCCAGTTTTCGACGGCGTGGCCGAGGAGCAGATCAAAGAGAAGCTAAACGAGAGCTTTGAGAAGAAGTGGAACGAGCGCCAGAAGGCTGGGTTTGGCTTGGACAACCGCGAGATCGAAGTGCTCCACCGCGCGGCCAAGATCGGCATCGTGGATGGCGACAAGTCGCCCGAGGAGCAATTGCGCGAGGTCGCCCAGCAGGGCAAGAGCGTGCTCTACGACGGGCGTACCGGCGAGCCAATCGAGGGACCAATAGTGGTCGGGGTGATGTACATCATGAAGCTCTACCACATGGTCGAGGACAAGATGCACGCCCGCTCGACCGGCCCCTACTCGCTCATCACCCAGCAGCCCCTGGGCGGCAAGGCCCAGTTCGGCGGACAGCGCTTCGGCGAGATGGAGGTGTGGGCGCTGGAAGCCTACGGTGCCGCCCACACCCTGCAAGAAATCCTCACCATCAAGTCTGACGACATCGAGGGTCGCAACCTGGCCTACGAAGCGGTGGTCAAGGGCGACGACGTGCCCGAGGCTAGCGTGCCCGAGTCGTTCCGGGTGCTGGTGAAGGAGCTTCAGTCGCTCGGGCTGGACGTGGAGACCTACGACGAGAACGCAAGGAATCTGGATATTTTCGAGGGATTAGCGAGCCGACGCTAAATGCCTCAGGTCGCAAGTCTCAAGTTGCATGACAAAACCAACGTCTTTGACCTGAGACCTGCGACTTGGGACCTGAGACAAAGGTTCCCGGAGGGAACGAACGATGACGAAACGCGAAGTAAGACAAGTACGCATTGGCCTGGCCGCCCCCGAGAAGATTCGCTCGTGGAGCTACGGCGAAGTGGAAAAGCCTGAGACCATCAACTACCGTACCCTCAAGCCCGAGCGCGACGGTCTGTTTGACGAGCGCATCTTCGGGCCGCAGAAGGACTACGAGTGCGCCTGCGGCAAGTACAAGCGCCAGCGCTTCGAGGGGAAGGTCTGCGAGCGCTGCGGGGTGGAAGTTACCAAGAGCATCGTGCGCCGCTACCGCATGGGGCACGTAGAACTTGCGACCCCGACGGCGCACATCTGGTACGTCAAGGACGTGCCCTCCAAGATTGGCACCCTTTTGGACTTGAGCGCGCAAGAACTCGAGCAAGTCCTCTATTTCGCCAAGTACATCACCATTGACCCCAAGGGCGCGATGCTCGGCGGGGTTCTGGTGAACAAGCGCCAACTTCTCACCGACGACGAGTACCGCGAGCTGCGCTTCGGGCGGCAGGAGACCTACACCATCCCCGCCGGGGTCGAGACCTTCGTCAAGGACGGCGACGAGGTGAAGAAGGGGCAGGAGCTGGCCCCCGGCATCACCTCGAAGATGGACGGCCTGGTGCTGTTCCGCTTCCCCCGCCGCATTCGGGTCGAGTACGCCGAGAAGGAAAAGGCCCTCCTGACCCTGCCCCGCGACGGCTGGATCGAGGCCAAGACCTACAAGCCCGGCGAGCCCATCGCCGACCTCTCCGAGAGCTACCAGCTCAAAAGCGAGGAGTCGGGTGCGGTGGACATCGAGGAAGTGGGCGACGGCGCACTGATGAAAATCCGCGACCCTGAGACCGAAGCTGTGGCCGCGATTTACCTGATTCCTGCGGGCATGAAACCCAAGGTGGGTCAGGGCGAACTGGTCGGCAAGGGCGAGGTCATCGCCCAGGGCAAGGGCCAGCTCAAGCTGCCTAAGGGCCTGAAGGTTGGTGAGGTCGAGAGCAGCGGCAAGAAGGAAGTCAACATCACCTTCACCCTCGAGCGCCTCCGCGTCGCCGATTATCCCCTCCAGCCGCACATGCACGTCCTCGCCACCGAGGGCACCCAGGTGCGCAAGGGCGACAAGCTGGTCGGGGCCATCGAGGCCAACGAGGAGGTCATCGCCGAGGCCGACGGGACCGTGCATCTGCACGAGCCCGCGAGTATTGTCGTCATGAAGGCCAAGCTCTATCCCTTCGAGGACGATGTAGACGTGACCAACGGCGACCGGGTAAACCCCGGCGACGCGCTGGCCGATGGCGGCAAAATCACCTCCGAAATCTATGGCCGTGTCGAGGTGGACTTTATCCGCATGGCCGTGCGGGTCATCGAGTCCTATGACATTGACGCCCGGATGGGTGCTGAGGCCATCCAGGCGCTGCTGAAGGATATTGACCTGAACGTGCTTGAGGCGGAGTTAGTCGAGGATATGAAGCACCCCAGCCGCGCTCGACGCGCGAAGGCTCGGAAACGCCTCGAGGTTACTCGGTCTTTCCGCGACTCCGGCAACCGCCCCGAGTGGATGGTGCTGGAAGCCGTGCCGGTGCTTCCGCCCGACCTGCGCCCAATGGTGCAGGTGGACGGTGGACGCTTCGCCACCTCCGACCTCAACGACCTCTACCGCCGCCTCATCAACCGCAACAACCGCTTGAAGAAGCTCTTGAGCCAGGGCGCTCCCGAGATGATCATCCGCAACGAGAAGCGGATGCTCCAGGAGGCCGTAGACGCGCTGTTGGACAATGGGCGGCGCGGCACCCCCGTCACCAACCCCGGCTCCGACCGCGCCTTGCGTTCGCTCACCGACATCTTGTCCGGTAAGCAGGGCCGGTTCCGCCAGAACCTGCTCGGCAAGCGGGTGGATTATTCGGGCCGCTCCGTAATCGTGGTCGGCCCGCAGCTCAAACTGCACCAGTGCGGTCTGCCCAAGCGGATGGCGCTGGAACTCTTCAAACCCTTCCTGCTGAAGCGGATGGAGGAGAAGGGCATCGCCAACAACGTCAAGTCGGCGAGAAAGATGCTCGAGCGCAGCCGTGACATCAAGGACGAGGTGTGGGACGCGCTGGAAGAGGTCATCCACGGTAAAGTGGTGCTCCTGAACCGCGCTCCTACGCTGCACCGTCTCGGCATTCAAGCCTTCCAGCCGGTGCTGGTCGAAGGTCAATCCATTCAACTGCACCCGCTGGTCTGCGAGGCGTTCAACGCCGACTTCGACGGCGACCAGATGGCCGTCCACGTGCCGCTCTCCAGCTACGCCCAGGCCGAAGCCCGCATCCAGATGCTCTCGGCGCACAACATCCTCTCGCCCGCCTCGGGCGAGCCGGTTGCCAAACCCGCCCGCGACATCATCCTGGGCCTTTACTACATCACCCAGCTCCGCCGCGAGAAGAAGGGGCGGGGCAGCGAGTTCAAGGACAACGACGCGGCGCTCAAAGCGTACGACGAGGGCAAGATTGCGCTGAACGCTAAGATCAAGGTGGCGGGCAAGGAGACCAGCGTCGGGCGCATCAAGTTCGTCTTCAGCAGCGTGGATGAGGCCCTCCTGGCCGTGCAGAGCGGCATCGTGGACCACCAGGATGTCGTCACCGTGCGCTACGGCAACCGCCTCCTGGAGACCTCTCCGGGCCGGATGCTCTTCCTGCGCATCGTCAGCGAGGCGGTGGGCGACGCTAACGCCGCCGAGCAACTGGTCAACCTCGAGGTGGCCCAAGAGAAGGGTTCGCTCCGCGACCTCGTGTACAAGAGCTTCCTGATCCTCGGCGTGGAGAAAACCGCCCGCCTCCTGGACGCGCTCAAGTACTACGGCTTCGTGCTCTCCACCACCTCCGGCATCACCATCGGCATTGACGACGCGGTGATTCCCGCCGAGAAGCGGGCCTTCCTTGAGGAGGCCGACGCCAAGCTGGCCCAAATCGAGCAGGCCTTTGAACTCGGCTTCATGACCCAGGAGGAGCGCGTCAGCCAGATCGTCCAGCTCTGGAGCCAGACCACCGAGCGCGTCACGGCGGCAGTGTTCAAGAACTTCGAGGACAACTACCCCTTCAACCCGCTCTACGTGATGAGCCAGTCCGGGGCGCGCGGCAACCCCCAGCAGATCCGCCAGATCTCGGGGATGCGCGGGCTGATGGCGAAGCCCTCGGGCGAGACCATTGAGGTCCCGGTGAAAGCTAGTTTCCGCGAAGGCCTGAATGTTCTGGAATACTTCATCTCCACCCACGGAGCGCGTAAGGGTGGCGCGGATACCGCGCTGCGCACCGCCGACTCCGGCTACCTGACCCGTAAATTGCACGACGTCGCCCACGAGGTGATCGTCCGCGAGGCCGACTGCGGTACGCCCGACTACATCTCGGTTCCGCTGCTCCAGTTTGATGAGGCCTTCCGCAACAAGCGCCTGCGCAAGAAGAGCGACATCGAATCCGGCCTCTACGGGCGCACCGTGGCTCGAGAGTTCGAGATCAAGGGTCGTACCTTCGGCGAGGGCCACCAGATTTCGCAGGAGGATGTCAACTTCATCGTCAAGGGGGCTGAGGAGCGTCTGATCGAAGAAATCCCGGTGCGCTCGCCCCTGACCTGCCGCGCCCGCTACGGGGTGTGCCAGAGCTGTTACGGCTGGGACCTCAGCGCCGTCAAAACCGTCAGCATCGGCGAGACCGTGGGCGTGGTCGCCGCCGAGAGCATCGGCGAGCCGGGCACGCAGCTCACCATGCGCACCTTCCACACCGGCGGTGTGGCAACGGGCGCGGACATCACCCAGGGTCTGCCCCGTGTAATCGAGCTGTTCGAGGCGCGTCGTCCGAAGGTGAAGGCGGTTATCGCCGAGATTGACGGTGTGGTTCACCTCGAGGAATCCGAGGACAAGATTAGCATCTTCATCAACGCCGAGGGCTTCTCGAAAGAGTACAAGGTCGCTAAGGATGCCCGCATCACCGTGAAGGAAGGCGAGACCGTCGAGGCCGGGCAGCCGCTCACGCGCGGGGCGATTGACCCGCACCAGCTCCTGGAAGCCAAAGGCCCCGAAGCCGTCGAGCGCTACCTGACCGACGAAATCCAGCGCGTGTACCGTGCGCAGGGCGTGAAACTGCACGACAAGCACATCGAGACCATCGTGCGGCAGATGCTCAAGTACGTCGAAATCACCGATGCGGGTGACAGCCGCTACTTAGAGGGCCAAGTGGTCGAGCGCTGGGATGTAGAGGGCAGCAACAACGCCCTTCAGGAAGAGGGTAAGGCTCCCGCCGCCTGGAAGCCGGTGCTGATGGGCGTGACTAAGAGTGCGCTCAGCACCAAGAGCTGGCTCTCCGCCGCGAGCTTCCAGCACACCACCCATGTCTTGACCGAGGCCGCCATCGCCGGGAAAACCGACGAGCTGATCGGTCTCAAGGAGAACGTTATCCTGGGCAAGCTGGTTCCCGCTGGGACGGGCTCCGACTTCGTGCGCGACACGCAAGTGATAGACCAGAAGACCTTGAAACGGCTCGAGGAGGCGAGACGTGAAGCCGAACAGGCTCCGGCTGGGGCTCCGGGTCGCCGCCCGACCATCGGGCAGCGGCAGCCAGGCCGCGAGGCGTAAGAGAAAACCTCACCCCACTCCCTCTCCCTCAGGGAGAGGGGCTTTTGTTTAGGCTCTTGGGCTCGCAGTTACCATCTGCCGGATATTAGGCGGACTCGGATTGTGGTAACGATTTACAAAGCCAAGGCGATATGCAAGCTCAGCATCACAGCGATGGCGAGTACGGCCCACAGCGGGCTGGCGATCGGGCCATAAATCTGAGTGAAAAACGCTACCCGGCTGGCTGGGGCGGGGGTTCCGCAGTAGGAGATGGGGTCGGACCGGGGTAGATAAATGTCGCGGCCAACCAGTACCCGGTCCAAAGCCGACCCCTGGCAGTCCAGTAAATCCCCGCCAAGTACAAGGGGTAGACCGCTAGGCTGAAAGTGAACGGGGTGACGTGGGGGCTGAACGGCCAGCCGATATGGTTGCCCCGGAGAAGGTGGTCGGCGTGGTGCAGCAGGCCGAGGGTGATCGAAATTATGGCGGAGGTGAGCAGCCACCCCCGCAGGGCCTGCTCACCCCATGCCCCGGAAGGCAACGCCAGCCGCATCAGTCGCCCCCTCGAGCCTGCACAACCCGAACCCCCGGGCGCTTGCTCATCCAAACCTGCTTCCACATCCACACCCCGCTCAAACTAAGAAGCGGGATCACCACAACCTGTATCAGCAGGAGGAACCAGCCCTCCCGCCAGGGGGAGTAGACAAACGTGCCTATCAAAGCCGCGCCCAGCAGGTGGACCCAGCGCAGCCCGTTACGGAGTTTTTTGCCCGACATTGCTACCTCCTTTCCCTGCCCGCCGCTACAGTGAGGGGGGTGGGGGTACGGGACATTGTGTGCTGGGCCAGGTGGAGAGGTCTTGAAGTTTTTTGCTAATCCGGGGAGTTGTCCTTCATGTACTGCCCTGGGGTGAGCCCTAGCAGGCGCTTGAAGGTGC
>PSMF01000017.1:32795-39948 GCA_040290005.1 Meiothermus sp.
GATGAGGTGATATGGGCTGAGGTGAGCCACGGCCTCGAGTTCCTCAAAGCGGATGTCTTGGTCAGCATAGGCCAGTAGGTAGTCCAGAGTGGCCCGCACCGCTGGGCGTTCGTCCCTAACAGGGGGTGCAGAGGCGCGGGCAAAATGGGTCAGTACAGCGCCGGTGAGTTCTAACAATGAGCTGTGGCGCTCGAGGTTACTGGCAGGGCGGACGAACTGTTCACTGACTTGCCAGAGATGTCTCCCCAGTTCGGTATTGCTCGCGCTGGTATCCGCCACCGCGCGGTTGAAACTCAACGACCGGTCTGTACCCATCACTTCCAGCACGAGTTGTTCCACAAGGGCGGGCTGGACGATCAAGGAGCGAAAGCTAAACTCCTCACCCGTCGGCTGCGAGGAGAGCACCTCCCCCGGCGGGTAGGCTTGAAAGGCCGGTGCGATAAGGTGTTCCCGCGACCCCCGGTAGGTGTTGCGGGCCGCTCCTTCCGTCCCCAGCGAAAACAGGTAGCCGTCCAGCCACAGCCGGTCGATCACGTGGGTGCTTGATTCGGCGAGCCAGACCTCCAGCCCCTCGAAGCTCGAGGACCGTAAAATGGCAAGCCTGTGCCTCACCCGTTTAAAGTACGCCCTCTAAATCTTAAGGGAGTATGCTCAACTGCCTTAGAGCAGCCCTCGACGCTTGGCCCTTGAGCCTGGACAATGTTGCTATGCCCCTCAACGAGCACGCCGTCCACTTCGATGTCAACGGCCAACGCTGCCACGGAATGCTGCACCTGCCCCTGTCTGGCGGACCGCACCCCGCCGTGCTGATGCTCCACGGCTTCACCGGACAGCGCATGGAACCGCACCGACTCTTCGTGCTGTTCTCGCGCCTGCTGGCCGAGCACGGCATCGCCTCTCTGCGCTTCGATTTTCGCGGCTCGGGCGAATCTGAGGGGACTTTCGACGAGATGACGGTGACAAGGGAACTCGAGGATGTCTCTGTTGCCCACGCCTCTCTCAAATCTCGCCCTGAAGTTGACCCGGCTCGCGTTGGACTGCTGGGCCTCTCGATGGGCGGGATGGTCGCGGCCTTGAGCGTGAAAAGCTCTGGGTTCAAATCTTTAGCGCTATGGGCTCCGGCGCACCCTAACGTGTGGCTGAGCCAGTTTCCGAAAGTCCCCTTGAACGCGCAGACGGTGATGGCGGCTTTTGCCGGAGCGAAAAGGGCCGGGTTGTTGCCACCCGGCATTGACGTGCTCGAGGACCAAAATCTCATTGACCAGGGCGGGAACCCCGTCTCGCCCGAGTTCTTCGCCGATTTGAGCCGACACGCGCCCTTCGAGGCGGTGGCGCGTTACAAAGGCCCTGCGCTCGTGGTGCACGGCACTTCCGACCCCACCGTTCCCTTCCAAATCGGGAAAACTTACGCTGAGCGCTTGGGGTCTCGAGGCCCTGTTCAGTTTCATCCCATCGAAGGCGGCCTGCACACCTTCGAGCGGCTGCTGCATCAGGCGGAGGCGCACCGGGTCACGCTGGAGTTCTTCAAGAGCACGCTGATGGCTGATAGCTTATAGCGGCTAGCTAAAAAGCTTACGCCTGGGACAATACGTTGACGAACAGAGTATTCCTGTCCTGGACGTAAGGCTCTTATTAATGAGCTATCTGCTATCGGCTATTAGCGGTTTTTCGCTATAAGCTATCAGCGACGTATGAAGGCCAAACTCCTGTTCACCTTCCAGCAGATCGGGGCCGATCTCTTCGCCCAGCGCATGGCCTCGGCGACTTCGGGGAACTATTCCGCCCGCGAGAAAGAGGGCCTGTGGATCACCCGCAGCGGGGCGCAGAAAGCCCATCTGCAACCCGAAGACCTGATGTTGCTGCCCTTAGAGCCCGACCCGGCTAAAGACCAGGGCGCTTCCGTCGAGCGCATCATCCACCGGGCGGTATATCGCCAGACCGACGCTCAGGCCATGGTTCACGCCCACCCACGCTTTGCCATCGCGCTTTCCTACCACTTCGACGCGATAAAGCCGATTGATTTGGAGGGGCAGTATTATTTCGACGAAATCCCAGTGCTCTCGCCCCCGACACTCTCCTCCAGCCCCGAAGCCGCCGAAGCGGTGGCCGAAGGGCTTAAGACCCACAAAGCCTGCATCCTGCGCGGTCACGGGGCCTTTGCCAAAGGGCTTGGAGAAAGTCCCGAAAAAGCCCTACTGAACGCTTATTCGTTGATAACCAGCCTCGAGGAAGCCTGCGAAATCCTCTTCTACGAGCGGATGTGGAAGCGTGAGTGAGCGGCTCGAGGACGCGCCTTTTGCCTACGAGTCGCACAAAGACGGCAAGATGTTCTTGCTGTATCAAGGTTGGGGCGCGGAGTTTGGATGGGAATAAGGCCGAGAAGCTTATTGCTAAGAGGTAGCGGCGCCAAAAGCCCTACCATACCGCCCAAATAACCACCACCATCACGCCCACGAAGGCCCACACCCAGCCCAAAGGTACGCGGGAAAACCCCTCGGCGATGCCCTCCCAGTCCAGTACCCTCTCAGGGCGGCGGGCGGCGAACTCGACCTCGCACAGGCTTTCCCGCTCCTCTTCGGTGGCGAAGGCTCTGTCCTCAAGGGCGTATTCCCGCCAGTGTCCGCGCATAAGACCCTCCAAAGCGCACTTCAGGAAGTTGAAAGATTGCCAGTATTGTAATCCAAACCCTCTGTAGCGCAAGTGAGGCTGAGGAACGCCGTGTCCCACGCGAAATGACGTTTCCAAGGTTCTTTTTATCAGTCACGGGTATACCTCTTCTTCACATTCAACCTTTTATTTACAGGGTTAGCTTACTTCCGCCACACTAATATTCGCGTTCAACACGGTGTTCCCTGACACCTAAAAACGATGTGCGCAAGCGCGAAGGATATAAAGGCTATCGGCCTTTAGCTTCGGGTTTTTATCAGCCGAATCGTGGTCTTACGGTCTTACTTCGGCGCTCTGGCGGATTTGGTCCATCAGCGTGGCGAACCGCAGCCCCACCTCGGCGGGGCAGGGGTTTGCCATCTGGCCCGCGCGCACCTTGAGGAATTGCTCCCAAGGTCCCCTCGAGCGCCCATACTTCACCCTGACAAACTCGCGCTGCTCCTGCTTTTTGAGGCTGAGGTGTTCGCCCCAAATCCCGGTTTTGAGCACCGCGCGGTCGCCGAACATGGTGATCTCGGAGTGGCACTGGATAGAATCTCCCGCCCCCGTTAGTGAAAACAGCACCCCACTCTGGGAGACCCCGCTCACCGACGAAGCGATCTCCACCGGCGTGCCGCGGTGGTCGAGCAGCGCCGTGACCCGCGCCACGTCCTCGCCGAGCAAATCCACCACCGTGTTGACCATATGTGAACCCGTGTCGAACAGGAAGCCCCCGCCGGAAATTTCGGGAATCTGCCGCCAGGTGCCGGTGGTGAGGGTTTTCCAGTTCTGGTAGGCAAAGGCCGCAATCGCCGTGACCTTACCGAGCACGCCCTCGGCGATCAGCCGCTTGGCTTCCCACACCGCCGGGGAGAGGCTGCCGGGGAAGGCCACCATCACCAGCCGCCCGGTTTCGTCGCGCAGGCGGATCAGCTCCTGCGCCTCGGCTACGTTCATCACCATCGGCTTTTCCAGGCACACGTCCATCCCGTTCTGGAGGCAGTCGCGGGTGTTCTCGAGGTGATATTTGTGGGGCGTGACGATCAGGGCGGCATCGGCTGGGCCCTGCGCCCGCACCAGCTCCTCGATGCTTGTGTAAAAAGGCGGGCAGTCCAGGCCGCGCTCGGTGAACAGGGCCTGGGTTTGGGCTCTCGAGGCTTGGCTGGGTTCGACAAATCCTACCAGCGCCGTACTGCGCGGCATATCCAGCATGGTGCGGATGTGGTGACGGGCCATGCTGCCGGTTCCTACCACGATGGCTTTGACCTTGGGCATACAGGGTCACTATATGGATAAGCGGCGCAGAGCGCCACTTATGCGGAGAAATATACCGATTGCGTTGGACTATGACCGGCGTTAGGCTCTGAGGGTGAAGGTTTTATTTGTCGAGGGCAAGAACCCCGAACCCCTAAAAGCTTTAGCCCGCCGATTTCCCCATCCGTATCGGCTTCTCTATCGTAAAGAGCAGGAACTGTATCTGCTCGAGGTCTGGGCCTACGCCCCCGAGGCGGAGCTCGAGGCCGGACGCTTGGAAGGCTTCCGCAGTTGGAGCTTTGAGGTGATGGAGGAGGGGGAGTTTTCTTCCGATAGCACCTAGTTTTTGACCACAGCCTGCCAGTAGTTCCGCCACTACAGGCCTGGGTTTCCGGAATGGTTTGAATCCAGAGAAAGTATTGGGGGTGTATCCTGAGTAGGGATAGTGGGGGACCGGGAGGCCCGATGAAACGCGTAATTGCCGTGTCGGTGATGGTTCTGCTGGCCTATGCCCAGGCTCCGCAGTACGCCCTGGAGGGCAAGGTGGTGTATAGCGCGAGCTACGCGCTGGGGCGCTGGCAGGGAACCAACACCAGCCTCTCGGGAAGCGCGACCTGGAACCCCAGCAGCGGCGAGATGGACGGCAAGCTCTGCGTGGACCTCTCCCGCTTCGACTCCGGCAATCCCCTGCGCGATGCCGACGGGCGTGGGGTGTTCGAGATCAGCAAGTATCCCCAGAGCTGCTTAACCCCCAGCAAACTCACCCTCCAGGGCGGGAACGCAGTCCTGTCGGGAACCCTGGACCTGCACGGGGTCAAACGGGAGGTCAAGGCCAGTGGCACGCTGGTTAGGGACGGCCAGGGTTATGTGTTCAAAGGGGCTTTCCCCACCAAATTTTCGGAGTGGAACCTGACCCGGCCCACCCTGATCTTCGTCACCGTGGACGACCCGGTGGAGGTTCAGGTTGAGGTGCGGGCGACCCCGCGCTAAGCCCAGCTTTGGGGCAACACAGCGCCCTGGAAACGGATATCTCGTATAAAGATTTGCTGTCCTGGAGTAAAGCCGCTTACGGAACTACAGCTTCATCCAGGGTGGCCGCAAACACCGGTCTGCCTTTATTAGAAACCGCTAGCTCCAAGACCCCTTCAGGGCTGGGTCTGGACGTTCATGAACTGTTTGAGCAGCGCGCTGAACTTTTTACGGTCGAGCGGCTTGGAGAGGGTGTGGTCCACGCGGGCAAACTCGGCGGTCAGTTTGCTTTTGTCGTCGCTGTCGGCCATCAGTAGGATCACCGGGATGTCCCGCAGGCGGCGGCTCATCTTCAGGCGGCTGGCGATGGAGTAGGGGTCAATGTCAATGGCATCGTCTAGGACGATGGCTTTGGGGGTGTTGGTCTTGAGGTAGTCCAGCCCTTGCTGGGCCTTATCGTAAAAAAGGGCGGTGACGCCCTGCTCCTCGATGGAAAGCTCGAGCAAGGCCCGCAAGGTTAAGCTTTTGGTGATGACTACCACGCTTTTGGACGGCACTGCCTCGCTCATGTCACCATATCCTACCAGACAGGTCCAGACGAGGACGTTTTTTCGTCACACCCGCGCGGCTGTCTTATGATTCTTGGCAGTTCCCAAGGAGGCATGGCGTGGCCGAAAGCTGGTATTTCTCTCGGGGGGCTGAGCGCTTTGGGCCGTATTCGCAGCACCAGATCGAGGAGTTGGTCTGGCGCGAGAAACTCTTGCCCACCGACCTGCTCTGGCACGAGGGCATGGAAGCCGGGAGGCCCGCCGGTAGCTTTGGGGGTCTATTTCCCACCCCCACGCCGCCCGCGCCCAATGAGCTTATGGCCGCACCTAAGGTTCTGCCTCCCGCCGTTTCCGGCAAGCTTCACCCCCAGCGCCTGCTCCTCGGTGGGCTTTCCTTGCTCGGCGCCCTGCTGACCTTCGTGCCCTGGTGGGGCTTTTTTATGGTCGGAATGGTGAGTGGAACCTACGGCTCGTACGGGTGGGTTACGCTCGGGCTGTTCACCGCCTCCCTGGTCATGATCTCGCTGGGCAAGCGCCCTGCGGCCCCGACGCGGCTCCAGTTGCTGGCTTGTGCCGCTTTGGGCTCAGGCGCCGCCCTTTTTGTGGGGTGGGCCGTCTCCTATATCAGCGGAGTCTTTGGCCAGAACGCGGCTATCCTCGATGGCAACTGGTTCGGGGACATCCTGCCGGTCTCGCAAAAGCTCGAGCTAGGTGCGTACCTGGCGATGCTGATCGGCTCGCTGATCGGGGGTGGGTCGGTCTATTTCGTCACCCGCTTCCCCAAAGCACGGTCTTAAGCTGAGGCTTCCAGCCAAAGGAAAATCCCCGGCCTCTCACCGGGGACTTTTTGGCTGGGGCACGTGGACTCGAACCACGACCGACGGTTCCAAAGGACTCCACGGGGGCTTCGGAGGCTTGCGGCTACTTGCGGATATCCCCTTGTTTATCGGCAAAACACCCTTTGTGTTTCCGGTTACCTTCGGGACTTTACGGTACCATATCCCGTAGAATCCCCGTAGAATAAAACAAAGCCCCGGCCCTGTGGAGGCCGAGGTGCCTAAGCGCGGCAACCTCAGATTACAGCCTCCGCAGGTCATGGGCAAGGGAGAAACCCATGGCCGAGATTTTTGTACCTAAGGACAACCCCGAGAGCTACTTGCAAACCATGTACCAGCGCGCCTTCTGGCGTGCGCTCAACCAGCACGCACCCTCGGTGCTCAAGTACCTGCGTGAGCACGGTGTGGATGCCTGGCTGGAGCGCTACGGCTTGCCGCGCGAGCCCTGGTACCAGGTGGGTGTGGACTACGTCGAGGCCCCCCACAGCGTGGTTTTGAGAAACTTTTGGTACAGCGACACACCACCGCCAACACCCCGCCTCGAGCACCACCTGCGAGGCCTGGGCTGGCACCTGGACGGGTGGGATGAGTCTATCCTAGGCCCCCGCCCTCGCCTCGAGGAGCTGCCAGGCCCCCGTGAGTACGACCCTTCTTTCAACCCCCGTCACGTGTGGAGGGAGCGGGTTTTCAAGCAGATTGATGAGTACATGGCGGCTGTGGAGCGCGCCTACACCGAGGCTGGCTGGCAAAGGGGACGCTTGAAGTACAACCCCCAACACTTCGTGTGGTTGGCCCTGCGACTCGAGGGGAAAACCTGCGCTCAAATATCCAACGAGCTAGGCCTGCGTGTAGGCGAGGATGCGGTGGCAAGAGCCACACGGCGGCTGGCCCTGCGGCTGG
>PSMF01000017.1:39975-40233 GCA_040290005.1 Meiothermus sp.
AACGCCCTAACCTGCCAATCATGTACGAACAGGATTTACCGGTGTTGTTGACGGTGGTGGAGTTACGGCGACTGGTTGGCAGGGAGCGGATGGGCCGGGATGTGGCGTACCGCCTGGCCCGCAAGTATGGCACGCGGCTGGGTAAGCGGTGGCTGCTACCCCGCGCCGTAGCGGTGGCAATAATCCAGGGTCGCCTTAGGCTCGAGGCCGACGACAACGGCAAAAACCCCGCCGGGGATGGCGGGTAGCGCTAAAGGG
>PSMF01000179.1:0-4765 GCA_040290005.1 Meiothermus sp.
GAAGGAGACCCTCGAGGCCTACGGCGTACCCCTCGACAAACCCAGGCTTTCTGATAGCGATGGAGCTTGGGCCGCTCACGCAGGAGCAGATGGAGGAGATCGGCCGGATTCTCTCACAGCCCACCTAGTGACGGGTCAGGGCAGCGCGGGCTGCGGCTGGCTGCCCTCGCGCAGCCGGGCGATGTCCTTTGAAGGGGCGCTGCCGAACAGGCGGCTGAACTGCGAGGCGCTCGGTAGCCCACGCGCTGGCTGGCGGTGGTGGCGTCCGCCTCCGAGGCCAGCATCAGCCGCCGCGCCTCCTGGAGCCGCAACACCTTCTGAAACTGCAAGGGGCTCATCGAGGTGACGGCCTTGAAGTGCTGGTGAAACGACGATGGGCTCATATGCACCATCTCGGCCAGCGACTCGATGGCTATGGGCTGATCGAAGTTTTGGCGCACCCAGTTTACTGCCCGCGCAATGCGGTTTACCCCGGACTCGGCGAGGCCGATTTGGGCCACCCGGCTCCCGAGCGGGCTCCTCAGCAGACGAATCAAGATTTCCTCGACCACCAGCGGGCCGAGCAACTCGGCATCCCTGGGTTCGGCCATCAGCTCGAGCAGCCGCGTGGCAGCACCCACGATCCCCGCTTCGGTCTGCCCGAGGTACACCCCCCGGTCTTCCCGCACCGGGGGCAGGCCGTGTGGGTAAACCTTCAGGGTTAGCTCGGTGATCTGGCGCGGGTCCAAGACCAGCTTGAGGCAGAGAAAGGGCTCGGCCCTGCTGGCCCGCGTGACCTGGAACAAGGCCAGCCGGTTCACCGCGAAGACGATCATCCGGCTGGCATCGTACTCGTAGAGTTCCGACCCCAGCATCACTGCCTTAGCCCCCTGCGCGACCACACACAACGCGGGCTTCTGCAGGCCGTGCAGCGGCTCCTTGTAAGTCTGCGACCGGCGGCTGGCGTGGACACCAGGGAGGTGCAAAATCGTGGGCCCAGGCTGGAACCCGCTAAACCCCGTGGGCCACTTCAACCCCAAGGTCTTCCAAACCTTGGCGAAAGGAGAGCCCCCCAGGCCGTGAGCCTGCGGGGATACGCCGAACGAATGGCGCTCTATTTCGGGCAGGAGGCCAGGCTCGAGTACCTCCCCTGGGAAGAGTTCAAGGAAACCCTGCCCACCGAGGAAGCCCAGGCGGTCTGGGAGCACATTGACCGCAGCCCCAGTTGCAGCATCGAGAAGGCCCGCCGACGCATTGGTTATCAACCGCGCTACAGCTCGCTCGAGGCCGTTCAGGAATCGGTGAATGCCCAAAAGCAGCGCGGCCTTCTGGAAATCTAAGCTGCGCCGCACCGCATTGTGGGCATTGGTAGAGGAGTCAGGTATGGAGATCAAGCATGTGGAAACCCAGCCCTTTAACAAAGGGCCCGCAGACTGGTTCACCGGTACGGTAAGGATTGACCCGCTGTTGCAGGCTCAGGAGCCAGCCTGCGCAGCCGGGAACAGCGTGACCTTCGAGCCCGGTTCTCGCACCGCCTGGCACACCCACCCGCTGGGCCAAACCTGATCATGGCGGCGGGCTGCGGGCTGGCGCAGCGAGAGGGCGGCCCGGTCGAGAAAACTCGTCCGGCGAGAAGCATTGGCACGGGGCCTCTCCCACCACCGCCATGACCCACATCGCCATTCAGGAACAACAGGACGACAAGGCGGTGAAATGGCTCGAGAAGCTCAGCGACGAGCAGTACCGGCTTGTGCCGCGAGGCTGAGAGGGTTTTAGAGCCTATCTAGGAATGAAATTGCTAGCCCGCAAGCGCCGAAGAACCCGCAAACCGGATAGGCAAGGGCAGGGAGACAGCCTTTCCAAGGCTACTCCGGCTTGGCCTGCCGTCCCATCAACACGTCAATCTGCTCGAGTGGGTCCGCACCCTCGTACACCACGTGATAAACGGCCTCGGTAATCGGCAGTTCTAAACCGGTTTCTTGCCCCCAAGCGTGCAGCGCTTTGACCGTGTAGATGCCTTCGACCACGCTTTTTTGCGCCTCGAGCCCCGCCAGCGTCTCCCCTTTCACCAGCCGCTCGCCTGCACCGCGGTTCCTCGAGTGTGAACTGTTCGCCGTCGCCATCAGGTCGCCGAGCCCAGAAAGCCCCATGAAGGTAGACTGCTGCGCCCCCTGCGCCACGCCGAACTTGATAATCTCGCGCAGCCCGCGGGTGATGAGCGCGGCCTTGGTGTTGTCGCCCAAGCCCAGGCCGTCCACCATCCCCGCCGCCAGCGCGATCACGTTCTTAAGTGCCCCACCGAGTTCTACGCCTACTACGTCCGACGAGGTGTAGACCCGAAAGCTGGGTCCAGAGAACAGCTCCTGGACGCGGCCCGAGAGTTCTCTGTCCTCCGAGGCGACCACTGCCGCGGCTGGCAGAAACTGAGCGATTTCCTCGGCCAGATTAGGGCCGGAGAGGGCGGCAACCTTGGTTTGGCCGGTCACCTGAGCGATCACCTGGCTCATCCGCAACAGGTGGTGGTCGCTAAAGTGCAGGCCCTTCGTCACCGACACATAGGCCGGGGCTTTGGGCAGCCGCGATAGGGTCTCGAACAGGGCTTTAGAGGGCACCGCGACCACCGCGATCTCCGCGTTGGAAAGGGCTTCTTCGGGGTCCGAGGTGGGATGGAGCGCTTCTGGAAAGTGAGCACCCGGTAGATATTCGGCGTTTTCTCGCGCCCGGCGCATGGCCTCGGCCTGTTCGGCTCGCCGCGCCCACAAATAGACCGGCGTACCCTTGCTCGAGACCAGCAGCGCCAGCGCGGTCCCCCAGGCCCCCGCACCCAGGATGGTTACTCTGGGCAAACGGGTCGTCCCCAGCAGCGTCTGGGGCTTCACCTCGGGCACGAGCAGGGCTACCGACATGGTTTAACGTACCAAATACAGCACCTCAAACGCCTCGTACCAGGCCCCAATCAGCAGGAAAAAGGCCCCCAAGTACGTCGCCAGCGCCAGAGCCCGAACTCCAGCGCGATAGCCCTCGCCTTTCATGACTTTGCTCAGCAACACCATGCCCCCGAAGGTGCCCAAAATATAGGCCTGTAGCTCGATGATCAGCGTCGGGATGTGGGCGATAAAAGCGCCCATCGGGATCGCCACCGGGCTCAGCGCGAAGCCAAAGATAAAGTAGCGCACCCCGTTGATAAGCAGCGCCGGAATCCCAAAGGCCAGCCCAGGGACGGCGGTGGTGAGGATGAGTCCCCTGGTCAGGTTCCAGTAGAAGATCACCAGCGCCAGCCCCAGCGGACCCGCCGCAGCCGCGCCGCCAATCCCGACCTGCTCCAAAGCCCCACCGACCATCTCTTGCAGCAGCTTGACCAGCCGGGGTTCGGCATAAGCCACCGCCGAGCCGAGGATGTAAAAACCGTACAAGGCGACGTTCAGGCCGATATACGTGCGGCGGTACTGCCGCACCAGCGCCCAGCCCTCGCGCCACCACCGGGCCAAAGGGTTGTTGCCCCGCAGGGACAGGAACAGGGCCACGGTAAGGCCGACAAATAACGTCCAGGCCACCGGGTTTTTTATCCAGCCCGGCAACTGCCCCCCTTGCGGGGCAAAGGAGATGCGGGTGACTTCCCCGCCCCGCAGGGTGACGCGGACTTCCCCGCCTTGACTCCCTACCGTCGCGGGGAAGCGCACCAGGGTGTTGTCACCGCTCTGCGTGGTCTGTGGCTCGCTCAGGTTTACTGAGAGGTTTCCCGGTGGGGGGGCGAAGGCGACGCTGCGCTCGAGCACCTGGATGGCCTCATCGAGCGGCTTCCCCATGGCTTGCGAAGGGTCTACCTTGTATTTCCCGGCCTGCCAGTCCTGCACGGCTTTGCGGGCGGTGTCGGCGGGAGTCTGGGCGAGGGCCAGCGTTGAGAAAAGCAAGATGCAAAGCGCCATACACAAAACGCAAAAAATGTTGACCGTTGACCGTTGACCGTTGAGCGAAAAAGCGTTTTCGCGGTGAGCGGTAAACGGTAAACGGTTGACGGTTTTGGCTGCTAACATACCCACTAGCCTACGCTATAGCCAAGGCCCCAGCGTCATTCTCCCTCACACCTCTTGCAAGGGCACCCCCTGGGCGCATAGAGGACAGCTCGAGGCTTCGTAGGTGGGAAACTCGAGGCGGGTGATGGCTTTGAAGGGCACGCCAAACTCGGCTCCCTGGCTGCGGTCAATGATGGCCCCTACCGCCACGCATTTGGCCCCCTTAGCTTCGGCGGCCTGGATGGCCCTTCCCACCGAGCCACCCGTGGTCACCACGTCCTCGACGGCCAGAAAGCGCTCGCCGGGATTGACGGTGAGCCCCTCGCGCACAAGCATCCCGCCCTGACCGTCTTTTTCAGCGAACAAGGCCCGCACCCCCAGCACCTTCGCCGTCACGAAGGCCAAGGTCACCCCGCCCATCGCCGGGCCGATGACAAAATCCAGTTCAAGCTCGTCAAAAAGCTCACCCAGCGCCTCCCCCACAGCTTCGGCGTAGATGGGGTGCTGCAACAACGTGGTGGACTGCAAAAACTTGGGGCTATGCCTTCCTGAGCGCAGCAAGAAGTGGCCCTCGAGCATCGCTCCGGTTTCTCTGTATAGATTGAGAACGTCCATGTGCCCTGAGTCTAACGGTTTTCGTAGGGGCGCAAGGCTTTGCGCCCGTCGCGCATCCAATGTCGAATCCTCGGGCAGGAAAAGAGCGTATCTCACCGCGAATCAAGCGCTCACGACGTTCTCCCCCTCACCCTAGCACGGGCAAAGCCCGGCCCTAG
>PSMF01000180.1:0-4672 GCA_040290005.1 Meiothermus sp.
TGGGGCGCGGCACAGTTGCCGTCGTGAGGCTCCCACTCACCCCGTCCAGGGACTAGTCATCTTGCTGACAAAGCCTCGGCCTCAGAGTGTTATGGTACAGAAGTTGGACCAAGAAGGAGGAAAAGTGAAAGGTGTATTTGCACTCCTGATCGCGCTGGGCATGGGCTTGGCTCTGGCCCAGAAAGGCCCTATCAGCATCGGCTCCAAGATTGACACTGAGGGTGCTGTGCTCTCGCAGATGGTGCGGTTGGTGCTCGAGGCGAACGGCTTCAAGGTTAACGACCGCTCTTCCACCGGCACCACTGACGTAGTGCGCAAGGCCCTGGTCTCCGGTGAGATCGACCTGTATCCCGAATATACCGGCACCGCCGCGTATTTCCCCGAGTATAAGGACGTCAAGTTCGAAACTAACGACCCAGCCAAGCTCTACGCTAAGGTCAAAGAGGTCGAACTCAAGAACAACGTGGTGTGGTTCCAGCCCGCCCCGGCCAACAACACCTGGGCCATCGCCGTACCCAAGATCCTGGCCGACAAGGAAGGGCTCAAGACCATCGCCGACCTGGCCAAGTATGTGAACGCGGGCAAGCCCGTCAAGCTAGCCGCTAGCCAGGAGTTCCTCGACCGCGAGGATGCCTTCAAAGCCTTCTCCAAGGTTTACGGCTTCAGCCTCAAACCCGAGCAACTGGTGGTGCTGCCCGGCGGGAACACCGCCCAGACCGAGCAAGCCGCAGCCAGGGGCACCAGCGGGGTCAACGCGGCGATGGCCTACGGCACTGACGGCGGCATCGCTGCCCTGGGATTGGTGGCCCTCACCGACCCCAAGGGCGCGGTGGCGGTGTACCAGCCCGCCATTATCGTGCGGAAGTCCGTGGCCGACAAGTATCCCGAGCTGGAGAAGCTCATTGACCCGGTGTTCAAGACCCTCGACGAGGCCACCCTCTCCAGCCTCAACGCCCAGGTTGCAGTGGACGGGAAAAATCCCAAGGATGTAGCTCAGGCATACTTGAAGTCCAAAGGCTTTCTCAAGTGAAGCGGATTGCCTGTAGCGGATAGCCGATAGCTAAGGGGTGCAGTAGCGATGGGCGACTCGTTATCGGCTATCGGCGATCGGGGGGTGAAGGAGCCCGTCGCCCTGCTCGCCGCCGGGCTGGGGCTCGTCGCGCTCCTGCTGCCCTGGCTCGAGGTCAAACCCAGCCGGATCGCCGGGGGGGTCTTCCACACCGTCTGGGACTGGGGTTCGCCTTGGCCCTTGGCGCTGGCCCTGCTGTGGATGCTGGTTGGATTGACCCGAGGCCGTCCTCAAGGGCTCCTGCTGGGGGTGGTCGTGTTGGCCTGGGGCCTCCTGGCAGGCGGCGAGGCCAAGCACTACTTGCAGGGGCAATCAAGCAGTGCCCGGACCTCGCTGGCGGCGGGGTTCTGGCTGACGATCCTGGCTTTTTACGTCGGGTACTTCGCGGCCTACCGAAGAGGCGGGCTGTGGTCGCTGGCCTCGCTCCCCATCGCGCTGGCGGTGCTGATTGGCTTGGGTTCATTCAACCAGCTTGGGCCAGTTCTAGAACTCGCCTCCTGGCGCGAGCAGTTCGGTGCGGAGTTATGGCGACACTTGGCCCTGGCCGGGACCGCGGTGATCCTGTCGGTGCTGGTAGGGGTTCCGCTGGGGGTGCTGGCGACGCGGGGGCAGGGGTTCAATTGGGTTTTGTCGCTGGTAGGGTTTTTGCAGACCATCCCCTCGCTAGCCCTGTTCGGCCTGATGTTGCCCATCCTGGCCGCCCTATCGCAGTCGGTGCGGCTCGAAACAGCCCTAGCCGCGCTCTTCATCGGCCTCCTGGCGCTACGTCTACTGTGGGCGGTGAACCAGGGGCTGGCCTTCGTGGTTGCGCTGCCGTTGACTCTACTGGTGCTGATTCTGGGCGGAGTCTGGCTCTACGGGCTGCTCGGCCCCGATGGGCTGCACATCGCGCTAAATGCGCCCCTTGCGGAATCGGGTGTTCGCGGGATCGGCGCGGCCCCCGCACTCTTGGCACTCACGCTGTATGCCCTGCTGCCGGTGGTTTTGAACGTCTACACCGGGCTGCGCGGGGTTCCCGAGGCGGCTAAGGACGCCGGGCGGGGGATGGGGATGAGCCCCAGCCAGCTTTTCTGGCGGGTGGAGTTCCCGCTGGCCCTACCGCTGATCGTGGAGGGGATTCGCGGCGCGGCGGCACTCACCATCGGCATCACCACCGTGGCGGCGCTGATCGGCGCGGGCGGGCTGGGGTTTTTCGTGCTGCGCGGGGTGGAGGGTGGGGCCAATGACATGGTGCTCCTGGGGGCCATCCCGGTGATCGGGCTGGCCCTCGGGGCAGATACGCTGTTGCGTCTGGTAGGGCTGGGTTTACGCCGCCGATTAGGGATTGTATGACCGGACGACTCGAGAGAACCCAGGCTGAAACCGCTCAAAAACACTCCGCGGCGATCCGCTTCGAGGGGGTGGTCAAGCGCTACGTGGGCTTCGAGGCGCTCAAAGGGGTGAGCCTGGAGGTCGCCGCGGGGCAGCTCGTGACCCTCTTAGGGCCCTCGGGCTGCGGCAAAACCACACTGCTGCGCACGGTCAACCGGCTGATCGAGCCCAGCGAGGGCACGGTCTACTTGAACGGCCAGGATGTGGAACAGCTCGACGAGGTGGAGCTGCGGCGGGGTATCGGTTACGTGATCCAGAGCATCGGGCTGTTCCCGCACATGACGGTGCTGGAAAACACCGTGGTGGTCCCGCGTCTGCTGGGCTGGGACAAGGCCAAGCGCGAAGCCAGGGCCCGGGAAATGCTTGCCCTGGTGGGCCTCGAGCCCGATACCTACGCCGCTCGTTATCCGCGCGAGCTTTCCGGCGGGCAGGCCCAGCGGGTAGGTCTGGCGCGGGCCTTGTGCGCCGACCCACCGGTGCTCTTGATGGACGAGCCCTTCGGGGCGGTGGACCCGCCCACCAGGGAGCGCCTCCAGGACGAGTTTTTGCGTCTGCAAGCCGAACTCAGGAAAACCGTCCTGTTCGTAACCCACGACCTAGAGGAAGCGGTCAAAATCTCCGACCGCATCTGCCTGATGAACATCGGCCAAGTCGAGCAGTACGACACCCCCGCCGAGTTGCTGGGCCACCCCAAAACCGAGTTCGTGCGGGACTTTTTGGGGCCCTCGCGCACCCTCTTGCGGCTCTCGAGGGTTCCCCTCGACGGGCTGATCGAAGCGGTGGGGCCTAGAGTCCCGGCCTTCTCGGTGCCCAGGACGGCGATGGCGCGGGAGGCTTTCTCGAGCCTCTTGGCCCACGGCAGACGCGTAGTGGGGGTGAGCGACGAGAGCGGAAAGACGGTGGGCATCGTGCGGCTGGAGGCTCTTCTCCAGGCGGCTTCGGAGGACGAGTGACCGTAGCGCCGAGGGTCCAAGGTCGAACGACGAACGCTTGGAAAAAGCTCTGGCTCCCGATACTCTTGTGGGTCGGCCTGTTCGTGCTGTTTGCCCAACAAGGGCTGTGGGCACGGGCCCTGAGCGCGCTTTTCCCCAGCGCCCGAAACCCCCTCTTTGACCGGGAAACCCTGCTCAGCTTGGCCCTGCAACACCTGAGCATCACCGTGGGGGCCGGGCTGTTGGTCATCCTGATCGGCTTACCCTTAGCAATCTATGCTACCCGGCCCGCTGGCGCTGCGTTCAGGCCGCTTTTAGAGAGCAGCGTCGCGGTCGGGCAAACCTTCCCGCCCGTCGCGGTGCTGGTGCTAGCCCTCCCGATCTTCGGGTTTGGCTCGACAGGTGCGGTGCTGGCCTTGTTTCTGTACGGCCTGTTGCCGGTGGTGCGGGGGGGCCTGGGGGCCTTTTCCTCGCTTCCCGCCGACGTGCTCGACGCGGCCAGGGGGATGGGCTACTCATCCGCTCAGCGACTGTGGCGGGTCGAGTTCCCGCTGGCCCTACCGGTGGTGCTGGCCGGAATTCGCGCCAGTCTGGTGCTGATTCTGGCGACGGCAACGGTGGCCCCACTGGTGGGTGGGGGCGGGCTGGGCACGCCGATTGTGGCGGGGCTGGCGGTGAACAATCTCGGTTTTGTCACCGAAGGAGCCGTTTCCGTCGCGCTGTTAGCGCTCTTAACCGATTGGACGCTGGCGCGGCTCGAGGCCGTGCTGGTACCGTGGCGGGCCTGAGCGAACAAGTTCAGACCGTTCCCCTCTATGCAGCAGGAAGACGCATCAGCGTTCGCCGTTTTGGGGCTGGGGCGGTCTGTGCTGAGGTCGTCCATTCATATCTACGCGTCAATAGGTCTTCATGTAGGGGCAGCGTCTTTGTGCGAGGTCGAGCGCTCGACCTCGCGCCGTCCTTCAATACCCGTCTCGCCATCTTGTGTTGTCAGGGTCGTGATTTATAGCCTACGAGGATGCAGGGCCAACACCCAGGTTCGCCCCTACGAAAACAGGTCATGTCTGGAACGGTAAAATTCAGGCTCGAGAATCCCCATCATAGACAAGAGGTGTAAATGGCCAACTTCGGAACAAACCTCACCCTACCCTCTCCTACGCCGTAGGAGAGGGTTTTTGCGAGGCGGCCTGTTAGATGGCTCGAGTCAAAAACCTTGATTCCAAGTATCTCCATGGTGGCATTACAAAATGCCAGCAGCGCGATATGTGAAGTTGAGTGAGGCCGAGGATGCAGCCTTGTT
>PSMF01000181.1:0-4641 GCA_040290005.1 Meiothermus sp.
TCGGACTTCAGTCCGAGGTAGATGACGGTTGGTTCCTCTGGGAGGCCAGCCGCCGCCGGATGCGCGCCAGCCAAACCTCTCCTATACTCCAACACTTGCTCGACCAGCGGTGGTGGGAACCCGGCCTCGAGCAGGGCTTCCACCGCCTGGGCCTGCTCCGAATACCGCCGAAGCCCTGTCTTGGAAGCGTCAAACCCGGTCATCCTTCGCAAAGCTACGTCGGTAAACACGTCCGCGCTGCCTTCTTCAAGGGGGGAAAGCTGCCCTGTGCCCCGCGGGAGATGTGCCACCATTGGTGTGCTAGGGTTCAAGTCGCCCGGGCCCGCGGCCAGATGGACCCGCCGAACTCCTTGAGCACCTGTGCCAACAGAATCGCCTCGCCCCACCACGGCGTGGAGGGAAGCCGGGCTGCACGAGGTCCGCTACGGGGCGCTCGACCGGATGGGGGAGTTCCGCGGCATCCTGACCGACTTGGCGGTGCTGTCGCTGCTCAACAACCGCTGGCTCACCCTCGAGGACTTCGACTTCGTCTAGTCCGACGGGTTCGAACACTGCCTCATGCGGATTTGATCCCCAACTTGAAAACCAGCTGACATATACCGCATACCATGCCAGCATGGCAGTTGCACAGCGCTCCCCGACCGCTCGAAGCCTTTGGGATGGCCAGCTTGGAGCAAGGTTAGGGGGGGCCATCCCGTATCTGCTGCCCGCACTGGCGGTGTTTGTGCTATTTGCCTATTACCCCTTGCTACGGGTGCTTTACCTGAGCTTCACCGATGCCGATTTGCTGCGTTCTCCGCGCTGGGTTGGCCTCGAGAACTACCAGAAGATGCTGCTGAGTCGAGAATTCCTCGGCAGTCTTAGCGTCACCACAGCTTTCGCTTTGGCGGTGACGGCCCTCGAGGTCGGGGTGGGAATGGCCTTGGCCTTTCTCATGCAGGCCAAAACCCGCTTTCAAAGCCTTCTGCGGGGAGCGATATTCGCGCCTGTGGTGGTCTCTACCGTTTCAGCTGGATTGATCTGGCAATACATGATGAATCCTAACGGCGGGCCGCTCAATGCCGGGCTTCAGGCGGTGGGACTACCTCCTTTAGGCTGGTTGACCCACCCCGAGACCGCGCTGGCTTCAGTGATTTTGATCTCGTTCTGGAAAGGAGTGGGGCTACCAGCAGTGATCTATCTGGCCGGATTGCAGGCCATTCCCAAAGAACTGCAAGAGGCGGCTCGAGTGGATGGAGCCACAGCCTGGCAAGTAGCCCGGCGCATCACCATCCCCTTGCTGGCCCCTACCACCATGGTGGTGCTGTTTTTGTCGCTGGTGGGCACGTTTCAGTCCTACGGCCTGATCCTGGTGCTGCGCACCGAGGGTGGGCCGGTGGGAGCTACCAATCTGCTGGGTTACCACATCTATCAAAACGCCTTCCAATATTTCCAGATGGGGTACGCCTGCGCCGTCTCGGTGTTCTTATTCTTGCTGCTGGCGGGCTTGGCGTGGGTACAGTTCCGCCTTTCAGAAAGGCGGGTGCATTACCAATGAACTCCAAGTCGCGTCGCTGGTGGGGCCAACTCAGCCTCGAGGGCCTCAGCCTACTGATGGCCCTGCTGTTCCTGGCCCCGCTGCTTTGGTTGTTTCTGGGAGCGTTCAAAGCTCCGGACGGGCTGTTTGGAGGGCCACTGCTTCCCCAGGAGTGGAAGTGGGAGAACTTTGTGGAGGCCTGGCGCTCCGCTCCTTTCGGGCGCTTTTTGCTGAACTCCCTGGTGGTCTCTAGCCTGACCACCTTGTCGGTGGGGCTCACCTCAGCCCTAGCAGCCTTTGCACTGGCCCGAATGGAGTTCCCGTTCAAGCCCCTGGCTTTCGTGTTGGCCCTGGGAACCCTGATGATCCCTGGCGATGCCCTGCTCATTCCCAACTTTCTCACCATCCGCAACTTCGGTTGGATCAACAGCTACTGGGCTCTCATCGTGCCGTTCGCTGCCAGCGGGTTTGGAATTTTCCTGCTGCGCAATGCCTTTCTCCAAACCCCCCGTGAACTCGACGACTCGGCCCGGTTGGATGGAGCCACCCCCCTGACGTTCTTGTTCCGCATCCTCCTGCCGGTTAACGCCCCGGCGCTCAGCGCGCTCTCTGTGCTGACCTTTCTCTCGAGCTGGAACGCCCTGGTCTGGCCTTTTGTCGCTACCAACCGCAATGAGTGGCGCACGGCTCAGGTGGGGCTAGCCAGCTTCAACAACATCGAGGGCAATACCAACATCCCGGTGGTGCTCGCCGCCACGTTCATTGTCACCGTCCCGGTGCTGCTGGTCTACTTTTTAGCCCAGAAATGGTTTATCGAGAGTGCGGCCAGCAGCGGGCTCAAGGGTTGAACTGCCTAGGAGGAGACAGCATGGGAAAGCACAGCAGATGGATGGTCGCACTCGGCGTGGCCGCAGTCTTGGGAACTCCCGGATTAGCTCAAAGCAAGCCGGTCGAGATCACCTTGATGTATGGCCTGGGAGGCCGCCTGGGCGAGGTGATTCGCGCCACGATCGATCGCTACAACAAAAGCCAAAACGAAGTGGTGGTGCGGGGGGAATTCGCCGATAGCTACGAAGGGGTGTTACAAAAGGCCCTGGCAGGGATTGCCGCCGGTCAACCTGCGGCCGATTTGCTCCAGCTCGAGGTAGCGCTTTGGCCCCGGCTGGCCGCTGCCGGGCAACTGACCGATCTCTCTACCCTACCCGGATTTAAGACCATGTACGACAGTTTCTGGCCGGTGTTCCGTCGGCAGACCGACCCCGACAGCGACGGCAAGATATACGCTGTACCCTGGAACAACTCCAACCCGGTTACCTACTATAACCCCCAACTGCTCCAAAAAGCCGGGTTCGGGGCCCCGCCCAAGCGCTGGACGGAGTATCGCGAGTTCGCCCGGAAGGTCAAGGAGGCCACCGGAGTGCCCGCCCTAGCGATTCCCGCGTTTCCCTGGGTATTAGAGGGTGCGGTGTTCAGCAACGATGGGGAGATGGTGCGGGGAGGTAAGCTGGCCCTCAACGAGCCAGCTGCTCTAGAGGTGATCGAGACTTGGACTCAAATGATCCGCGATGGCAGTGCGGTGGTTGAAAACGCCAACGTGACCCAAGATTTTGTGGCCGGGAAAGTGGCTATCACCTTTCAATCGGTGGCCAGTCGCCCCGGTATCAAAGCCCTGGCTGGCGATAAATTCAAAACCAATGTGCGGGTCGCCAACCTCCCCTACTTCAAGCGTCCGGTGGTACCGGTAGGCGGGGCCACCCTGGCCATTCCCAAGGGTATTCCGCAGGACCATGTTCTGGCGGCCTGGAAGTTTATCCAGTGGCTCAACACCCCCGAGCAGCAACTGGCCTGGATCAAGGAAACCAACTATGTGCCTGTGACCCGTGCTACCAATGAGCTGCGGGCGTTCCAGAGCTATCTTCTCACCGAACAGGGGTTGGGCCAAGGCATGCTGCAACTTCCCACCGCGCGACCCCGCCCTGCCGATCCCGGGTACGTGCAGGCCATCCAGGAGATCCGCAAGACCCTCGAGGATGTTTGGCTCAACAACCGCTCGGTGGAACCGGCCATCAACGACCTAGTTAGCCGCACCCAGAGCCTGTTCAAGCAGCCCTGAGGCGTTGGAGCATCCAACTTATGACCCAAGCCAACTCTATTCCCCCATCGGCTGCCGTTTCAACCCGTCCGGTCTTGGGAGCGGCCCTGCCCATCGAACGCCTGGCCGAATACCGCGACTGGTTGCTGGAACATGGAGGGCGCGATCTGGAGATTCAAGACGGCTTTCTTCCCGAAGTGCTAGACGGTGATTGGAAACCGCGAGTCGCTCAGGCGCAGCAGGTCCTCGAGGGGTACACTGGCCGCCTGGGGATTCATGGCCCCTACGACGGCTACTGGTTGGCCACTTCAGACCCGGCCCTACGGCGCTTTATTGCGGGCCGTTATCGCCGGGCCCTAGCTTTTGCCGCCGACCTCGGGGCCAGCCACATGGTCCTCCACAGCCCTTTTTTGTTTTTTGGACATCCCCAGGTAGCTCACACCCCCGCCGCCGGCTTGGCACAACAACTGGACTACGCCCACGACACCCTGCAAGAACTGCTTCCGATTGCCCAAGACTTAGGGCTGACCTTGGTTATCGAGAACATTCGTGACACCCATCCTGCCCCTTTGCTGGAGCTGGTGCGCTCTTTTGATAGTCCGCAAGTGCGCATGAGCCTGGACACAGGGCACGCTTACTTGATGCACCAGATCGGCGGTCCCCCTCCCAGCCAGTGGGTCCACACGGCAGGTCAGTGGTTAGGTCATGTGCACCTCCAGGATAACGACGGGCTGCTGGATCGACATTGGCAACCCGGACAAGGAAATGTGCATTGGGCTTCGTTCTTTGAAGCCCTGGCTCAATCTCCGGCACAGCCTCGTCTGATTCTCGAGGTGCGCGGGCACCAGGTTCTACCAGCGGCCACTTGGCTGACCCAGCAGGGCCTGGCGATTTAAAGACCGGCGCGGGAATTTCCACCCCCTTCAGGGGGTCGGGATGAAAGCGCGGCTATTTTCCCTGGTACTCTTCGATGTAGCGGCGGATGACCTCGGCTTCAGATGTTGCCCGCAGTGCCGACATAAGGTGATTTGCA
>PSMF01000182.1:0-4628 GCA_040290005.1 Meiothermus sp.
TCAACTTCACATATCGCGCTGCTGGCATCTTGTAATACTACCATGGAGATACTTAAACCCTGATCTACACGGTGATGATTCGGATTGTGGTTAGGAGGTTAGCTTGCCGAAAGGATTTAAGGCAGTCTCTAAAAAGCCCTCACAGGGCAAAAGTCAGTAGGCTATCTTCACTCAACGCTCCAGCAGATACACCCCCTGCGGCGCGAACCGCACTCTCACCCGCGCACCCTTGCCGGGCAACTCGGGTGCATTCCCGGCGATCACCCCCTCGAGCCGCCCCACCACAGTATCCACGCTGAACTCGGTGCGCGCACCTAGGAAGGCCACGCTGTGCAGGGTGCCCTCGAGGCCAACTCCGCTGTCGCTCACGTGGATGGCTTCGGGGCGCACCATCACGGTCACGTCTCCCGGGGCGAGGTCCTGCCGGTGCGGGAAGCGATACCCGGCCACGTTCACTTCCCCGCCGGAGTAGCTTCCCTCTACGAAGTTCGCCGAACCGATGAAATCCGCCACGAAACGGCTCTGCGGCTGGGTATAGAGGGTGCGGGGGTCGCCCTTCTGCTCGATCTTCCCCTTGCTCATCACCACCACCAGATCGGAAATGGCCATGGCTTCCTCCTGGTCGTGGGTCACATAGAGTGTGGTGATGCCCAGTTGCTGCTGGATCTCGCGGATCTCCTCACGCACGTGTTTGCGTAGCTTAGCGTCGAGGTTGGAGAGCGGTTCGTCGAAGAGGAGCACCCGGGGCTGCATCACCAGCGAGCGGGCCAAAGCCACCCGCTGCTGCTGCCCGCCGGAGAGGGCCGCCACGGGGCGTTCCTCCAGCCCCCCGAGCCCCACCTGCCCCACTACCTCGGCTACCCGCTCCCTCACCTCAGCCTGCGGGCGGCGCTGCACCTTGAGCCCGTAGGCGATGTTCTCGAAGACGTTGAGGTGAGGGAAAAGCGCGTAGCTCTGAAAGACCATGGTGATATCGCGCAGATAAGCGGGGAGCCGGGTCACGTCCTCCCCGCCGATCAGGATGCGCCCCTCGCTGGGGCGTTCGAGCCCCGCCACCATCCGCAAGATGGTGGTTTTGCCACAGCCCGACGGCCCCAAGAGGGTCACCAGAGCCCCGGCGGGCAGCTCGAGGTCGGCCCGCTCCACCGCCACCACCTTGCCGAATCGTTTGACGATCCCTTCGAGTTTGACCGAGACAGCCTTCACACCATTCCCTCCATCGAACCCCCCCGCCCCAGACGGCGCGAGAGGGCGAAGAGCAGGAGAATTACCATCAAGAGGCTCAAGATCATCACCGTCGCCATCGCCGAGCCCCGCCCTAAGTCGCCCTGCTCGATCCAGCGCAGCATCAGCACGGTGGCCAGGATGTTGCCGGGGCTGATCAGGAAGATCACCTGGCTGATGGCGGTCATCCCGCGCACGAAGGCGAACACTGCCCCGGCCAGGAGTTGCGGGATCAAGAGGGGGATCAGCACCCTGCGCAGGGTGGTGCTCGAGGGTGCCCGCAACATCGTCGAGGCCTCCTCGAGGCTGCGGTCAATCTGCGATAATCCCGAAATCACCCCCCGCACGGCGGCAGGCATGTTGCGAAACACCAAAGCCAGCACGATGATGACCCCAGTCCCGGTGAGGAGCCAGGGACCGGTGTTGAAGGCCAGGATGTAGGCTACCCCCATCACCGTGCCGGGGGTAGCGAAGGAGAGCATCGAGCCCACCTCCAAAAGCCCCCGCCCCAGGAAGTTTTGCCGGGCCACCAAGTAGGCGATCAGGAAGCCCACCAAAGTGGCGATAAAAGCGCTCAGCAACGCGAGCTGGGCGGTCTTGAAGAGCACCGGCAGCCCTAGCGTGGCGAGGTCAGCGTAGTGCTTGAAGGTGAAGGTGTTTTTGATCCCCCAGATCTCCACGAAGGAGCCGAAGAAGATCGAGAAGTACAGGAGCACCACCGACAGGCCCCACAGGGCCAGGACCGCTTGCAAAGTGCGCTCAAACCACAGTGGCAGCGGCGAGAAGTTACCCCCACCCGGCTTGCCGGTCACGGTCACGAAGGAAGTGTTGCCAAGCCAAAGCTTTTGCAGCCCGAACACCGTGAGTACCAAGCACAGGAGCACCGTGCCATACACTGCTGCCTCGTGGGGGTCGTAGCGCCCGGTGAGGGCCAAGAAGACCTCGGTCGCCAGGAAGTTGCGGTCCCCGCCCAAAAGCATAGGGTTGCCGAAGTCGGCCAACGACTCGATGATCGTGAGGAGGAAAGCAGCGGCCATGCCGGGGCGCAAGAGTGGCCAGGTCACGCGGTAAAAGGTGCACCAGGGGCTCGCCCGCAGGGTAGCGGAAGCCTCCTCGAGCGCTGCGTTCAAGCCCTGCACCGAGCCGCGCAGGATCAAAAAGGCTACCGGGGTAAAAGCCAGTACCTGGGCGATAGCGACCCCGGTCACACCGAAGAGAACGTTGGTGTTAAGCCCCAGCAGGTCGTAGGTGATGATCCCCCGCCGTCCCAGCCAGTAAGTGAGCGCGAAGGCGAAGACGAAAGGTGGGGTGATGAGCGGCAGCAGGCTCACCACGCTGAGGCTGCGCCGCACCCAGGCCGCCCTCGAGCGCTGCTCAAGCAGCGCAAAAATCAGCCCCAGGCCGGTCGCCAGCGGGGCCACGATGAGGGCCAGGTAGAGGCTGGTGGGCAAGGCCCCGGCCCCGAAGATTCCCGCCCCTATGATCCAACCCAACACCATTCCCGCCCCCAGCCCGGAGAGGACCCGGCCCCAGCGGAAGCTCCCTCGAGCCGCCAGCCCGGCCCCCAGCAGTGCCCCGATGCTGGTCAAAACCACTACGATCAGGCGCTCGGAGCGCCCCGTATAGGGGTTTTCAATGGAGATGAAGAGGGGAGAAGTGAGCACGCTTTGCAGCTTGGTGAGCGTAAACTGCCCCTGGATCCACACCGACTCGCGCAGCACGGTAAAGATCGGGTAGAGGATGAACAACAGCACAAATAGCGAGCCAACCAGGATGCTGCTGGTCACAAAGGGGTCGTTCTGGATGATTCCCGACTCGCTGAGGCCGATCCCGATCATCACCAGCAGGCCGGATAGGGCCACCAGCGCCCCCAGGCCGAAGGGACTCGAGGTTGCCATCAGCCAGCCCACCCCGCCAAGGAAACCCAGGCCACCCCAACCCACCAGCGCGTACCCGCGGAGCACCAGGGGCAGGTAGGCCAGGCTGGCAACGGCTAAAGCCACGGTGACGATGAAGAGGAAGCCACCCAGCACCGGCGCTTGGTTCGCAATCAGCAGTTGGGGGCCGAACTCGAGCAGGCTGCGGTCGGTGCGGGCCCAGGGCAGCACCAGCAACCCGGCGAGCGTGACCAGGCCGGGAAGCCACGCCGGGGAACGGCCCCGCGCCAGGCCGCCGGGGATTTGGGTGAGGGTCATCCATCCTCCTTGCCTAATGAATCCCCCCTGGTGGGCAGGGGGGACGAGTCGGGCTCGAGCCCCTTACCTCCGCGGGAGTGGGAAGATCTCTCGAGTCCAGCGGGTGATGAGCCGGGTGCGAAGGTCGGGGTCGCCGTACTTCTTGTTGTCGTACTTGATCAGCTTAAAGTCCTTAGGGTCGGGCACGTCCTCCACCAGCGGGGTCTTGGTATTGGAGGGCAAGGAAAAGGCCCCGGCCTTGAAGGCGAGTTGCTGGGCCGCCGGGCTCACCGCCCAATCCATGAAGGCCTGAGCGTTGGCCTTGTTCTTGGCCCCGCGCACTAAGCTCAGGCCGCCAATCTCGTAGCCGGTCCCCTCGCAGGGGGCTACGATTTCGATGGGGAAGCCCTGCTTCTTGAACTCCACCAGATCGTGCATGAACTGGATGCCGATGCCGATCTCGCCGCGGCCTAGGGCGATCCGGGGGGCTACGCCCGAGCGGGTGTACTCGGCTACGTTACGGTGGAAGCCCCGCATCACGTTAAAGGCTTCGTCTTCACCGAAGAGCTGCACCAAGGTGGCGATCATGGTGTAAGCAGTACCCGAGGTGTTGGGGTTGGCCACCTGGATCAGACCCTTGTAGGCGGGGTTGGAGAGGTCTTTCCAGCACTTGGGAACCGGTGCACCGCGCTCTTGCAGCACTTTGGGATTCACTCCGAAGCCCAAAATGCCCTGGTAGAGCGGGGTGTAGGTCGCCCCAATAGCGTCTTTCATGGTTTGCGAGAGGTCTTTGTACGCCTTGACCCGGTACCACTCGGTGATGGCTTCCTTGAAGGCTTCGTAGTGGGGGTCGCCGGTACCGCCGAACCACACGTCGAAGGTGGGGTTGGCTTGTTCAGCCCGCAGCCGGGCTAGGGCCTCGTTGGTCGAAAGGCTCACGATCCGCACATCAATTCCGGTGGCCTGCTTAAACGCCGGACCCAAGGATTCACACCAGTTTTGCGTCACGCTGCACAAGACATTGACCACTTTTTGCTGAGCTAAGCTTTGCGTCAGGAGCAACGCCAGCAGCACCACAATCCAGCGGAAATCCCGCCCAGAAAGGTTTTTCATATTTTTCCTCCACTTTCAATCTTGAGGACTGTCAGAGAAATGTCAAGTATTACTGACTACACACTGACCTTCCCCTCTTGGTTACGACAAGGCAAACTTAAGCCATGCAGCGCCTAC
>PSMF01000018.1:0-40036 GCA_040290005.1 Meiothermus sp.
TGCTAAAGCTGCCACTGGGGATGTCCAGCCCGTAGACCTGCCAGTTGCCCACATACGAAGCCAGCGAAGCGCTCGAGCCCGCTGCTGTGCCACTGAGGTATTGACTCTTCCGTCCGTAGAAGCCATAGGTCTGAGAGTCGCGGTTGTCGAGCATGGTCCCGCTGAGGGTCGTGTTGTCACCCGCTAGGTAGCCGGTATAGTGCAGACCCGTAAGCTCGCCGAAGCCGCGTGCCCCGGTGTTGTTCCAATCAACGTAGAAGTCAATCCTACGCCCGCTGATCGTCCCGTTCACTCGCCGCCCCAGCCCGTCGGGGCCGTAGTAAGTGCCCAGGCGGTTGTCGGGTGCGCCGCTTTTGAACTGGAAGATGCCGCTGTCGGGGACATGGTAAAGATCCAAAATACCCTGCCAGCCGTCGTGGTCGAGGTTATAGCGCCCGATAAAAAGCTGGTCGACGGGCAGCGCTGAGTTGGGCGGGAACACGCTTTTGACCACCGCGCCCTCGCGGACTTTGCCCTTGGTCACGAAGTCGTAGCTAAACCAGACGTAACCTCCCTCGCCCCAGCCGGTGCCCCAGGAGTTCTTGACCCGGAAAGCCTTTTTGCCGTCGTCGTAGCCGACCATCAGCATGGCGTGGCCCCCCCAGGTCTTGGGGTCGGCACGGGGTTTGTCGGCGATCTCCCAAACGTCGTTGTTGGGGTTGGGGTCGTCGGAGTCCAGCCGGACGCCAAAGGCTACCTCGAGCCCCGAGGCGAGCTGGGTTTTGAACCAGTCCAGTGACTTGAGGTCATTGCCGTTCGCATACGTGACCTGCCCGACCCGGTATTGGGCCGTATTTTGGGCGTTCTGCGGCAGCACCGTGAGCGTGAGGGGGGAAGGCATTTTATACGTCACCGACTGCTGGCTGAGGTTGAAGTCGTCAATCACCCGCTGGCTGCTGCTGCTGCTGATGGGTGGGTTCCACATGCTGGAATCACCGTTGTTGAGCGAAAAGTAAGGCATCGCCCCTTCCTCAGGAATCCCCAGCTTGCCGCTGGAAAGCAGCCGCAGGTTGTAGACCACGCTGCCCCCGCCCCACAGCCCTAACTGGTTCTCCAGCAGGCTGGGCGGTTTGGGGCGGTGGTCGCCGGTGGAGTCGTTTACGGTGTCCAGGGTGTCGAGCGCGTCCATCTTCTGGAGGTGGTTGAGCCACTGCTCGGAGAGGTCGAGGGTGAGGCCATAGGCGCGTTTGTAGCGGACCTCGAGGGCCCCCACCACCGCGAAGTTGGTGCAGGTCCCGCGCGGGTTCTGGTTCTTGACCGGGGTCTGGTACTGCGAGAGGTCTGCGCTAGCGGGCAAGCCCTGGGGGTTGACCGTTTGTGAAGCGGGTTGGACTGGAGGCGGGTAGCGATCCAGATACCCCTGGGTGTCCTCGGGTTTGTCCAGCAGGGCGATTTCCCCTGTAGAGAGCTTGAAGGCGGGTACGCCGTTCACGCTCGTGATGCCGAGGATGCCAGGGCCCGCTGAGCTAGTCTGGGACGGCCCTGAGCCCCCTCCGCAAGCCGCCAGGAGCAACAGAATGGGTAGCCATGCTACAAGTTTCATACCTTCCTCCTTCAGCGCAATCCTCTGGGTTTAAACTCGGCTTCTTGCTCGCGCAAATACTCGGTGAGGGCTTCCAGCGTGGCAAAATGCAGCGCTTTGTCGGCCCCGCGCACCTTTAGCACCAGGCGCAGTGAGCCGTCCTCAGCGCGGTCTATGCGCAGTACATAGACCCGGCTTATCGTTTTTGCCCTCATGTCTAGGAGGGTAGAAAAAGCGGTGTCACTTTGCCGTCACAAATTGGGATCCGGGAAGGAGGATGCGTTGGGAACAGCGTTTCTGGTGGTCAGAGAAGAGGCTTGAGGACACGAGTCCCCTAACCGTTATCCTGCCCCGTTGAGCAGCTTTTCTGAACCCCGATAAATGACGTACAGGAGCGCGGGCGAGATTCTTTGCAGTCACCTACGATGACACCGGTTTGATGAAGTGGATGTGTTACTGCAAAAATCCATGCCTCCCCAAAAAGCCCGCCCTGAACTCGGGAAAAGCCTCGAGGCTCGCGGCGATCTTGGCGACCAGTTCCCTCGCCGCCTGCTGGTATTTGCGGGCTTTGGCAGGGCGAGCGGCGGGAATCATGGATTCGTACAGCTCGAGCGCTTCCAACAGCGGAACAGTGCCCGTCGCCAACAGCTTCTTCGCCTCTTGGATAACCGGAGCACTGTCCTGACCGAGCCTTCGGTGGGCCTCAACCTGTGCGCCGAGCGCCCTAGCCTGAAACGGCGGGTTGGGCGGAACCTCGAGGCTTTCCACCACCCGCAAAGCCTTCTCGGGTGCCTCAAGCTCGAGCCAGGCCAGCGCGAGCGTCCAGGCCGCCCTGGCCCCGTCATGGGGGTCGGCAAAAGCTTGGTTCAGCAGCGGCTCAAGTCGCCGTATCGCGGCCTCGGGCTGCCCGGTGTAGAGGTCGTGGCGGGCGTATTGGGCCAGGAGCCAAGCTCCCAGCTCGTCCAGCTTGGCGGTTTCAATCAGTTCTCGAGCCTCATTGAGAATCGGCAGCGCTTCCGCCGCCCGCCCTAAGTCGAGGTAATACTCCACCAGCGACATCCGCCGCCGGGCGCGGCCTTGGGCGATTCCGGCGCGCTCGGCCACCTCGAGCGCCTCGCCCAAGGTCTCAATCGCCTTGCCAAACTCCCCCCGCATCCGCTGGACCACGCTCAGGTTGTTGAGGAAAATGCCCTGCTGGAGCGGGTCAGGTTGATCTTTGAAAAGGGAGCGCCCCGCCTCGAGGTGCGACAGCGCCGCGTCGAGCGCCCCCGACTCGAACTCGAACTTGAACAGGTTGAGCAGGATACGCCGCTGCGAAACGATGTCCCCGGCGGCTTGGGTCTCCCCCAGGGCCCGTTCCAAGGTGCGGATGGCCCCCGCGCTGTCCCCAGCGATGCCTAAAAGCCGCCCCAGGTTGCCCAGGGCCAAGCCCTTATCGCGGCGGCTCCCGGTGGCTTCGAAGGCTTGCAAGGCGCGTTCGGCGTGGGATTTCGCGGTTTCCAAATTGCTGCGCCCCATCGCGCTGTTGGAGAGCATCAGGTAGGCCTTTCCGGCCAGCTCCGAAAACTCCCAGGGTTCGTGTTTTAGGGCCTGGAGTAGCTGCTCTTTGGCCTCGTCAGCGCGGCCCAGGGTGAACAGGGCTTGCCCACGCCCAAAGAAAACTTGGGCCAGCAGCGAGGGAGGGAGATCGGGGTCAGACGCGACGGAGTTGAGCCGCTCGAGGGCCTGCGCGTACTGCCCGGCGTGGTTGTCAAACTCCGCCAGCGCCAGGGCGGTCTCAGCCTCCAGGACAGGCCCACGGAGCTGCCGAGAAAGCTGGGTCATGGCGCTTAGTGCTGCTTCCCAGGCCCCTTGCTGGTCCAGGGTTTTATACAGCCTGGCCCTGGCCGCGTGAACCTCGAAGGCTTGCCGCCCCTGGGCCCCATCCTCGAGCGCCTTGGCGAGTTGCTCTAGGGCCTCCGAGTTGGCATAAACCCGCTCCGCAGCCTCCGCTGCCTTGACCCGCCACACCACCGCATCTTTAGGCTGCCCGGCCCTCTCCAAATGCTCGGCGACCTGCGCCGGAGGCCCTTCCAGCCGGGCTAAACCCTCGGCCAGCTTGCGGTGCAACACCTTGCGGCGTTCGAGCGAGAGCCCCTCACTCAAGGCCCGGCGCAGCAGGTCGTGGGCGAAGCCTAGGCCGTCTGGTCTTTGTTGTAACAGACCGGCCCGCCCCGCGACCTCGGCAGCCTCGAGTGTCTCCCACTCCGAGAGCGCGGTGGCCCCCGAGAGTTCCTCGAGGCTGAACCCTTCCCCGGCCAGGCTGGCCGCCTCCAAGAGCCGCCGCACCGCACCGCCCAGCCGGTCCACCCGGCGGTTCACCGCGGCCTGTACGCTCCTGGGTAGGGGCAACTCGCGGTAGTCCTCGGTCGCCTCGTCGTAAGGAGTGCTCCAGACCCCCTCTTCTACGCGCAGGTCGCCCGAGGCGAAGAGCTCCTTAAGGGTTTCTAGGGCGAAGAGGGGGTTGCCGCCGGTGGCGTTGTAAAGCTGTCGGCTGAACAGTCGGGCCTCGCTGCCGGAGAGCCCCCGCACGAGCGCCTCGACCCCCTCCGGGGCCAGCGGCTTGAGCTCGATCAGCACCGCCAGACCGCGCTCGACCTGCTGGAGGATGGCCTCTTGGATCAGCGGGCTCAGCTCCTCGTCGCGGAAGGCCGTGATGGGATAGCTCAACCGTTTGGGCAGCAACCGAGCCATGGCGTAGGCCGAGACCTCGAGACTGGCCGCGTCGGTGACGAACTGCAGGTCGTCGGCGATGACGATCCCCACACCCGCTCGAGCCAGCCGCCGAATCACCTCGGTGATGGCCTCTAAGAGCCGCAGCTTACCCTCCTCGCTGGTGATGGGAGGCGGGGGTGCTTCGGCCAGCTCGGGAACCAGCCGCGAGACCTCCTGGCGCACCCAGGAGGTCAACTCGGTTTCGCCCAAGAGGCTTAGGGACTGGCGCAGGGCACGGGTGTGAAAGGCGTAGGGGATACCGCTATCGCTTGGACGGCCCTCCAAGAGCAGGAACCGGCCCTTGCTGCGGGCAAACTCGAGCATCAGCCGGGTCTTGCCCACGCCGGGTGGCCCCGAGAGGTAGAGGGCTTTCCCGGTCTGCCAGGCCGCCTCCATCTGCCCCCACTCGCGCTCACGGCCCACCAGCGGAGGGTGCTCGAGGGCCTGCGGTATGGGGGGAGGCACCTCCGGGGCGGGGGCCGGAGGTGGGGCTTGGCCCTGCCGCAGCCGCTCGACGAGTTCCAGGGTTTCGGGTAGCGGCTCGAGCGAGAACTCCCGCTGGAGCAGGGCCCGGTAGCGCTCGTAGCGCCCCAGTGCTGTGGCAACCCCCTTGACCCGCGCGGTGAGGGCCAGCAGCGCGCGCTGGAGGTCCTCCTGGAAGGGGTCATCTTCCAGGATGTGCTCGAGCAGGGCCCGGGCCTCCTCGGGGTGGGCCGCTTCCAGCTCCTTGGCCCGTTTGCGGGCAGCCTCCCGCCACAGCCCCTGCCAGTGTTCGCGCTCCAAGAGCAGCCAGTCCTCGAAAGCCGGGGCACCCCGTACGCTGAGCCCAGCGGCGAACTCCCCCCGGAAGCGGGCCAGCGCCCCCTCCCAGTCGGCCTGCTCGAGGCAGTGCGCTGCCTCGAGCAGGTCTGAAGCGTGCCCACCCAAGGCCAGTGTGTCCGGCTTGACCACCAGCAGTGCCTCAGCGGGGCTGCGGCGCAGCCGGTAGAGTTCCTGTCGCAGGTTGCCCCGCGCCCGCTCCTCGTCGGCTTGGTCCCACAGCAGCCCGGCGAGCTTCCCCCGCTCCACCGGGCGTCCTTGGGCGGCCAGATATACCACCATGGCCCACAGCTTGCGGGTGGGCAGCACGAGCTTACCCACCTCGCCCACGATCTCGGGCGACCCCAGCAGGCGCAGGATGAACCGGGGCATCTCCGGCTTTAGCCTAGCAAATACGGGGGTGGGGTTCATGATCCTGAGACTATAGGCGGGGGGTTATGGTTGCGTTACGTGGTTCGGAATGAAGGAAATCTGTGGCATGCCCATAGAGTTGTTGCCATGGGCACGCGAGAATCCACGTCTATTGCGGTGGATTTGGTAGAGTGTTGTACCGAGACGACCTCGGGCGGCCCCTCTTACGAAGGCGGCGGGGTTTGTGGCCGCGTATGACGTGGCCTTACCGCAATGCGTCCTCGAGCCCCGTGAACGCTTTATCCACGTCGAAGCCACCGCCCTGGGCCAGCGCTCCTTTGCCGCCTCCGCGTCCGCCCGCCGTCTCGGCAAGCTTGCGCATCACTGCGCCTGCGTCCAGGCCGTTCGCCTGGGCCTTCTTGCCGAGCTTGACCACGAGGTTGGAACCCGAGCCTACCGCGACCAAGTCTGCCTTGTGTTTCTCGAGCAGCTCGTCCGCCGCACCGCGCAGGGCACCTGGCTCGATGCCCTCGAGCTTTACGGCCAAATACTTGTACCCGTTCGCTTCCCGAAGCGGTACGGCTGAACCGCCGCCGAGCTGGGCTCGAGCCAGCTCCATCTTGAGCCGGGTGATTTCCTTCTCCTGGGCCCTCAGCTCGTCTTGCAGCTTGCTTACCCGCTCGGGCAACCCTTCCGGGCTCACTCCCAACTCGCGCGCGAGTTGGGAAACGCGCTCGAGGCTCTCCCGCACGTACCGGGCGGCACCCCTACCGGTCAAGGCCTCGAGGCGGCGAACCCCTGCACTGACCGACTCCTCGAGTCGGATCACGAACATCCCGATCTCGCCGGTGCGCCGGACGTGGCAGCCGCCGCAGAGTTCCTTGCTGGACACATTTTCTACACTGCCCTCGACGTTCACCACCCGTACTATGTCGGCGTACTTCTCGCCGAAAAGGGCCATCGCACCTTCCTTCTTGGCCTCCTCGATGGGCTTGTAGGCGTAGGTGACGGGGAAGTCTGCCGTGATCCACTGGTTCACCAGCAATTCGACCCGCGCCAAGTCCTTGGGGTTGATCGGCTCGGGCTGGGTGAAGTCGAAGCGCAGCCGGTCGGGGCCGACGTAGCTCCCGGCCTGGCGGACGTGGGCCCCCAGCACCGAGCGGAGCGCGGCGTGGAGCAGGTGAGTGGCGGTGTGGTTCCGCTCGATATCGCGGCGGTGCGGGTCCACGATGGCCCGCACCACAGTTCCCGCCTCAAGCACTCCTTCTTTGATGGTGGCGACGTGCAGGAAGATGCCATCGGGGTTTTTCTGAGTGGTGGAGACCTGCGCCCAGCCGCCGTCCCACTCCAGCACCCCCGAGTCGCCCACCTCGCCCCCGCCCTCGGCATAGAAGGGAGTTTTGTCGAGCACCACCTGAACTTCGGTTCCGGCAGGCGCTTGCTCAAGGCTCTGCTCGCCCACCAGCAGAAGCTTGACTTGGCCCTCGAGGTCGGTCTGCTCGTAGCCCAAAAAGATGGTCCCGCCGTAGTCCTGCGCGAGCGCGGAAAGGGCTTCGTTGGACTTCTTGAACAGGTTCTTGTCGAAGGCCGCGTTGCGCCGGGCGAGTTCCTGAGCTTCTTCCAGTGCTCGTTCGTAGCCCTCGGTGTCCACGCTAATGCCCTTCTCGTCGGCGATCTCGAGGGTCAGGTCGAGCGGGAAGCCGTAGGTGTCGTAGAGAGTGAAGGCATCCTTGCCGGAGAGGGTATCGCCTTCTTGGAGCCCCGAGAGCATGCCGTCCAGCCGCCGGATCCCGGACTCAAGCGTCTCGAGAAAGCGCTCCTCCTCGAGCCGGATCTGCCGCTGCACGCTCTCGAGGTTCTCGCGCAGCTCGGGATACACCCCACCCATCACGTCCGCCACAACTTTCGACAGCTTGTACATGAACGGCTCGCGCAGCCCCAACAGGTAGCCATAGCGCACCGCCCGACGTAACAAACGTCGCACCACGTATCCACGCCCGGTATTGGAAAACGTCGCGCCGTCGGAGAGGATGAAACTCACCGCCCGCGCGTGCTCGCTGATAACCCGATGGGCCAGCGAACTGTGGCTCTGCTGGCTGTTGGTGGACGGCCCTTCGTAGCTCACCCCGCTCATCTCTACGACCTGCTGGATGAGCGGCTGGAACTCGTCGGTCTCGTAAAAATCGGTCACGTTCTGCAAGACCATCGCCACGCGGGCGAGGCCCATCCCGGTGTCAATGTTGGGCTTGGGCAGGGGCTCGAGGACCCCCCCATCCTTGCGGTCGAACTGGGGGAACACCAGGTTCCAGATTTCCACGAAGCGGCTCGACTCGCGGGTCTCGTAGTAGTCGACCCAAGTGTCGCTGCCGAACTCGGGGCCGCGGTCATAGTAGATCTCGCTGCATGGCCCGCAGGGGCCGTTGGGGCCTTTGCTGGGGGCATCCTGGGGCCAAAAGTTCTCGTCGGCATCGAAGCGGTGAATCTTCGGGGGCGGCACCCCCACCCGCACCCAGTGCTCGAAGGCCTCATCGTCGTCCTTATAGACTGTGATGTAGATGCGCCCGGGCTCGAGGCCCAGCCACTGCGGGCTGGTTAGGAACTCCCAGGCCCACTCGATGGCCTCCTTCTTGAAATAGTCGCCGAAGCTGAAGTTCCCCAGCATCTCGAAGACAGTCTGATGGCGGTTGGTGCGGCCCACGTTCTCGATGTCGCCAGTGCGCACCGACTTCTGGCAGGTGGTCACGCGATACCACTCGCCTTCATGCCCGGGGAAGACCGGCTTTTTGCCAGTGAAATAGGGTTTCAGGGGAGTCATCCCCGCGTTGATGAAGAGCAGCGAGGGGTCGTTCTGAGGGATGACGCTGAAGGAAGGCAGGCGCAGATGCCCCTTGGTTTCGAAGAAACTGAGGAATTTCTCGCGGATTTCGGCGGTTTTCATGGCTTCATTCCTTTGCTGTTTGGCGGCTATACCGCTGGCCTAGTATGAGACTCGATAATTTACACAATTCCCGCTGGGGTCAGACAGCTCCAGTCTGATTCGGGGCTACAAAAAAATTCCCCCTTGGGCAAACCCGGACGACTTCTTTCCGTGGAAAGAGCGCCGTCAGCGGGTAGCTCGGGGGAACCGCATCCTGCTTTTGAATATACAGAGGCAATATGCCTTTGTAAAGGCGAAGGTTCCCAGTGTGTTGCCCCTGCCGCCAGCTCTTCGCTGCCCAGCCGAGGCGGGTCAGGGAGTCGCGGCTGTTCTAAGGTGAGGGAGAGTGTCCCTACGAAATCCAAAATAACGAACGTTACAAACAGGGGGTGTGGGGGTCTGCAAAGCCCACGTCCTTTAGGCGTGGGCGATCCCTACGCCACGCCATGGCGTGGCGTAGACAGAGCCCTGACGGCCCTGTTTACCAGGTGGGATGGAGCAGACCCCCACGCGCGCCCGGTTCGGGCGCACACCGCAGGATGGGCGACAGATGGGGTATACTAGAGCCGCAAGGACGCGAAAGGTCCCCGTCGCGGTAGGGCATACCGAGACGCAAAGCGCTTGTGGAGAGTCCATAAGACCGTACCAACCGTTGCGGCAGGATTCGGTGAAGCAAGAATTCCACGCGCTTTAGCTCTTGTCATTACCCATAAGTCTTGATTTCACGTGCCAGACGAACACCTTCGACCAGGGTTTGCAGTCTAGCCATCCCCTTCCATAGCCCGGCATTGCGGCCCTGGTAGGTGTAGCTGCGAAAATCCGCTCCGCCCGCTCCAAGTTGTAAGCGCTCGGCTACCAGTCCCGTCTTGAGTGCCCTGTGGGACTCCTCCTGATCCGTCAGCAGCACTCCCTTGAACTGGATCCTCCGGATGCAGTTTCATCGTCTTGAACCATACGGGGTTGAGATGTGGGTAATGACAAGCGCTTTAGCTGTGGGAGTGTCAAACGGTGCACAAGCTGCGCTCCACCCTGCGGTGAGTGGGAAAGAAGGAGGCACTGGCGGATCTCTCTCCCGTAGTGCGGGCGTCGAGTCGGGGCGAGGCTTTGAGAGCACTGAGCCCGGTAGTACCCTATGGTGCTGGCGGGTTGGATGAAGCACTCTGCGGCCCTGCTGCAGTTCATTGGATTTCCTCCAATCCTTGTGGCCGGGGATCGGGAGCACTAACTTGCTGGAGCGGATAATTCAGGAGACTGAGAGAGCGACAAAGATCTGGGATACCGCCTTTCCCAGGGCTGATGCCGTGCCCAAGGTAATCTACTTTGCGTCTAGAGGCTGGTTGACAGGCGATCCAAATGTGGCATCGAGAATCTGATGGAGGCAAAATAGTGGGATGGATCGCCGCGCGTACCCTAGCGATATCGATGACGACGACTATACCTTTCTGCCGCCGTACCTGGCCTTGACGGCAGAAGACACACCGCAACGGAAATATCCGTTGCGAGAGGTACTGAATGCCCTGCTGTGGATGAGCCGGTTCGGCTCACAGTAGGCGTTTTTTCCTCATGGCCTTCCGCCAGCGGAGGTTGTGCGAAGTCAGGCCAAACGGTGGTTCGAAGCGCACTGTTTCGAGAACGCCGTGCACGATGTGCGGCTGTTCAGCCGTAGCGCGGAGGGGAACCCACCGCCATCATCATCGGCCGTCGTACATTGCAGAGCACCCCAGAAAGTGGGCACCGCGCGGGATTTGAGGGTGTGAAAAAACGGAAGGGCACAAAGGTGCACGTTGAGGTCGATACCCTCGGCCACCTGCTGACCTTGACCACCTCACCGGCCAACGGACAAGACCGTTCCCAGGTGGAGGTGCTGTGTCGCAGCGCTCAGGAAGGATGATCGAGGTGGCTTTTGCCGATCAGGGGTATACCGGTGCATAAACGCTGGAAGACGCCCAGACGCCCATAAGAGCAATGTCGAGCTGATCGTGGTGAAGCGTCGGCTGGGACGTGACCCGGAGCGGTTATCCTCCACCCTCGCCGGCTTCCATTTCGGGGCCGCCTGCATTCTGCTCCTGAGCAAATTGACGCCCGTTCTTGGATAACGTCTCAACCAGCCTCTAGCCGAATGGGCCTACGCGCTCGCCGAAGCTCCGGAGATGGAGCCTGCGCTGCTCTCCCGCGTCCAAGGGCTACTTTCCCAAACTGGTAGTGACCTGCGGGGTCGGGTAAGTTCTGCCGCCAAGGCCAGTCTGGAAGACCTTTCGCCCGCCGCCCAAAGGGTTTTTCTGGCTTTAGCACTGCAAGAAGAGCCCAACTTGGGCATCGTACGAAGCGCCCTCGAGCTCAGCCTGGGCGAGCTTTCCCAGGCCCACGAAACCCTGCTCCTGTCAGGCCTGATTGACCCCGATAACCGCGTGCTGGCCGAGGGGACGGCCAGCTGAGCATGTCTGATCGTGGAGCGGCGGATAGGGGCGTAGCGTAGCCAACAGGCACCGTGAGCGGTTGGTTAGCCTAATGCCGATCTGCGGGTCCAGCGCGAGGTCTTGCTCCCCGGTGCCGCATTTCCACAGCGTTAAAGAGGAGATTTTCTACGTTCTGGAAGGGAACCCTTCGCTGTGGTTAGATGGCGAGTGGGCCGAGCTTAGCCCCGGTGATTTCGTCGGCTTCAACCGCGAAAACGGTGTGGCCCACATGATTGTCAACTGCTCCAAGCTCCCCGCCACGATCCTCACGGTCGGCAGCAACCTGCCCGAGGACTGGATTACGTTTGTAGAAGGGCCTGAGGGGTTTGATTGAGTGCTTTCAGCACGGCCCGGGCGCTGCGCTTGTCGAGGCCGGGGAGCCGGGCTAAGTCGTCCACGCTCATCGCGCGGAGTTCCTCGAGGGTCGAGAAGTGGTTGAGCAGGGCCATCTTCCGCGCCGGGCCGATGCCCGGAATGTCGTCGAAGATGCTCTTGAGGGTTTTCTCGCTGCGCAGCTTGCGGTGGAATTGCAGGCCGTTGTTGTGGGTCTCATCGCGCACATAGATCAACAGTTGCAAGGCCGGGTGCGTCAGGGGCAGGGAAATCTGCTCGCCGTCGGGCAAGATCAGGGTCTCCTCGCGCTTGGCGAGACCAACTAGGGGAATCTCCACACCCGCCGCCTGCAAACCTTTTTGTGCCGCCCGAACCTGGCCGATACCGCCGTCTATCAGGAGCAGGTCGGGCATGGGCATGTTCTCCGAGAGGCTCCCAGTAAAGCGCCGGGTGACGGTCTGCTCCATCGAGAAAAAGTCGTCGGGCTGCCCCTTGAGCCCCTTGATCTTCATCCGGCGGTATTCCTGCTTTTTGGGCCGCCCGCCCTCGAACACGGTGATCGAGCCCACCACGCTCTCGCCCATCAGGTTGGAGATGTCGTAGCCCTCAATGCGATAGGGGCTGCGCGAGAGTCCCAGCACGTCCATCAGCCCCTTGAGGCCGGGGTGGTTGCCGCGCCGCTCCTGAAGCTTGAGTTCGGCCTCGAGCGCGGTTCGGGCATTGTTCTGCGCCAACTCCACAAGGCGGGTCTTGTCCCCGCGTTGCGGCACGCGCACCTCGACCTTGCGGCCTTTGCTGCTGAGAAACTGCGAGAAGGCTTCCTCGGTCTCGAGCTCAAACGGTAATAAAACGAGTGGCGGGAGCGGCGTGGCTTCGAGGTAGTAGTCGCGCATGAAGGCCTCGAGCAACTCCGCATCGCTGGCCTCTTTCACCCCCTCGACCAATCGAGAGATGCGTCCCAGCATCTGCCCGCCGCGCATCTGGTAGTGCTGGATCATGCCGTAATCGCCCGCCCTGGCGAAGCCGAGGAAGTCGAGGTCGCCCAGCTCCACGTCGTAGGCTTGCTGAGAGGTCCCGAAAAAGCTTTTGACGGCGCTTACTTGGTCGCGGATTTCGGCGGCCCGCTCGAAATCTTGGGCCTGAGCAGCTTCTTTCATCTGCGTGGCTAAGGTCTCGTACAACTCGCCGGTTTTGCCGTCCAGGAGGTTTTCGATCTTGCGCACTTCTTCCATGTAGAGCGCATGATCGGCCTTGTCTACGCAGGGCGCGAAGCAGCGCCCCATCGAGTAATTAAGGCAGGGAAAGCGGCGCTTCTTGAAGGGAATGCCAGAGTTTTTCCGCAGCTTGAACACCCGGTCAGCTAGCCGCTTGATGCGGCGTACCTCGCCGCCGCTGGGGAACGGGCCCCAGTAGCGGGCTCCGTCGTCCATCATCCGCCGGACGATGATCAGCATCGGCCATTCCTCATTGGTGAGCTTGAGAAAGGGGTAATGCTTGTCGTCCTTCATCATCACGTTGTAGCGCGGCCTGTACTGTTTGATGAGGTTGGCCTCGAGCAGCAAGGCTTCCACCTCGTCGCGCACCACGATGAACTCTAATCGGGTCGCTTCTCTAGAGATCCGCAGACCCTTCCCCTCGGCATGAAAATAGCTCGTCACCCTCGCTTTGAGGCTTTTGGCCTTGCCCACGTAGATGACCGTCTCGCCGGTTTTCCAGAGGTACACCCCCGGTTTTTCGGGCAGGGGTGGGAGGTCGGTAATGCGCATCAGGACTTTTATACTACCGCCTTTTCGCTGACAACAGAGTGAAGTAGGTCAGGGGTGGGTCAGGAAGCCATGAGCGATGAGCAACCTCCGCGACCACCGCTAGATATGCCGCCAGATTTTCCCCAGTCGCCCCAGCACTAAAGCTCCAAGCAGGGAACCCGCCGCCAGCCCGGAGAACAGCCACCCTAAGGTTTTCACGTCGCCTAACCGCTCTTTTGCCAGTAAAGGAAAGAGAACCGAAGTAGCACCTGCCACGAACACGTTGACAAAAGCGAAGAGGACAATCGTCACCCACAGCCACCTGCTGCCCCCAATCAACCGGAAGCCCTGTAGAATCTCGTTCCAGTAGCCTTTTCTCTCCTCGGAAGCCCTTCCCGTCCTGGCCGTGACCTGAATCGCCAACAAACACACTACCCCAACGAAGAAACTCACCGCGTCGAAGCCGAGCGCCAGAGCTAGCCCGCCGAAGCCGATCAGGATGCCCGCGAAGGCTGGGCCTACGATGCCGCAGAACTCCGCCGCGAACGAGCGCAGCGCATTCGCTGATACCAGCGAGGGTTTGGGAACGATCTCCGGCATGATGCTGGCTGAAGCAGGCATGAAGAAGGCGCTGCATAAGCCGAAAACTAGGTACATTACGAATAAGTAATTCATACCGAGTTGTTTTTCGACAAGCAGAAAGACGACTAAGCCGAGGATGATTCCCCGCAACAGGTCGGTGAAGACCATCGTGGAGCGCCTCGAGAAGCGGTCCGCCAGCACCCCACCCAACAGCAGCAGAACCAATTGTGCGCCGCTGTATACCGCCGCCAGTTGCCCGAGCTGCACGGCAGAACCGCCCAACTCGAGTACCAAAAAGGGCAAGGCCACCGCCGAAACCCGGTCGCCGAGAATCGAGACGGTCTACCCAATCCAGTAGAGCAGAAAATTGCGTTCGCGCAGCGGCTGGGCTAGGTTTTTACCGACAAGACGGGTGAGCATCTTCCTTATCCTCGAGCTACCCTACTCGATATGCAAAGGGCAAAATCGAGCAGCGTTGCGGTAAAGGAGCCAGAAGCGGTGCGTGTCTTGAGCGATCCAGCCCAGTTGCGCTTTTCGCGCCGTTTTTGGCTCGAGACCTGACTGTCTCCCAAGCTGCGGAGGAGACGGGCTCGACGCTGAACAGCACCTATGCCAGGGTGCAGCGGTATCTGCGTCTGGGACTGCTTAAAGTCGTGCGTGAGGTTCAACGTGGGGGACGCGCAGTGAAGGTGTACCGCCCCATAGCCGACGAACTGGCCATCCATCCCGACTTTTCGCTCGAGGCCCACCTGCGCTGGCACACCTTCTGGGAGCGGCAAATCTATCTGGGGGGTTAAACCACATTTACACCGAAAAATTTTCGGTCAGCAACCGCCTCTGCCGCAATGAGAAAGGGGTGTTTTGCCTGGGTTCGAGCCTCGAGAGCGGCGACCCCTTGGCTCTCGACCACCCTGCTGTATTCACCTGCTTTCACGATGCGCTTTACCTCGACTACGCCGATGCCAAGGCCCTACAGCGCGAGCTGAGTGATGTCTGGCAGAAATATTTGGCGAAGAAAGGTGGGCAGTGCCATTTGCTCCGGCTGGTCTTGATGCCCCTGCCCCAGGAGGTCGAGATTATCCCTTGAGTTTCAGGTAAACTAGCCCTCATGAGTGCCGGTCACGACCACCATCACGACGAGATGCTGTACAAGGCTTGGGTTCAGGTGCTGGATTGGATGAAGGGATACGCCGCCGAGAAGGGCGTGCAGTTCACCAAGGAATCCGATTTCCCCGACTTCATCTACCGCATGGAGCGACCCTATGAGATTCCTACGACGGTGATGGCGGTGTCGCTTTCCGATGCCCGTGGCGAACCCTTTTTCCTGGCCTCCGTCTCGCCCCGCCACGCCGAGCTCAAGCACATCTCCTTCCAGGTCCCTGGCGGGCATATCCACTACCACGCCCACTGGGAGGAGGGGAAGGGGCTGGTGCTCGAGGGCAAAATCCCCGTGACCAAAGAGAAGCTTTACACCATGGCCGACCGGGCCAGAAAGGCGTTGGCTTGAGCCTAATTTTTTCTGTTTAGGCCGGGTGAAGCTTCGCGCTGGCCCGGCTTTTTCATGCCCATTTCACCCGTGCGGGCTATCCTTCCCGAGGTTGTGACGCGGTTGCAGCCGGGAGGGAAAACCTATGAAAAGGACTGTTCTGGTCGCAAGTTTAGCCATCGCTGGAGCCTCCTTGGTTTTCGCCCAGAACAACACCCAAACCACTCCCAGCAAAACCCCCACAACGACCACGACGACTTCGGCTACTTGCAAAGTGGCTGCGGTGAACGTCAATACCGCGACCAAAGAGCAGCTCATGACGATTCCGGGAATTAACGACAAGCTTGCCACCCAGATTACCAGCAAGCGCCCTTTCAAGAACGAGGCCGATCTGGTCAAGCGGGTCAAGGGCATCGGCAAGCACAACATCGTAGGTTTCCGCCCCTGCTTTTTATATCAGTAAGCTCCCCTCGCCCGACGGGCCATCCGGAGGTGGCCTGTCTTTTTTGACTTCCTGTCCTGGTCCCAATATTTATGGAACTGAAAATCCTCGTCTGTGGCGCGGAGGTTAAGTAATTACACCATTGTGAGTTGGCTCGAGATGTGCTTCAGCCGCGCGGGCGTAAGATTCGGCCGAAAGGGGAAGCTATGCGAAAAATGTTGCTGCTGTCGCTATTAGTGGCTTTGCTCGGCACGGTCGAAGCCCAGAACTCGAGGTTCCAACTCACCAGCCCCGACCTTACCGAAGGTGGGACGATCAAGATGGAGCAGGTCGCTAACACCTTCGGTTGCAGCGGCGGAGGGGTCTCGCCCGAACTCAACTGGACCGGAGCCCCGGCAGGGACCAAGAGCTTCGCGGTTAACGTCTACGACCCCGATGCCCCCACCGGCAGCGGTTTCTGGCATTGGATCATCTTCAACATCCCGGCCAATGTCAACAAACTCGCCAAGGGTGCGGGCGACCCTAAGGGCAGCGGAGCTCCGGCGGGGAGCGTTCAGAGCCGCAACGACGCGGGGATGAATGGCTACTTAGGCCCCTGCCCACCGCAGGGCGACAAGCCGCACCGCTATATCTTCACGGTGTTCGCCCTCAAAACCGACAAGATTGATATCCCTGCCGATGCTTCGGGGGCGCTGGTGGGCTTCAACCTGAACGCCAACGCCCTGGCGAAGGCCACCCTCACCGCGACCTACGGTCGGTGACGGGCGAACACCCAAGCCAAAACCCCGCCGCGCGGCGGGGCTTGTAGTCTCGAGGCCTCCGGGTAGCGCCCAGTTCCCAAAGGCGGTTTGACGCTGTGCGATTTGGCCCGGCAGGATGGGGCTTTAGTGCAAGACCACGCGGTTTCGCCCCATCGCCTTGGCCTGATACATCGCGGCGTCGGCCCGGCTGACCAGCCGCTCCACCGTGTCCCCCGGCTCGTAGGTGGCGATCCCGATGCTGGTGGTGATGCGCAGATTCCCGACCAGCAGCTCGCCCTCCAGGGCTTGGGCCAGCCGCTCGGCGAGCCCCTTGGCCTGTTCGGCGTTGGTGGCCGGAGCCAAGGCCAGAAACTCCTCGCCGCCCCAGCGCGAGAGCACGTCGCTCTCGCGCAGCGCCCTCGAGAGCCGCAAACTCACCTCCCGCAGCACCCAGTCGCCCACGGTGTGGCCGTGCCGGTCGTTGACCTGTTTGAAGTGGTCTAAGTCCAGCAGCAGCACCGAGAAGGCTTCGCCGTAGCGCTCGGCGCGGGCTAGGTGGCGCTCGATGAGTTCCTCGGCGCAGCGGCGGTTGGCGAGCCCGGTGAGAAAATCGCTCGAGGCCATCCGCTTGAGGGCGGCGTGCTCGCGCTGATAGCGGGCGTACAGGCCGATTAGCCCCAAATACACGGTGTTGACCAGATAAAACTGCACCACCGGGTTCACCGCCGAGGCGGTGAAGCGATGCCCGGCGGCAAGCCCCACCGGGAGGGCCAGCAGCGCCCCCACGAAGTAGCCCAGCGAGAACAGCGCCGCCCCGGCAGGGGTCATCGCCAGATAGGCCAGCGCGTAGAGAAGGGGGAACCACATCGCGGTGGCGGTCAGGCCCACCCGGAAGAGGTCGCCCTGAAGTGAGTAGTAGTACAGCCCGCACAGCTGGTACAGCGCCACCACCACCACCAACCCCGCCTCGACCAAACGCAGGCTGACCCAGCGCCGCCAGGCCAACAGGGTGAATAGGCTCAGCACAAAGGCCAGCAGCGGCTCGAACACCGCGTCGAAGGGGTTAACCTGCACGCTCAGCAACCGCCCGGCGATGCTGGCTAGCGCGCCTACAGGCATTAGGATAAGCACCACCCGGCGGCGGTGGGCCGCTAGGTCGTGCAGGGCGGGTAGCTTAAACATCTTTGCTAGTCTAAGGTAGAACGCTTCACCCTCCGCGAGTATATAACCCAAGGCGCCTTGGACCCGTAAACTCTACCCTATGGTAGGGTTCTGGCGCGGTTTGGCGCTGCTGCTGGGTCTGCTGGCATTCACCGGCTGTTTCGAGGCCAACTTAGCGCTCAAGGTCTACCTCAACGGGCGGGTCGAGCAAATCCTCACGCTTACCCCCAGCGCGGACAACCCGCAGTCCCGGCAGGCGGTTGCCAGCTTTGTCCAGGGGCTAGAGGGCCAAGGCTGGAAGGTAGAGCCAGGGGAGGAGCGAACCATCGCCCGGCGCGACCTCAAGGGGCCGGGATGGGGTACAGGCGGGCTGAGCCTGGGCACCGGGGCCTTTGGCGACGAGCAGTTCAAGCTCGCCCGTCGCGGTTGGTGGTTGGTGGAGACGTACCGGCTCGAGGTCAGCCTGGGAGAGCCCAACCCGGCCCTGCAAGGCATGGCTCCGGCGGGGCAGCTTTTCTCGCTGTTCACCGGCTCGCTGCTGCCTAAGCTCTCCCTCTCCTTGCAAACCCCCCTGCGGGCCAGCGTGCACAACGCCGACCGGGTCGAGGGAAAAACCTATACTTGGAACGTCAACCTGGCGGGGGCCAACCGCTTCTACATCGAGTACCGTATCGTGCGTTGGGACCGGGTTCTGCTGTTGGCGGCGGGGTTGTTGCTGGTGGGATTGATGCTGCGTTGGTATCACGGGCGCAGGACGGTAGAGTAGAGCCATGTTTCAACCCGATCTGCTCAAGGACAAAGTGGTGTTAGTGACGGGTGGCGGCACGGGGCTGGGCCGCTCGATGAGCACGCGTTTTTTAGAACTCGGAGCCAAGCTGGCCCTCTCCAGCCGCCGTGCCGAGACCATTGCGCAAGCCGCCCAGGAGATGATGGATCAGACCGGGGGAGAGGTTTTCACTACCCCGTGCGACGTGCGCGACCCCGAAGCGGTAAAAGCCATGATAGACGCGGTAGAAGGGCATTTTGGGCGCGTGGATGTGCTGGTCAACAACGCCGCCGGTAACTTTATCTCGCCCACCGAGCGGCTCTCCCACCGCGCAGTGGACGCGGTGCTGGGCATCGTGCTGCACGGGACGTTTTACTGCACCTTAGAGCTGGGCAAGCGCTGGATTGCTAAAGGTATTAAGGGGACCGTGCTCAACATCGCCACCACCTACGCCCAGTCGGGGTCGGGCTATGTGGTGCCCTCGGCGGCGGCCAAAGCGGGCGTAGTGGCCCTCACCAAATCGCTAGCCGCCGAGTGGGGTAAGTACGGGATTCGTCTCAATGCCATCGCGCCGGGCCCATTCCCGACCGAAGGGGCCTGGAGCCGGTTGATGCCCACGCGGGAGATTCAGGAGCTGTTCGAGAAGCGCATCCCGCTGCGGCGGGTGGGGGACCACCTCGAGCTCGCCAACCTTGCGGCTTACCTCATCTCCGACGGTGCGGGTTTCATCACCGGGGACGTGGTGACGATAGACGGCGGCGAGACCGCCTGGAACGGCGGGGAGTTCAACGTGCTGGACGAAGTTACCAAAGAGCAGTGGGACGCGCTGGAAGCGATGCGCAAAAAATAAGACGGGCCGGAGCCCGCCCGCTAGGTTGGTCAAAACTAGTTGTCGGTGAGCAACACAGCTTGGAAAGTGCTACCAGTAGTGTCCAAAGCGATACCGGTGTAAATCTTTCCGGCGGCCAGGGTGGCTTTGCCAGTATCTATGGCGACGGTTTTTGTACCGGGCAGGGTGATGCGGACCTGGTAGTCGCCTGCTGCCACTTCTTTACGAGGAGAAGCCTCTTTGTATTTGAAGCCAGAAATAGAGGCACTCACCCCGCTGATGTCCGCACCAGGGGCGGTAATATACACATCTACTGCACCGTTGGTGCCGGGGACCTTAGCGGCTGCATGTACCAGACGCAGCTTGGCTTTACCCGAGGCTGGAGCGGTGTTGTTGTCGGTCAGGGGCAAGGGCTCGAGCGCCGGGGTTCCACTCAGCACACCTACGGCGAGCACCGTGTAAAACGCACCGCCAGACACGCTGAGGCTAGGTACGCTGATTGGGACAGTTAACAGAAACGTTGGGATCGCTGCCTGCCACGCACACTCGGATGCTGGTTGTGCCTGAGGCTACGCTTAGATAGCTGGAAGCTTGGGTAAAGGTTGTGTTGCTCAACACTTTGTCGCTGGCGGCTGTTCCGCCCACATACACGTCTACAGCAGGGCAGAAGCATGGACCACTCGGATGTTGCCGTTGCTCGAGTTCATCGAGCCACAGGCCACAAGAGAGACCGTCGCCAATGCGCCTAGCGCCATTCGCTTGAACATCTTCGCCTCCTTATGCGGCTGACCGCTTTTGCAACCCAACCTGTCTGGAACGCTTCCGGATTGGCGCCATATCACGCATAGTCCTAACTCAGTCTTCATAGCCTGTTCATACCAGCGGTTCAAAAAAACTGGAGGCGGGCCCAGCCCGCCTCTACACTGCACCAAGCTTAGTTGTCGATCAGCAAGATCAGCCCGTTGGTGACGCCCGCAACCGGGTTTACCGCGATGGCCGTGTAGGTCTTTCCCGCAACCATGGGGAACCCGGTGGTGCCCGAGTCTATAACCACGTTTTGGGTCCCGGCAGCGGTGATACGAAAGCGGTACGAGCCGGAGGGTACACCGATATAGGGGGTGGTGATGCTCTTATAGGCTAAGTCGTAGATAGCGGCGGTGTTGCCTGTGCTGCCCAAAACGGCGGTGGGGGCGGTGACATATACGTCCACCGGGGTAGCAGCGGGGGCTGCGTGGATCACCCGCAGCTTGAACTGGTTGGCGATGCTAGGAGCAGTGCGGTCATCGGCTGCGACCAGAGCTTCTAGGGTGCCACCCGCCAGCGAGCCGATTGCCAGCACCGTGTAATACTTACCGGGGTCGGCTTTGAGGGTGGTGTTAATCGGGCAATTAGTCGTTCCGGCAGCGCAAACCTTGATGGTGAGGTTGCCTTGAGTAAACTGCGAAAAAGGCGTGGCCTGCGTATACACCGCCCCAGTCACGAGGGCAGTGTCGTTGACGTATATGTCTACTGTGCCTGCGTCGGGCGAAGCATGGACCACCCGTATGTTGGCCTTGTTGGCGTCGAGGGAGCCGCAAGCGGCTAACACTGAGGCGGCGAATAATCCTAGGGCGAGTTGTTTGAACACTGTATACCTCCGCGAACGCACTCTAACCTAACTGTCTGAGATTCATTGGAGAGGGGGCGCGGGTTTTCTACTCAACTTCCCTAGGTTTCGTGGCATCATGCGGGGGTGGAGTGGATTCAGCCGTACATCGGCCAGATTACCTTCGGCGGGGTGGCGGGGTTTGCCACTGGATATGCCATTAAGACCGTGGGGCGCTGGGTAGCCATCTTCCTGGGCATCATTTTTGTCGTGGTGCAGGTGCTGGCCTCGTTGGGTTACTTGAGCGTGGACTGGACCAGAGTACAGCGCGACGTAGAGCCCTATTTCCGTACCGAAAGCTTGCAGGGCATTTGGAAAAGCCTGGTGGCATTGCTCACCAACAACCTGCCCTTTGGCGGGGCCTTCGTAGCAGGGCTGCTGCTGGGTCTACGGCGGGGTTAGGAGGGGTTATGGGCTGTACTAGGGTGGGGAGGGGCTTTCCTACAACCCACACCCTACGTCCTACACCCGCATTATTTGATGCGGCGTAGCGATCAAATCCATCCTCCGCTCGGCTTCGCAAGGCAGCTCTTCAAAAACCATCAGGGTGTGGGCAAAGCTCACCCAGGGGGCGGTTACTCTAAGCCCCTTGTAAGGAAATCCATACCCCTTGCCTACCCAGCCGAGCTTTTCATCCACCGCGACGGCCCCCACCAGCACAAGGTCTATCGCGGTTTCGGCGAGGGTTACTGGCCTGCCCAGCCGGGCTACGTCGCGCACCCGTTTGAGCTGGGTGGGGTGGAGGCCCTCCAAGCTCACGTACTGCCCGGTCTTGTCGGGGTGGGGCAGGATCAGCCGTTTGCCCGACTTCATCGCGGCCTCGCGCAGCGGCTTGAGCACCTGGTCGGGCCCGGCCAGGAGGGTTTCGGCTTTGAGGTAGACCTCGGTGAGCATCAGCCGCTCGGCAGCGCGGCTAGCACCGACAAAATTGGGGTGGTGGCCGTGCGGCGGGGTGGGGTAGGCGGCGGCACGGTGCTGTGAAAGTGCGTTCCAGACAAACTCCCGTACTTCTCCCTGGGTCACAATCCTGAGTATAACGGGCCTTAAGGGCTGTATAGATGCGGCTCGAGCTTCCCCCGCCAATACGTCTTCGATAGAAAAACCAACATATGTTGTCCTAAAACAGAAAAATGTTTGGAAGAGGTAGCATGAACCCACTGGTCAAAGAAGCCCTAATGGCGCCGCTCAAGGAGGCCTACGAGAGCAGCGATACCAGCTTTTTTAGCGACGGCAACAAGGGCGGGGTGTTGGGCACGCTGGCCCGGCTTTCTGGGGGAGAGTTGGCGGGTCAGGAGCGTGGATGAAGGGCATTAGAGCCGACTAAAGGCCGACTTGCGGCAGCAGTACGAAACCCTGCGCGGCTCGCTTCCTGCGATGCCCGAGAAGCTCGAGCCTATCGTTCTCAACGGGGTTCTGGCTACGTTTGCCCACGCCGCCTATCACCTGGGGGCGATGCGCCAGATGGTCAAAGTGCTCTAGTAAAACCGCAGCGGCTTCAGCTTCTCGAGCCGCCCCAGGTATTTCCGGTAATCTTCCAGCGCTTCGTAGCGCTCGTCGTCGCTCATCTCCTCCGGCCCGTAGACTATAAAAGGCGGCAGCACCTCCAAGCCGCAGAAGGCCAGGACCCCGTAGTGGAGGGGTTCCAAAACCCGCAACAAGTTGCGCTGGGGGACCGCGTCGTAATAGGCCTTGCGGGTCTGGGTGCTCACCACCAGCATGGCCCGCTTGCCCTTAAGCAGCCCGGTCTCGAAGCTGTGGGTTTCGTCGTAGGCGAAGCCCGGCGCAAATACCCGGTCAATCCAGCCCTTCATGATGGCGGGCATCCCGTACCACCAGTTGGGGAACTGGAAAAGGAGCAGGTCGGCCCGGCTCACCTTGTCCATCTCGCCTTTGAGCAGGTGCAAGTCGCCCTCGAGCTCGCGCAGGCTGAGCACCGGGTTGAAGCGTTGGGCATAGAGGTCGGACAGCAGGATGCTGTGACCGGCGCGGCTCAGCGCCCCTACCGCTGCCTCGCGCAGCGCGGCGTTAAAGGAAGCCGGGTTGGGGTGGGCATAGATGATCAAGACGTTCATTGCCCCTAGCCTACTGTGGCTGTGTATAAGTTTCACTGCCCCGGCGCTCGGGCTGTTTTAGACTTTAAGCGAGTGTGAGTTTGTGGACGTTGCCTAGGTCCAGGCCACTTACCATACCGACCTCACCGGACTTCCTGAGGCGCTACGCCGGGTGTATAGGTTGTTTCAGGAGGCCCGTCGTAAGGCTGAAGACCATCCCCTAGAAGCCCTTGAGCTGTGCGAGCAGGCCCTGCAGATTGCCCAAGCCCACGGCTACCACCCGGGGTTGGCCTGGTACCTGCGCGAGTCGGGGAGCTGCTATGAGAGCTTGGTCCAGTACGACGAAGCGCTCTCGCGGCTGGGCCGGGCTTGCGAGATGTTCGAGGCCTTGGGGATACCCGCCGGGCTGGCCTCGGCCACCCACGTGATCGGAATCATCGAGTCGGAGCGGGGGAACTTCCCACGGGCGCTGGAGTGTTTCGAGCGCTATGTGGAGCTCGCGCGCGAGCTGGGGCGGCGGGAGAGCTTCGCCATCGGGCTGGGCAACATCGCCGAGACCTATTTGTAGCTGGGGGAGCCCTGGCGGGCCTTGCAGCCACAGCTCCAGAGCCTGCACGAGCTGCGTGAGCTAGGGAACGCTCCCTATGCGGTGGCCTGGGTTTTGTCCGGCCTGGGCTAGACCTATGCTCGCTTGGGTCAGACCGCTCAGGCCATCGCCTGCTTTGAAGAAAGCCTGGCCGAGCAACGGCGACTGGGCGACCTGCGCTACCAGGCCCTCACCCTGGCGGCGCTGGCGGCCAGTCTGGAGAAGCTGAACCGGCCCCAAGAGGCCCAAGCCGCGCTGCGGCGTTCGCTGGAACTGAGCACTCAGGTTTTTGACCCCTCCAACCTGGTCAGAGCCGGGGCCCACCTGGCCCTGCTCGAACTGCGGCTGGGCGCAAGAGAAGCCGCCCTCGAGCAGGCCCAAGCCGCCCTGAAGCTGGGCGACCCTCAGCCTGAGGTGCGGGTCCGGCTGTGCTTAGGGGTCGCCGCCCAGGATGGGGTTGGGCTCGAGCGGGCCCTCGCGGTGGCCCAAGCCCACGATCTCAAACCGCTGATGTGTGAGGTATACGAGGCGCTGTCCGAAGTTTACGCAGCTGAGGCCTTGGAACACCGGCTGCTCGAGGAGGAAAACCAGCGCCGCCTGCTGGGCTTAGCCGCCCAGTTTGAGGCTGACCAAGCCAAAGCCCGCAACAGCGAGCTGGAAAAGCTCAACGCGGCCCTGCTCGAGGCCAACCAGGAAAACGCCCGGCTGCTGACCGAACTCCGCGCCCAGAGCCGATTGCTCGAGCTGCAAGCCCTGCTCACCGGGTTGTGGAACCGCCGCTACTTAGACCTGGAACTGCCGCGCGAACTCGAGCGGGCCCGGCGCTACGGCCACCCCTTGAGCGTGGCCCTGGCCGACCTGGACCACTTCAAGGCCGTCAACGACCGCTTCTCCCACGCGGTGGGGGATCGGGTGTTGCGCGAGGTGGCCCACATCTTCCAGGCCAGGTGCCGCGCGGTGGACATCGTAGCGCGGTACGGCGGGGAAGAGTTCGTGCTGGTGCTGCCGGAGACTGGCCCCCAGGATGCTTGGGGACTGCTCGAGTCGGTTCGGGAGGAGGTACGCACCCACGACTGGGTCCGCATCTGCCCCGGTCTGGAGATCACCCTCAGCATCGGTCTGGCCCAGCTCACCGACTCTTTAGAGCACCTGATGTCTCGAGCCGACACCGCGCTCTACGCGGCCAAGCAAAGCGGGCGCAATCGGGTGGTTCTGGCGCACTAGGGCGCGAAGGTGAAAGCTCCGGGTCGTTTACAGATGTTTCATGAGCAATCTCGGGGATTGCCCTTCATCCCGATAGCTATTTGGTCGTGTCAGGGACGTAGTTTACTGGCTTGCAGGAATTCAGGTGAATCCGAAGTTCACTATAAAAGACATCATGGCGGGCGGCATGCTTCCACCTTTCGCCCCGGTGACGAATTGAATCCCGTGAAAAAGGGGAGGAGAGAAGGGCATAGGGCTAGGGTGAGGTTATTGCGGCGCGAACAGGTCTATATGGTTTATATGGTTGCCGTCGGGGTCTTCTACGACCGCATAGCGCTGGCCCCAGAAGGCGTCCCAGGGTTCCTTGTATACGCGGTATCCGGCCTCCTTCAGCTTTTGATAGGTCGCGTCCACTTCGGCAGGCGAATCACACTTAAAGGCTAGGGAGATGCGCTGCCCAACCGGGTTTTCAATCCATTCCGGGTAAAGGCTTTTCATCAGCCCTACCGTATCCCAGGCGATGCGGTAGCCGTTCGCCCGCACCTCAGCGTGGTTCTCTCCCTCGGCACCCTGCGGAATCTCGAGCCCCAGCAAGCGGTAAAACTTCAGGCTCTGTGCCATATCCTCCACCACGATTCCCACCATGTCCGGTACGGCTGGCATTGTCACCTCTCCCTTTGATTACGTTTATATCGTAACGACTCGGGAGACTCTAGGTCAAACTCTGGGGGAGCGGCGCAGTTCATACCCCGTCCACAACCCGGCCAAGAACTCTACACCCGAAAAAAGCAGCACCGGTTTCCCGCCTGCGAACAGGACGAGCCCGATGAACACCAGAAACTGCGCCGAGCGCACCCAGACCGTCCACTCCAGGAAGGGGCGGTAGTTCGCCCTGGCATTTTGCAGGTAGTAAAACCCCAGGGCCATCAGTGCCCACCCCGCCGCCCTGGGCCACACCTCCTGGGATGGGGGCAAGCCCAGCAGGGCGAACAAAACGTTGGGTGCCACCAGCAAGGTAGCTCCCTCAATCAGCATATAGAGACCGAAGATCAGCACGCTAAGGGCCGCCCGGCTCACTTCCGCCCCTTAGTGCGCCCGCACCGAGGCATTTTTGACGATGCCCGGAACCATCGCCCTGGGCAGCAGTTTGGGGGCTAGGGCCTGCATCTGGTTCATAAAACCGGGGATTATCACCGCTTGGCCGCGCATCAGGGCTTCGTAGCCTGCTTTGGCGACCCCATCGGGGGTGGTGGGCGGGTTCATCGGGTTGGAAAGCAGCTTGCTCCCCTCCATCGCGGCGCGGCTCTGGAATCCCGTCGCTACCGGGCCGGGGCACAGGGCGGTGACGCTCACCCCGGTTCCTCTCAGCTCCTCGCGGATGGCCTCGGAGAAGGACAGCACGTAGGCCTTGGTAGCGTAGTACACCGACATCAGCGGCCCCGGCATAAAAGCGGCGGTGCTGGCGACGTTCAAGATAAAGCCGCGTCCCCGTTCGACCATTCCCGTCAAAACTCGGTGCGTCAGCTCGGTCAGGGTGGTGACGTTGAGGGCGATCATCTGGAGTTGCTTGTTCAGGTCGCTTTTATAGAACTCGCCGAAGTCGGCAAAACCGGCGTTGTTGACCAGCACATCCACGCTGAGGCCGAGCGCATCGAGTTTGTCTATCACCTCGGCCCCTGATTTGGGTTCGGAGAGGTCGGCGGCGATGGCGTGGGCTTGGACGTTGTGGGCTTTGGCAAGATTTTCGGCAAGGGCCTCGAGCTTGTCCTCGCTTCTGGCCACCAAAACCAGATTGAAGCTATGCGCCGCAAACACCTTGGCGAGCGCCTCGCCGATGCCGCCGGAAGCTCCGGTGATAAGTGCGGTGTTACCTTGGGTTGCCATACTTTCCTCCTTTAGTCGAGCAGCGCCGCCTTGGAAATCTTTGGTTTCATGCCGCGCAACAGTGCGGTCAGGCCCTGTCTCAAGGCCGGGCCAAACTCCACCTCGAGCACCCGCAGCTCGGGGTTTTGCAGCACCTGCCGGACCACCGGTGCGGGCGTGCCCATCTGGACCAACCCGCAGGTCAGGGCCTGGAGGTACACCAGTACCCGAATCCCATCGCCAGGACTGAGGTAAGGCAGGGCGGCCTCGAGCTTCGCCCCCACCCGGCCCACCTGCTCCAGCAGCCAGGTTTTATAGGCCAGGGCCTTCTCCAGGCTGATGTTGTGCTCGAGGATACCTTCCAGCAAAGGAATAAGCCGGGTGAGTGCGGGGTGGCGAACGAGGCTCTCCGCCATCACCTCGGCCACCCCGTCGGGGCTCCAACCCGCCCGCCTTGCCAGGGCCGCTTCCAGCTCGTCGAACCAGGTTTGCAAAAGCCTTTCGTACAAGGTCAGAAACAGCTCTTCCTTGGTTGGAAAGTAGAGGTACAAGGTTCCCTTTGCCAGCCCCAAGCGCCCAGCCAGCGCACTCATGGTGAAATCTGGGTAGGAGACTTCCTCCCACAGCGCTAGCGCCTCGTTCAGAATGCTCTCGCGGCGGGCTTGCTTATCCTCGAAGTTACGGGCTCGAGCCTTACCGACCACAAGTCATATATTTACTGACCCTTGGTCATTTGTCAAGCAAAGGCGATGAGCGAAGGGTGCTGATGGTCAATAGCCCATAGCTCGTAGCTAAAGGCTTCACGTCCAGAAGGGGAATTCCTGCCCGGCCGATTTTCTCGTCCCAGACGGGGCCTGTTTTTAGCTATTTACTATGAGCCACCGGCATTTCTATGCGTGCTCGGCTAGGGCTGCGGCGAGGGCGGCCACATCCGCTGAAGCGCCGGTCTGGAGTTGGATGGGGCTTGAGCCCACCGTCCCGGCGAATCCGCCGTCGGTACGTTGCAGGCTCAGGTTATGCCCCACCACTGCGCCGCCCATCCGGCCTTGTGCCCCGTTCCTGTCCACGTTCAAGTTTAGACTGGTGCCCATCAGGTCGCTGCCGAAACGGGCTTCCACGCTGCTGCCGCTGAGCTGGCCGTTCACCGTGAACCCGCCGATTAAGCCGCCCACGCGGCCTTGGATAAAGCCGGACTCCATGCTCAGGTTCACGTCCTTCCCGAGCGCACCTCCGATTCTCCCCTTGAGGTGCTGCCCGTCCCAACTGAGCTCGAGTTCCTTATCGCCTACCCTCCCGGTGATCGGGTACTGCTTGCGGACTGCCATAGGGCGATTATAGCGATAAGTGATGAGCTAAAGACACGCCTAAATCCCAAGACCTAAAGCTGAACACTAGATACCTTGTGGCTAGGACAGAGATTCTCGAGCGTCGCTTTTATCCTTCTAGACGCGAGGTTGTTTTGGCTATCGGGGTCTCTTATCCCTTCGGATGCGGAGCTAGCCCCAGATGCAACACATAGCGCTCGCTGCCTTTGCGGTGGGCATATTTTTCGTAGAGAAACCACAGCTCTCGCTGAAACTTTTTAGCTTCCGCAGGGTTCAGCCGGAGCCCTGCCCCCCAGAAATTCAGCACCGCCGGTTCGCCCTCGGCGAGTTCTTCCAGTTGGAGGCTCTCGTTCGTCCTCGAGCCCCACGTAAGGCTGCCATCATCGTCTAGATAGACTGCCAAAAGGTCCTGGCGCGGTTGCTTGCCGGTGGTCAGGGCCAGACCTTCCTCGAGCAGCCGCTTCCAGCTCGCGTGGTCCTCCAGCCGCTCGAGCAGCCGGGGCGGTACACACTCCAGCGGCACCTCGTAAGCCCGCGCGGTGGCCCGGTAAAACTTCACAGGCCGTCCCCGCCGGGCCTCCTCGCGCTCGACCTTCAAAAGCCCGGCCTCCACCATCTGCTCGGCGCGGTAGTGGAGGGTCTGGATGGGGATTTTCAGCTCGTCGGCAGCGCATTTCAGGCTCATCGGCTTATACATGAACGGTTTCAGCAACACCGCTAAGTCAGGGTCGGCGAGGATTCGGGCGGCGAGCGGGCGGTTGAGCTTTAGCGGAACCGGCGCTGGCCTGGGTGATTTACGCGGCACAAAAACCCCAATGAATGGCTTTACTCTAACTCGAGGCTTACGATTGGAGTAGACACCCGCTACCTTAGGGTTTGATGCGCTCTCTCAGCGGTATGACCGCCTTTACCGTCGTCTGGGCCGGACAATTGGTCTCGCTGCTGGGCAGCGCCATGACCCAGTTCGGCATCACCCTCTATGTCTTCAAGCAGACCGAACAGGCCACCAGCCTAGCCCTGATGGGTTTTTTCACCTTTCTGCCCCTCATCCTTTTTAGCCCCACCGCCGGGGCCTTAGTAGACCGCTGGAACCGCAAGCTGGTGATGATGCTCTCCGACATCGCGGGGGGTACGGTGGGCATGGCAATTTTCCTGCTCTACTCCACCGGCCATCTGCATATCTGGCATTTGTATGTGGGCGGCTTTGTCATCGGGACCTTTCAGGCTTTCCAGTGGCCCGCTTACAGCGCCGCTATCAGCACCATGATTCCCAAAGAGCAGTACGCGCGGGCTTCGGGGATGATGTCGCTGGCAGAGTCGGCCTCACAGATTGGCGCACCCATCTTAGCCGCAGCCCTGCTCGGGTTTATCGGCTTGCAAGGGATTTTGCTGGTTGACATCGCCAGTTTCCTGATTGCCATTAGCACCTTGGCTTGGGTGAGCATCCCGCAGCCCAAGGAGAGCCAGGAAGGGCAGAGCTCCAGGGGTAGCCTGCTGCAAGAGTCGGTGTTTGGCTTCCGCTACATCCTCTGGAGGCCGCCCTTGCTCGGCCTCCAGACGGTTTTTCTGTTCGTTAACCTGGCGACCAACTTTGGTTTCACGGTGATGGCGGCGATGATTCTCTCGCGCACCGGCCAAAACCAAATCGCGCTTGGCAGCGTGGAATCGGCGGCGGGGATTGGGGGCGTGCTGGGCGGGCTGCTACTCACCGCCTGGGGCGGGCCAAAGTGCAAGGTTCAGGGCGTGCTCTTTGGCATGGCCCTGGGCGGGCTGCTGGGGGCGGTCCCGATGGGTCTGGGGCAGAGTTTGCCGGTGTGGATGGCGGCAGCCTTCGTGGGTTCGTTAATCGGCCCCATCCTCAACGGCTCAAACCAAGCCATCTGGCAGTCCAAGGTTCCGCCCGACATCCAGGGCAAAGTCTTCTCAGCCCGGCGGATGATCGCCTGGATGGCAAGCCCCATCGCCATGCTGCTGGCAGGTCCTGCGGCAGACCACTTTTTCACCCCCGCGATGATGCCCGGTGGAGCCCTGGCCGACACCTTTGGCCCTTTGGTGGGCGTGGGGCCCGGAGCTGGGATGGGTCTGATGTTGGTGATAGCCGGGCTTGCCGAGGCGGCTTTCGCGCTTGCTGCCTACACCTTGCCTTTTATCCGCAACGCCGAGGACCTGATTCCCGACCACGACGGGGCTCAAGCCCAAGAGACTTCAGCCCAAGAACCCGTCCCCGCCTCGTGATTTAGCGGTGAGTCATGAGCCGTGAGCGACTAGCGATGAGCTAAAGTCAAGGGCGATCCCCCCAACCCCCCTTGAGCGAGGTCTTCTCAGCTTTATGAATTGCTCCTCCCTATGCGGACAGTGATGAAAGGGGGGCCTTCCGAGGTTGCCAGAGGTATTGTGCTGAACAAGTCTACTTTGGTGGACGGGGGGATTCTGCTGCAGTAACCGCCAAAAACTCCCCGTGCAAATCCGTCCACCTCGAGCCCGCCCCCTTTTGTCAGGCTAATGTCATCAAAGTGACAGATGAGCCTTAGAATAGGCGGGTCATGCTAGCCCGGTTTATTCCCAAGAACGAGCAGTTTTACGGCTTATTCCGTCAGGCTGCCGAGGTCGGCGACGAGATCGCCAGGGCGTTCGCGGAGCTGATAGAGAACTACCACGAGGTCGAGCGCAAAGTACGGGCCATCCGTGAAATTGAGCACCGGGGCGATGCCGTCGCCAGCCGAATCTCCGAGGCCCTGACCCAGACCTTCGTCACCCCCATAGACCGGGAGGACATCGTGCTCCTCTCCGAGCGGCTGGACGATTTTATTGACGCCATCGAAGAGGCCGCGCGGCGGATGTGGCTGTACCGCTTGGAACGCCCCGACCGGCACACCAGGGCTATGGCCCGGGTCATCGCCAAGCAGGCGGCGGTGCTCAAGGCCGCGATGCCGCTCCTCGAAGACCTCAAAACCGCGCCCATCCTGCTGCAAAAAACCGCCGAGGTGAGACGGCTCGAGGACGAGGCCGACGCCCTGATGGACCAGGCGGCAATCTCGCTCTACGACGGCGTATCCGACGTACCTGGCATGATCCGAGCGATGCGCTGGGGCGAGCTTTACGAGTATTTAGAGGAAGCCACCGACCGTGCCCAGGACGTCGCTAAGGCTATGGAAGGAATTGCCCTCAAACATGGTTGATGCTGCCCTTCTGGCCCTGGCGCTGGTGGTGGTGCTGGCGCTGGCCTTCGACTACATCAACGGCTTTCACGACACCGCCAATGCCATTGCCACCTCGGTCGCCACCCGTGCTCTCTCCCCGGCCCAGGCGGTTTTGCTGGCAAGTCTTTTCAACGTGGTCGGAGCACTCTCCGGGACCGCCGTCGCCAAAACCGTGGGCAAGGGTATTATCCCGCCGGAGCTTGCCACGCAAACGCTGGTGTTCTCGGCCCTGATCTCGGCGATCATCTGGAACTTGGTGACGTGGTGGTTTGGCATCCCCAGCAGTTCCTCACACGCCTTGGTGTTTTCTATCGTGGGGGCCGGGGTCGCTCAGGGCGGGGTGAGCGCCATTCAGTGGAACAACGGGGTCGCTAAAACCCTGCAAGGGCTGGTGTTCTCGCCCTTCTTCGGGTTTTTTGGGGCGATGCTGGTGCTGATCCTCCTGCTATGGTTGGTTGCCAGGGCTAAACCTTACTGGGTGGGTAACTTTTTCAAACGGGCTCAGTGGTTTTCCTCGGCCTATCTGGCCTTTAGCCACGGCTCCAACGACGCCCAGAAAACCATGGGCATCATCACCATGTCGCTCGCAGCGCACTACGGTTGGACGGGAAACCAGTTCCAGGTGCCGCTGTGGGTGGTGCTGGCCTCGGCGACGGCGATGGGGTTGGGGACGGCCTTGGGCGGCTGGCGCATTATCCGCACGGTCGGTCTCAAAACCGTAGACCTGAGGCCCATTGACGGCTTTGCCTCGCAGGTAGCGGGGGCCACCGTCATCGAGACCGCCAGCCGCTTGGGAATACCGCTCTCCACCACGCACGTCATCACCTCGAGCATCCTCGGGGTGGGGGCCAGCAAGCGCCTCTCGGCGGTGCGCTGGGGACTGGCGGGGCGGATCGTCCTGGCCTGGATATTTACAATTCCCGCCTGTGCCCTCATGGGCGGGTTGATCTACACCTTGCTGCACCTGATCTTCAGGGTGCGCTAGCGCAAGACACCAGACCCTGCGGGGAACTACCAGACCTCCGGTGAAGGCTAAGTTCGCGTGGTGATTGCGGCGTAGGGGAGGGCAAAATCCCCATTGAACCATCGCCGTCTAAAGTACAACGTTGAAAGTGTGGGTCTGAGCCTCGAGCCCTACGCTCACGCGGTCTGCTTGCCGAACCGCCGTTCGATATAGTCCTGGACAAGGTTCATAAAATCGGCAGCGATAGTCTCGCCTTGCAGGGTGGTTGCCAGTTGGCCGTCAATGTAGACCGGGGCGCGGGGATGTTCCCCCGTTCCTGGCAGGGAAATCCCGATATCGGCGTGTTTGGATTCGCCTGGGCCGTTGACCACACAGCCCATCACCGCAACCTTGAGGTTTTCGACCCCAGGATATTGGTCGCGCCAGGAGGACATATTCTCGTTGAGGCGGCTCGAGACCTGCAAAGCCAGCTCCTGGAAAAAGCTGCTGGTAGTGCGGCCACAGCCGGGGCAACTGCTCACCGTCGGGGCAAACTGGCGGATGCCCAGCGATTGGAGAATCTCTAAGGCGGCCTCCACTTCGCGGGTGCGCGGCTCGCCGGGGGCGGGCGTGAGCGAGACCCGGATGGTGTCGCCGATGCCCTCGGAGAGGAGCGGGGTGAGGCCGACTGCCGAGGCCACGATGCCTTTGGTGCCCATCCCGGCCTCGGTGAGCCCCAGGTGCAGTACAGCATCGGTGCGCCGGGCCAGCTCGCGGTTGACCCACCACAGGTCGGGGGCATTGGAAATCTTCACCGAGAGCACGATTTTGTCGGGCTTTACCCCATACCTGAGCGCCCACTCGTGCGAGCGGAGCGCGGACTCGACGCAGGCCTCGAGGGTGACCTGGTGGGCATCCTTCGGCTCGGATTTTTTGGCGTTCGCATCCATCAATTCAGTTAACAAGCCCTGGTCGAGCGAGCCCCAGTTCACCCCGATGCGCACGGGTTTGTCGAGTTCGACCGCCACCTCGCACATGGTTTTGAAGTTGGGGTCTTGCTGCTTGCCCCGGCCCACCGTGCCGGGGTTGATGCGCAGTTTGTCGAGGGCCTCGGCCATCTTGGGGTATTTGCGCAGCAGCAAGTGCCCGTTGAAGTGGAAATCGCCCACCAGCGGCGTGGTGTAGCCCAGCGCCAGCAGCCGGGCCTTGATCTCCGGAACAGCTTGCGCCGCCTCATCATCATTCACGGTGATGCGCACCAGTTCCGAACCTGCCCTGGCGAGGGCGATTACCTGAGCGACGGTGGCAGTGATGTCGGCGGTGGCGGTGTTGGTCATGCTCTGGACCCGCACCGGATGGTCGCCCCCCATCGGCACGTTGCCCACCCAAACGGTCGGGGTCTTACGGCGGTTCATGGTTCTATCTTAGAGGTGGGGCGTCAGGGGGATAGTGGTTTGAAAAGATAAGGTAAACAGTGGAAAAGGTAAAAACGACAAAAGTAAAGTCAAAAACGACCTGTGCTGCCTCCCCTTGGGAACGTACGAATTGGCGCCCGTCCAGAACATTATTCCTGCAAGCCTCAGGGGAGGTGCCGGTTTCCCCGCGCAGCGGGGTGGGGTCTAATTTTGACTCCGCCCTTCACTTTTACTTTTTCACCTTGTAACCGTATTTCCCGACTCCCGGCTCTTATACTGGGCTGACCATGGACCGCCTCCTCATAGTTGAGGACGACCCGCAACTGAGCCTGCTGCTGGAGTCGGCCCTCGCCTGTGAGGGCTATTAGCTCCTGCTCAGCGCCGATGGCTTTGACGCTGTGGAGTAGACGCCCTAGGCCAATCTGATGCTGCTGGATTTGGGGCTGCCGGGGCAGAGCGGCTTAGAGGTCATCCGCGGGGTGCGCGAGGCCCAGTGGAACCTGCTGATCCTGGTGATCAGCGCGCAAGGAGCCAAAGATACGCGGGTACGGGCTTTGGAGCTCGGGTTTCGGTTTTAGGCGTTAGTCGTTCGACGTTCGACCATTTCGTAACCCTGATAGCTTCACATCCACGCCCGTAGCCTTAAACTATTCCCCATGCTGCGGGCGCTGTACGAGACTTTAGGTGTGGAATGGGAAAACAATCTGCCCTGGCGGTTCGGGCGCACGAAGGATGAGCTCGAGGCCCTCCACTACGGTGCGGGCCTGCTGGACTTCTCCGAGTACGGCCTCGTCGAGCTAAAGGGCAATGACCGGCACGATTTTCTGCACAACCAATGCACCTCGGACATCAAGAAGATGCCCACCCATACGGCACTCGAGACCCTTTTTCTCAACAACCGGGGTCAGATTGAACATACCGGGGTCGTGCTCAACCTGGGTGAGTCGTTTCTGATCCTCTCGCCGACTGCTGCGCGGCTGGCTGAGCGTTTCCGGCGCTACATCGTCTTCGATGCGGTGGAAGTCAGCCAGCCGGACGATAGAACGGTGCTTCGGCTGCACGGGCACGGAGCGGAGGGTGTCGCCGCTGCGCTCGGGGAGATTCCCGGAACTTGGGGGGTCGCGAGCGCCGCAAATACCCTTCTAGCTCGAGACGAGTACGGCCTTTGGCTGCTGCCCCTAAACGAGGAGGCTGAACCTGTAGCGCGGAAACTCCTTGAAGCTGGAGCCGTGCCCGTGGGCCGCCAGGCCTGGCGGGTTTGGCGCGTGGAGAACGGGATTCCGGACCTTGAGGAGGCCCTTGGCGAACTGCCGCAGGAAGTCGGCTGGGAAAACCGGGTCAACTTCAAAAAAGGCTGCTATCTGGGCCAGGAAATCATGGCCCGCTTGGAGGCCAGGGGCAACACCCGCTACACCCTGATGGGCATCCTCGGACAGCGCGAATTGCGACCTGGAGCCGAGGTATTCCGTGAAGGTAAAAGCGTGGGCAAGGTCGGCACGGCGGTCGAATCGCCGGGCTGGGGAGCCATCGCGCTCGGGGTGTTGCGCAAGGAACTTCAGCGCGGCGACCAGGTGGACATCGAAGGCTGGTCGGCCACCGTCACCACCCTGCCGCTAGACCCCCTTTGACACTCACTCGTCTCGTCGTGTAATCTATAAGAGTTATTATGTTTACAGCAGAAATCATGGGGGTGGGCGACGAACTCTTGTATGGCGAGACGGTGGATACCAACACCGCCGAGCTGGCCCGTAGCCTGCAACCCTATGCCCTAAAGATTTCCCGCACTCTGCGCGTCGCCGACGATTTGAACGCGCTCTCGAGCGAACTCCACAGCGCGTGGAACTCAGCCCGTTTGACTGTGCTCTCGGGCGGGCTCGGCCCCACGCCGGACGATGTGACCCGAGAGGCCATCGCCGCTGCGTTGGGTGAGGATTTGCAGTTGGATGAAACGATGCTGGGGCACATCCGCTCGATTTTCGCCGGGCGGGGCTGGACGATGCCCGAAGCCAACCGCAAGCAGGCCATGAAGATTGCGTCTGCGACGTGGTTAGAGAACCCTAGGGGAACCGCGCCCGGATGGTGGATTCATAAAGCCGGAAAAGATTTAGTGGCACTTCCTGGCCCGCCCGCCGAGTGGAGGCCGATGTGGACCGAGCTTCTGCCGAAGTTGAATCTTCCTGCTGAGCCCTATGCTCAGAAGACCTTCAAGACCTTTGGTATCGGCGAGTCCAAGATCGTTGAAGAACTGGGCAGCTTGTTTCTACGCGAAGGCCCGGTGACGGTGGGGACCTACGCCAAAGTTCACGGAGTTGAGGTCGTCGTGCGCGGCGAGCCGAAGGGTGTGGAAAGGTTGGCAGGTGAGATCGCACCAAAGCTGCAACCCAACGTCTGGGGCGAGGATGACGATACTTTGCCGGGCGTGATTCTGCGGAAGCTCGAGGCCCGCCAAGTCACGTTAGCGACAATCGAATCCCTGAGCGGTGGAACCCTCGGAGCCCTCGTCACCGAAACCTCGGGCGCGTCCAAAGCGTACTTGGGCGGGATGGTGGCTTACTCTGTCGAAGCCAAGCGTCAGTTCGGGGTGTCGGACGAAGCTATTGCGCATGGCACAGTTTCTGAAGAGTGCGCCAGAGCGATGGCGGAAGCAGCTAGGGGCCGCCTCGGAGCCACTTACGCCCTCTCGACCACCGGGGTCGCAGGCCCGGACGAACTCGAGGGCCAGCCCGTCGGCACCGTCTTCGTTGCGTTGGCAGGCCCGTCAGGGACGCAAGTTCGCAAGAACCGTTTTCCCCCTGCTGGACGCGAGTTTATCCGGGTCAGGGCGGCTTATGCGGCGCTGGCGCTGCTCAGGGGGGAGTTGGTGTGACGTTTACCGTTTACTGTTTACCGCTTACCGCAAAGTCAAAGGTGGTTTGCGGTAAACGGTTGTCGGTGAACGGTAAACGCGACCGAAGGGAGCCCACATGAGGCTCTTCTACGCCATCTTCCCACCTCCCGCCATCCAGCAATCCCTGGTTCCGGTGCAGGAAAAAGTGAAAGGTTACAAGGGCTGGAAAACCTCTAAACCCGAGCAGCTTCACATCACTTTATTGTTCCTCGGAGAAGTGCATAATGAAGCGCTGGGCCGCTTTTCTTCCGCTGGCAAGACCGTAGCAAAATCCGTAAAGCCGTTTCAGGTTGAACTCGGCGGGACGGGGTACTTCCCGGCCTCCGGTTCGCCCAGGGTCTGGTTCGTCAAGGCCGAAGGGGAGGGGCTAAAGTCGCTAGCCACCAGCCTGCGCCAAGCCCTACCCGATGTCGAAGCGAAGGAGAAGTTCCACCCGCACCTGACCCTGGCCCGCAAGAAAGGCCCGGCTCCCCGTGTGGGGCCGGAAGTGGTCGGGCTGAAGTTTGAAGCGGAAGCGGTATGCTTGGTGGAATCCAGGTTGGAGAAGTCCGGTTCTGAGTATCGTGTCCTCGAGGTTTTCCCTCTTCAAAGTTGAGTAAGGAGTGTGTCATGGATAAAGAGAAACAAAAAGCGCTAGACGGGGCTTTGAAGTCCATCGAGAAGCAGTTCGGCAAGGGCGCGGTGATGCGTCTGGGCGAGGCTCCGCGTCAGCAGGTCGAGGTCATCAGCACCGGCAGTCTCGGCCTTGACATGGCCCTCGGCATCGGCGGGATTCCCCGTGGCCGGGTGATCGAGGTCTATGGCCCCGAGTCGGGCGGTAAAACTACCTTGTGCCTCGGCATCGTCGCCCAGGCTCAGATGGCAGGCGGGGTGGCAGCCTATGTAGATGCCGAGCACGCGATGGACCCCAACTACGCCAAAAGCCTCGGGGTGAACATTGACGACCTCTTGATCTCGCAGCCCGACACCGGCGAGCAGGCGCTGGAAATCGTCGAACTCCTCACCCGCTCCGGCGCGGTGGACGTGATCGTGATTGACTCGGTGGCGGCCCTCGTCCCCCAGGCCGAAATCGAGGGCCAGATGGGTGATGCCTTCGTGGGCTTGCAAGCCAGGATGATGAGCCAGGCCATGCGCAAGCTCACCGCCGCGCTTTCTAAGAGCAACACCACCGCCATCTTCATCAACCAAATCCGCGAGAAGGTCGGGGTGATGTACGGCAACCCCGAGACCACCACCGGCGGTCGGGCGCTCAAATTTTACTCGTCCGTGAGGCTCGAGGTCCGTCGCCAGGGCCAGCCCATCAAGGTCGGCAACGACTCGGTGGGCAGCCGCGTCAAAATCAAAGTCACCAAGAACAAAATGGCTCCGCCTTTCCGCGAGGCCGAGATCGAGCTCTACTTCGGTAGGGGCATTGACCCGCTCGCCGACCTGGTCTCGGTGGCCGTGAACCACGAGGTCATCGAGAAGGCCGGTTCCTGGCTCTCCTACAACGATGTCCGTCTGGGACAGGGCAAGGAGAAGGCCGCCGAGTACCTCAAGGGCGATCCCAAGATGGCCCAGGAGATTCGTGAGAAGGTTTTAGCTCAAGCTGGTAAACTACCCATAGCGGTAGAAAGCGGTGAAGAGGACGAAGACACTCCCGTAGCCGCCGCTGCTGAAGCCTAAATTACGAGCGAGGTTCTCCAAGCATGAGGGGCCAGGAAGCCAAAAAAACGTTTAGCTCCCCCACCCTGTCTAGGCGGGGCAGGGGGGCAGAGGCAACTTGGTTGGTTCGGAAACGAGTAGGGCAGCCACCCCTGGCGGGGGCATGGGAACTCTGGTACGGACCGCGATTGTCATGTGACGGTGGCCCGTATCAGCCGAGGGAAGTTTTTATAAACCAGTAGCCAACGCCAGCCCTTTTCTTGGGGAACCTCCTTGTATCACCGGAGGTGTCCATGCCTTTACTCGACATAATCCTAATAGCCGCCTTACTTATCGTTGGATACTTCGCTTTCACCCTCAACCAACGGCTCAACCGCTTGGGGGAAGCGAACAAGTCTGACCTCGAGGCTTCCAAGCGCGAAGCCACCCGGCTGCTTGAAGCTGCCAAGGCGGAGTCCAAGACGCTGATTGAGACGGCGCGGGCCGAGGCTCGTGCAGTCCGTGAAGCCGCGCAAGGCGAGGTCAAAGCCCTGCGTGAGTCGGCCCAGAGTGAGGCGGACCGGCTCCGCCTGAGCGCCCAGGCCGATGTCGAACGCCTGCGCCGCGAAGGGGAAGAGCGTCTACGCGCTCAACTCAAGGAGGAACGCGAGCGGATGCTCATTACCCTCGCTGCCGAGCGCGAAACCCTGACTTCGGAGCGCAATTCAGTCAAAGCTGAGCGCGAACGGCTTCAATCGGACCTCGATTCTGTACGTGCCGAACGCGAAGAACTCAAGCGTGAAGCTGAGCGTCTGGGACGGCGTGGCGAACAGCTTGATGCTCGAGCCATCCGCCTAGACGAACAAGAAGAGAAGCTCGACACTTTTGAGAAAACCCTTTACACCCGAGAAGCCGAACTGACCCAGCGCGAGCGGGGCATAGACCTCAAGCTGCAAGAGGTGGCGGGGATGAGCCGCGAGGAGGCCCGTGACCTCCTCTTCTCCCGCCTAGACGCCGAGCTGGAGGAGGAAAAAGCCCTCAAGGTCAAGGCCAACCTCGAGCGCGTTCGCCTCGAGGTCAAGCGTGAGGCCCAAAAGCTGATCGCCCAGGCCGCCCAGCGCCAGGCTTCCGAAACTGCCGCCTCGCTCGCGGTTTCCGTCGTTCCCATCCCCTCCGACGCCATGAAAGGCCGGATCATCGGGCGCGAGGGCCGCAACATCCGCACCTTTGAAGCCCTGACCGGTGTAGACCTGATCATTGACGACACCCCCGAAGCCGTGTTGCTCTCGGGTTTCAACCCGGTACGCCGGGAAATCGCCCGGATGGCCTTGGAGCAGCTTGTGGGCGACGGGCGCATCCACCCCAGCCGCATCGAGGAAGTGGTGGAGAAGGCCAAAAATGAGATGAAAACCTTCATCTACGAGCGCGGCGAGGAGGCGGCGCTCGAGGCCGGAGTCGTCGGGCTCAAACCTGGTCTGGTTCAGCTTTTGGGCCGCCTGCACTTCCGCAGTTCTTACGGCCAGAACGTGCTAAAGCACTCGGTACAAGTGGCGCACCTGACGGGCATCATGGCTTCCGAGCTGGGCCTCGATGCCGCGATGGGCCGCCGCGCGGGCTTGCTGCACGACATCGGCAAGTCGGTGGACCGGGAAATCGAGGGTACCCACGTGGAAATTGGCATCACCCTGGCGGGCCGCTTCGGCGAGCCCAAAGAGGTGATTGATGCCATCGCTCACCACCACGACCCCGAGAACAATGAGACCATTTACTCCGTGCTGGCCGCCGCCGCCGATGCCATCAGCGCGGCCCGTCCAGGAGCGCGGCGGGAAAGCCTCGAGGAGTACATCCAGCGTCTGGAGCAGCTCGAGCGTATCGCCCTCAGCTTCCCCGGCGTGGACAACGCCTTCGCGGTGCAGGCCGGGCGCGAGGTGCGGGTCATTGTTAAGCCGGACCGAATTTCCGATTCCAAGGCCACGCTGCTGGCGCGGGAAATCGCCGGGCGCATAGAGCGGGACATGAACTATCCCGGGCAGGTGCAGGTGACGGTGGTGCGGGAGAGCCGGGCGGTGGAGTATGCGAAGTAAAGGTAAATCGCCGGGCTATAACTATAGCCCGGCGATTTACCACGAAACGTCACCTACGGGAAACACGGTTTATAACCTCTGGTTGTAGACTAGGGCGCGAGATTAGTATCTCAGGCTCTGACTTGCTTACTAAGCCTCCCACGATTGGATTTTTCTGCCACTGAATCATCAGATGAGCTAGCTTGATTGATTCCTGGTTCAACTCCCTCATCACCTCGTTCACCGCCTCGGCCAAGCTTGTTGCGGTCCAGCTTCGATCTTCGGCCAGT
>PSMF01000183.1:0-4558 GCA_040290005.1 Meiothermus sp.
CAGGACCAGCAACCCCCACGTCTTTGCAGCGGGTGACGCCGCGGGTTTGCCGCAGGGGGCGAGGCCCGCTTCGTGGGCGAGCGCCGGGTGGTGGTGGGGGACCGGGAGATCAGCGCGGAGCGGGTTTTCATCAACACCGGGGCCCGAAACCGCATTCCGGCCCTGGAGGGGCTGGAGGGGGTGGCTTGGCTGGACTCCACCAGTGCCCTATACCTCAACGAGCTACCCCGCTCACTCCTCATCGTGGGCGGGGGCTACGTGGGCTGCGAGTTCGCCCAGATGTACGCCCGCTTCGGCACCTCGGTCACCTTAGTGCAGCGGTACGGCCAGCTCCTGCCCCAGGAGGATGCCGAAGTGGTGGCGGAGTTGCAGCGGGTCTTCCAGGCCGAGGGCATCGAGCTGGCTCTCGCCGCCGAGGCCGTACGGGTGCGGCCCGTGGGAGACGGGGTGGCGCTCACCGTGTACCGGAATGGGCGGAAGCAGGAACTGCGGGCCGAGCGGCTGATGTTGGCGGCTGGCCGGGAGCCCAATACCAAGGAGCTAAACCTGGCGGCTGCCGGGGTACAGACCAGTAGGGCGGGCTTCATCTGGGTGAACGAGGGCCTAGAGGCCAGCACACCTGGAGTGTGGGCTCTGGGTGACGTGCGGGGTGGGCCCATGTTCACCCATACCGCCCGCGACGACGCCCGCATCGTCTACGAGAACGTGATGAAGGGGGCGGGCCTATCCACCCAGGACCGGGTGGTACCCTACGCGGTCTTCACCGACCCTCAGCTGGGGCGGGTGGGGATGAACGAGAAGCAGGCCCGCGCCGCCGGCTACCGGCTCAAGGTCGGGCGCTACGAAGGCCGCAAGGTGGCCAAAGCCCGGGCCCTGGGCGAGCCCGCGGGCCTGATCAAGATCGTGGCCGATGCCGATACCGACCGGCTCCTGGGGGCCTCGGTGCTGCTCGCTGAGGGAGCCGAGGTGGTGCACGAACTGGTGAGCGCCATAGCCTTAGGAGCGCGCTATACCGAGCTACGCAGCCTGATCCACATCCATCCTACCCTTGCCGAGGGGCTCTCCAGCGCTTTGGGTGGGGTGCACTACGAGGAGGGCATCTAGAGCCTGCTAATACCCGATTCGGTTATTTTGTCACCGTTCAGTGACGCCGCCCTGTCAAGGCGGGGCGGCCGACCGAAGTTATCCGCGTAGCGGAGGGCGATACTGCCCCTTGGAAGGGACGATCCCCACGCCACGCCATGGCGTGGCGTATACAGACCGCTGGCGCGGCTGTTCACCCAAGGAGACGATCCCTTCGCCGACCGACAGGGAGGGGTGGGCTCTAGGATTCAAAAAGATAGCCTCTGAAGATTTGGTTTGGGTGATTATCTTTTTGAATCCGGTATCAAAACACCCTGGTCATGGTCTCTTCTATTGCTTGATCGGGCGACATGGGCAGCCCGATGTAGTAACCCTGGGCAAAGTGGCAGCCGTGGCGGCCCAGCCACTCGAGCTGGGTCCGGTTTTCCACCCCTTCGGCCAGGGTCTTGAGGCCAAAGGCGCTGGCCAGCTGCAGCATGGCCCGCAGGATATCCTCCGAGGTCTGGCTCTGCCCGGATCTCGGCCACAAAGCTTTTATCAATTTTGATTAGGTCTATCGGCACCTGCTTAAGGTGGGCCAGCGAGGAGTAGCCCATGCCAAAGTCGTCAAGGGCCACCCGTACCCCCAGCCCCCGCAGGGCCACCAGTCCCCCAAGCCACTTCTGCCGTTCGGGCAACAGGGCCGACTCGGTGATCTCGAGCCACAGCATGCTGGGTTGTAGGGTCTCTTCCACCAACGAGTGAACCACCTCGCATACCCAGTTGGGATGGGCCAGCGTGACGGCAGAGAAGTTGATGGCCAGCTCTCCGCCCAGCCGCCGCTGATCCTGCACGGCCTGTCTGAGCACCGCTAGGTCGAGTTCGCCAATCAGGCCAGACTCTTCGGCCAGAGGGACAAACTCGTTTGGGCGTAGGAGACCCCGGGTAGGGTGCTCCCAACACACCAGGGCTTCCCACTTGCTCACCGCCCGGTCCAGAATGCTCAGAATGGGTTGGTACTGAATCAGGAAGCGACCCTCCTGGATGGTCTTGTGCAGTTGCTGCACAGTCTTTAGACGCTCGAGGGAGTTGATGTCTTGGGGTGGGTCATAGACAGCAATACCGGTGCGGGATTGCTTGGCCTGGTACATGGCCACATCGGCAGCGCGGGCCAGCTCGTCGAGGGTCTGGCCGTGTTCGGGGTAGAGCGCCTACCCCCAGGCTGGCCTGGGCGTGGATGGCCTGGTCGCCCAGGGTAAAGGGGGTATCAAACATCCCATTCACCCGGTGGGCAGCGGCAGTAGCGGAGATACAGTCTGCCGAGGCCAACAGCACCGCAAACTCATCCCCGCCCATACGGGCCAGCAGGTCGCCCTGGCGCAAGACCTCCTTGATGCGCAAGGGGTTTTGGATGTTCACCAAGGCTCTATCGGCAAATTGGGGAACCAGAATATTGTTCAGGCGCATCAGAATGCTGGCGTGGTTTTCTCCGATGGGCATTTCGTGGAGTTCCCCTTCAATCAACTCGATGCGCTTTTCAGAGTTCAGCAGACCTGCCTTGTCAATGGCAAGCAGTTCATCTACCGTCCATTTTTTGAGCGCAAACATGCTCTTAATTGCAGCATTGGTTGCTAACATAAAGCCGGTAAATGATATGAACGGCAATAACCGCCAAAACATCAAACCCGGCTCGAGGGTCCGCATTGTCCTCAAAGCCGACCAGCGCACCGGCAAGCTCACCGAAGGCATTGTGCGCGACATCCTCACCAACTCAGCCACGCATCCGCACGGCATCAAAGTAAGGCTCGAGACCGGCGAGGTGGGCCGGGTCAAAGAAATCTTGGACTGAGCTTTCTTTACATCACAACACGATACTTAGCCTATGCGTAGGTGCTTTTGCAGTTAACGGTTGGTTATAAACGGTGAGCCCACAAAAAAGAGCCCCTCGAAAGGGACTCTTTAGGCGGAATGAACCGGACTTAGAAGTTGAGCTTCAGACCGGCCTTGGCACCGACGGTGAAGGTCTGGGCAGGGCCAAAGCCAGGGGTAGCTTCCACGAAGATGCCCACCGGACCCAAGAAGTTCAGGTCCACGCCGATCAGACCCGTACCGAAGGTGTTGGCGAGGATGTCGCCGCTGGTACCGATGGTCGCGCCAATACCCACATATGGGTTGAACACGCCAGCCGCGTTGAAGTCGCGGGTGAGGAACACCGGGATGGCGATTCCGCCGCCGCTGAGGTTGTAATCCACACCGGCGCGCAGACCAAAGCCCAGAAGAAGGTTGCGCAGGCCCAGGAAGCCGCTGATACCGGTGTTGCCGGTGCCGAAGATGTCGGAGGCGGTCAGGTTGAACACCGAGAAGCCAGCACCCACATAGAAGTTACGCACGCGGGGGGCTTCGGGGGTCACCGGGGTTACCGGCTGGACTTCGGGGGTGGGCTGGGGCTGCGGGGTGGGAGCGGGGGCTGCGGCCTGGCTGCCTTGCAGGGCGCTCACCTGGCTCTGGAGGGTCTTAACCTGGTCTTCCAGCGCGGCGATGCGGGTGGCATCCGCCCCACCGGCGGCGGGCTGGTTAGAGAGGGTGGTGACCTGCTGCTCGAGCGCGGTGACGCGGGCGGTCAGAGCTGTCACATCAGGCGACTGCCCAGCGGGAGCGCTCTGGAGCTGCTTGATCTGGTCTTCCAGGGCCTGAACGCGCGGGGTCAGGTCGGGGCCGCCCGCTTGGGGAGTTCCCATGCTCTTGACCTGCTGCTCGAGGGCCGCTACGCGGGTCTCCAGGGCCGCGCTCTGCTGGCTCACCTCGTTGGCCCGTTGCACCTCAGCCTGGAGCTGGGCCAGGCTCGCCGCCTGGTCCTGGCTGCTCTTCTCGAGGGCCGCCAGACGGGTGGTGAGGTCGTTGATTTGAGCCGCAACATCCGCCATACCCGACTGTACGGTGCCGGTGGAAGGCAGCTTCCCACCCTGCAACAGGCGGTAGAAGATCAAGGCCGCCTGGTAGCGGGTGAGGTTCTGGTTACCCCGGAAGGTGCCGTCCGGGAAGCCCTGGATCAGGCCCTGCTGGGTGATGTACTCCACCGCCTCACGCGCCCAGTGGCCTGCGGGCACGTCCTTAAAGGTGGTGGTCTGTGCGCTAGCAAAGGCTCCGAAAAAGGAAGCCAATACCAACACAGCAACGAATGGACGACTTCTGCGCATGCATACCTCCTTGTGAGATGAGTCCGAGAATCAGGCGAGCCTTTTCCGAGTTACGGCATCGCCGGGTTTTCGGCTCTGTCTCTCACGGTACGGAGGCTTTGTGACCACAACCTTAGGCAAATCCTAAGCCCAGTTGTGCGCCCTATCACGTATTTAATGAGAGGCCGGAATCTGCAATAATTACAACGCTATCTAACCAGCCTGTAAGCGGTTTGTAGACGGGATTTAGCCAAGCTCGAGGTATGCAAAAGGAGAAAGCGCTCGAAGGAATGTGGCTATGAGCTTCGGGTAACAAGTAA
>PSMF01000184.1:0-4498 GCA_040290005.1 Meiothermus sp.
CGCGGGGGGAGTCCATCTCCTCGCCCAGCACGGTGTAGGTCGGGCAGGCAGGCAGGCAGAAGCCGCAGTGGACACAGGCTTCGACGGCTTTCGCCATGATTTCGCCCTGTGGGCCGAGGTCTTGGAGGGGTATCTTGTGTTGCATAAGTGAGGGTACAGGGGTCAGGGTTCCGGTTTCCGGGAGAAGCGGCCTGAGGGGTCTAGGGCGGTGGTCACACGCTCGCCGAAGGCTTGACCCAAGTTTACCCCGATCAGGGGGGACTCGAGGTTAGTCGCGTAGCGACCGGCGCTGTGCGCCGCCTGGAGGGTGTCCTGGTAGACGGGCTCGGTGTTACCTTTCAGCACCAGACCCGAAAGTTCTTGAGATTTGAGCAGGGCGTCGAGTGTGGCGATTTTGTCGAGCCAGACCAGATAGAGCAGGTTCCCGGCGCTCAGATAGCGGCGCATTCCCATGCCCAGCGCGGCTTCTAAAGCGGGGATTTTCTTGGGCTGGACGGGCACCTTGACGAGATAGCCGAGGCCCCACTCGAGCCGATTCACCCACTGCCAATACCCGCGCTCTTTATCGCCTTCCATCAGCAAAATATGGTCTTCGGGTGGGTTGCCGAGGAACTCTAGCAGCCGGTTTAGCCGCGGGGGAAGGGCTTCGCTGAGGCCACCGATGCGTAAGGTGAGGGTCGGGGGGTTGGTTTCTAAGTCCAGCGCGTAGAACTCGAACGATGAGCTTGCGAGTTTGGTGAGGGTGTTGAGGGCGGTCTGGAGGCTATCGAACGTTACCTTGAGCGTGGTGGTGGCTTTGGGAAAGGGGAAAACCTTGAATGCGACCTCGGTGAGGACGCCCAGCCGTCCCAGGCTCCCCACCATCAGCTTAGGCGTATCGAAGCCTGCCGCGTTCTTGACGACTTTGCCGCCGCCTTTAATAAGGTTTCCCTCGCCGTCCACGAACTTCACCCCCAGGATGAAGTCGCGCACCCCGCCGTAACGCTGCCGCAGCGGGCCGGAGAGCCCGGCGGCAACGGTTCCGCCGAGGGTCGCGCCCGCTTCCACAAAGGGCGGGTCGAAGGGCAGATATTGCCCGTGCTGTGCGAGCAGCTTTTCTACGTCTGCAACGGGGGTTCCAGCCTGCGCCACAAATACGTACTCGCTGGGGTTGTACTCGAGGACTCCGCTCAAATCCGTCATCTCGAGCACGGTTTGGCCCTCTTGAGACGTAGAGAGCGCCGATTTCGTACCGCCACCTCTGGGAAGCAGCGTAGGATGGGTACGAACGGCTTCCTGGATTTCTTGCGGATTGGTCGGGCGGAGGGTCATAGACCCCCCAACACTGGCGAATGCCTAGTAATTTCATCCACCTTGAGCTTTTCACCGTGCCCCCGGCCAGCGGGGGATGCTAAAGGCAACAAGACATTCACGAAATCGTTGACGATTCCGCAACTCGTGGGGGGTCTACTCACGCGAAATCACCCCAGCCTGTTCCAGTGGATGCGCCCCGTGCGCCTGGAGCGTAGGAGCCTCCCCGCCGGGGAACATCTTCCCCCGGTTGGAGAGCTCATCGGGGTCTACCGAACGGCGGATGCGGCACATCGCCTCGAGGTCGCCCTCGGTAAACATCTCGGGCATGTACTCCCGTTTCTCCATCCCCACCCCGTGCTCGCCGGTGATGGTCCCGCCCAGCGCCACGCACATCTTGAGGATTTCACCCGCCAGCACCTCGCCGCGCTCGAGTTCGCCCGCCACCTTCCCGTCGTACAGAATCAAGGGGTGAAGATTGCCGTCCCCGGCGTGAAAAACGTTTGCCACCCGCAACCCGTGTTTATGGGATAAAGCCTCTATCTCAGCCAGTGCCTGCCCCAGTTTGGACCGCGGAACCACCCCGTCCTGCACGATGTAATCCGGGCTCAGCCGCCCCACCGCCGAGAACGCCGCCTTGCGGCCCTTCCAGATTTTCATCCGCTCCTCGGCGTCTTTCGCCACCCGAACCTCGTAGGGGCCGGAGTTTTCGATGACCTCAGCCAGATACTTGGCCTCTGCTTCAACTTGTGGGGTCTCGCCCTCGAGTTCCGCGATCAACAAGGCCCTGGCATCGGTCGGATAACCCGCGTGGACCGCAGCTTCAGCCGCCTCAATCGCTAGATTGTCCATGATCTCCATCGCGCCCGGCAAGAGCCCGCTGGCAACCACGGCGGCGACGGCATCCCCGGCCTTTTCCAAGGCGTCATAGGCAGCCAGAACGGTGTGGTATTTCTCCGGCTTGGGCAGCAGCCGGAGGGTGATCTCGAGGGCGATCCCCATCAGCCCCTCCGAGCCCACAAACAGCCCCAGCCAGTCCGGGCCGACGTTTTCCAGGCTTTCTCCGCCCAGTTCCACCACTTCGCCCGTCGGCAGCACCACTTTCGCGGCCAGCACGTGGTTCGAGGTCATGCCGTATTTGAGGCAGTGTGCTCCCCCTGAGTTGAAGGCCAGGTTCCCACCGATGGTCGAGACCGGCTGAGAGGAGGGATCGGGCGCGTAGTACAGGCCATAGGGCGCCGCAGCGTTGGAGACGTGCAGGTTGATATAGCCGGGCTGCACCACCGCGATGCACCCCTCGGGGTCGAGCTTGAGCAGCTTGTTCAGCCGATTCAGACCGATCACCACGCCCCCGTCTATCGGCAGTGAGCCGCCCGAAAGGCTGGTGCCAGAGCCACGAGCCATAAAGGGGACCTTGTGCCGCGCACAAATCCGTACCGCCTCGACCACTTCTTCGCCGGTCTCCGGCAAAACCACTGCACAGGGCCGGGCGCGGAACGCAGTTAGCGCATCGGATTCATAGGGGGTGAGCTGCGCGGGTTGGCTCAGCAGGCGCGATTTAGGGAAAATCCGGGCTAAATCCTCGAGCAGCCCGCCGACTTCGGGAGAGGGAGTCATGGCTTCTCCTATGCCCTAAAGCATACTGGAAACCGGGGATTTCTCGGTAAGGGAGAGCAATTTTTATGAAGCGAAAAACGCCGAACTAAGAACAGCCGAACTAAGAACAGCCCCTACAGCGTAGGGGGCTGTGAGTGGGTTCTGGAGTCGTGCGTTCACAACTCTGCATCAAAAGGTCTGTTTGTAGGGCCAACGCCCAGGTTCGCCCCTACAAAAACAGGTCATGTCTGGAACGGTGAAGTTGGTGCTCGAGATGCTCATTTCGAGGCGCCTTTCGCTCCATGACCAAAGGTGCGAGCCTACAAGCAGTCTCGGGGGCTGACTTGTGGCTTAGAGGTGTCTCGTCTGCGCTCGAGACCGAAGGTGCGAGCCTACAAGCAGTCTCGGAGATTGATTTGATGTCTGGAGGTGTCTCGTCTGCGCTCGAGAATCCCCGTCCTGAACCTAAAGTGTAGATGTACGACCTCGGAACTTAACTCTCGAGTGCCGAGATAACCCGCCCGGATACCCGGTGGAGGTTAGGCTAAGAAGGTTGCTATGTTGGCTCAGGTGCGTACCTACAGTTTGTTTGGCCTCGAGGCCCAAGCCATCACCGTCGAGGTGGATGTATCCCCCGGAATGCCCTATTTCGGAATGGTCGGGCTCGCCGAGAAAGCCGTCGAGGAGTCGCGCGAGCGGGTGCGGGCGGCGCTCAAAAACTCGGGTTTTCCCTACCCGCAGGGACGGGTCGTCGTAAACTTGGCCCCCGCTGAGCTGAAGAAGAGCGGGAACCAGTTCGATTTGCCGATTGCGCTCGGGCTTTTAGCGGCTCAAGGCATTCTGCCAAACGAAGCGCTCGCGGGCATCGCCTTTGCCGGGGAACTCGGCCTAGACGGCGAACTGCGGGTGGTTCCCGGCGCGGTGAACTTGGCCTTGGGCGCGGTACAAGAAGGGTACAAGCTGCTGATGCCTACCATGTCCGCCCAGGAAGCGGCTTTGATTGACGGGGTGGAGGCGTATGGCCTGGAGAACCTCGCCCAAACGGTGCGGTTTTTGAGTGGGGAAGAGCCGTTAAGCCCTGCCCGACCTCACGAAATCACCGAGTCCGCCGAGCTTGTCGCTGACCTGCTCGACGTGAAAGGTCAGGCTAAGGCCAAGCGTGCGCTCGAGATCGCTGCTGCAGGAGGCCACCACCTGCTGATGGTCGGTACGCCGGGTTCGGGCAAAACCATGTTGGCGAAGCGGATGCCGGGGCTGCTGCCGCCTTTGGCGCGGGAGGAGGCCTTAGAAGTCACCCGGATTCACTCGGCGGCTGGGCGATTGATCGGCGGGGGATTGCTCAAAACTCCGCCGTATCGCTCGCCCCACTCGACCATTTCCGACGCGGGGCTGATCGGCGGCGGCTCGGTGCCGAAGCCGGGGGAGATTTCGCTGGCCCACCGGGGTGTGTTGTTCATGGACGAGTTCCCAGAGTTCTCGAGGGACGCGCTGGAAGTCCTGCGGCAACCTCTTGAAGACGGGACCGTGACGGTCTCGAGGGCCAGAGCCAGTTTCACCTTCCCGGCCCGCTTCCTGCTCGTGGCTTCGATGAACCCCTGTCCCTGCGGCTGGT
>PSMF01000185.1:0-4464 GCA_040290005.1 Meiothermus sp.
CCCGGCGCTCGCCCACGAAGCGGGCCTCGCCCCGTAACAGCTCCACGTTGGGGTTTTCCGCCAGGTTGCGTTCGGAGCCAGCCCGGACCGAAGCCACCAGGGCATCCTTGCGCGCCACGACCTCCTATAGATCCACTTGGACCGGGCCCGTGCGCACCCCGTACTCGGCAGCGCGCCGGGCCACGTGGGCCGAGGCGATCATGGTCTTGGTGGGGATGCAGCCCCGGTTAAGGCAGGTGCCTCCCACCTCGTCCCGCTCCACCAGAGCCATCTTGAGCCCTTTGAAGCCCAGGCGCAGAGCCAGGGGAACCCCAGCCATGCCCGCTCCAATAACCAGTGCATCTACCCGTTCCATAGGATTTCTCCAGATTTTGTAAGTTCACCACCGGCACCTCCAGGCTCGGGGGTCATCCAGTGAAGAGGGGGCTAGGGAGCCAGATCCAATAGGGCCCAGGCCTGGCGAAGAGAAGCTAGCTCTCCGCAGGCCCAGGAGCTCTACCTTCTCCAGGATGTTCGCTTGGAGGGCGGCCTGCGGCCTAGGCGTGGGCCCGGCCCCGCCAGATTCCGATCGCGATCAAAAGGCCCAGAAGAAGCCCAGCCCCTCCCAGAAGCGTCCCAGAAGCGCCCAGCCCGCTAGGAGGGGCAGCAGCAGGGGAGTAGCGCAGCAGAGGAGGGCTAGGAGTAGAGCCCCGATCCCAGCCAGGTACTCGTGGAGGTCCTTACCCATGCCTCAGACCTCCGCCCCCAGGTGGGTAGCCCGCCGCCTGAGCCAAAGGCCGAGGAAAAGCGCCAGGGCCCCGGCCCCAAGGCCCAGGGCTCGAGCTAAAGCTGGGTTCCCCAGAAGGAAAGTGAGCCAGTAGGCCAGCAGGTACCCTCCCGCTACGAGGAGAAGCCCCGCGCCCAGAGACTCCAGATAGAGCCCGGCCCGCCGCAGTCCCTTCACCAACTCCACCTTTCCCAGGCCCACGAGGAGGCTCGCTCCCATGAAGACCGCCCCCATACCCAGCCCATAGGCCGAAAGGGCTAGGAGCCCCTCCAGGGGTCCTCGGGAAAGAGCCACGCCGGCTACGGCCAGGAAGACGGGCAGGGTGCAGCCCAGACTCGCTAGGCCATAGAAGAGGCCGAATAAGTAGAACTCGCCCCACCCCCGGCCCTCCGGGGCCCTAAGGTCTACCCCGAGCCCAACCCCCCGCCCGGCCAGGGTGAGGGCGCCCAGGGTGAGGAGAAAGAGGCCAAGGAGCAGGTTCACATAGGGCAAATAGCGGCTCAAGGCCGTGCCCACCAGGGTGAGCAGGAGGCCCATGACGCCAAAAGCCGTGAGCGCTCCGAGGCTCAGGAGAAGCCCCAACCCAAGCCCCGCCCGCGCGCCCCCCTGGCCCCGGGCCAGAAAGCGGCCCAGCACCGCGGGCAGCATAGCGAAGCCGCAAGGATTCAAGGTAGCCAGGGCCCCGGCGGTAAAGGCATAGACGAGAAAGCTCACCGGAGACCTCCCAGGTAAGCCCAAAGGGCCTCAGCCGAGACCTCACCCCGGAGTTCCTTCATCCTCCGGCCTTGTTTGTCGAAGACTAGTGTGGTAGGTATGGCCTGAATATGGTATTTCTTAACGGACAATCCCCCGTCCCTATCCAGGTAAACCGGGTAGGGGATGGAAAAGCGCTTGACCAGGGCTTCGGCCTCTTCGCCTTTCGTCTGAACCGCGATGGCCACAAAGGCCACGCCCTTTTCCTGGAGCTTTGGGTAAAGCCTGACGAAACCTGGGATCTCGGCGTAGCAGGAGGGGCACCAGGCCGCCATGAAGTTGACCACAAGCACCTGGCCTTTGTACCGGGCTGGGTCAAAGGCGATAGCGTCCCCCTGGATGGGAGCGCCTTGGGGTGAGGGGATGGGGCAGCACTGGGCAACGACCTGGCCCTGCGCCAGAAGGTATATCCAAACTCCCATGATGAGAAGGTTCTTGTTCAACACGCTATCACCTCCTGCAGGTTCAGCGAACTTGGAGACGGAGAGAGGCCAAGGCCTGGGCCCAAGCCGCATAGGTGGCGGGCTGGGTATCGGCGTAGCGGATCACGCCCGCTTGGTCTAGGAGAAATTTGCTATCCAGGGTGCGGACTCGGTATTGGAGGAAGAGCTGCTGACGGTCCAGGGCGTAGTACCAGTGCTTCGGAAAGCCGTAACGTTGCTGGAAAGTCCGGAGGTCGGCCTCGGCCTCGCTCGGGTCTACGAAGACCAGAAGCACGCCCAGACGGGTGCTGGCCTCCTGCTGGAAGCGCACGAGTTCGCGCAGCCCTTCGACACAAGGGACACACCAGGTGGCAGTGAAGAAGACCAGTCCCGGCTGGTTCCCCGTAAGACTCTGCCGGGTGACGGGGCAGCCGAAACCATCCACCAGACGAAAGTTTGGGGCGGGCTGGCCTGGCCGAACTCCGGGGAGCCCGGTCCCACTTTCACCCTGGAGAGTGACCGGCAAAGGGCAGCAGGCCAGGAGGCCAAGGGTATGAGCCCGGGCCACCACCCAAAGCGATAAGACCGAGAGGATGAGGAAGCCCAGCACGCCTATGGGTATCCAGATAGCGGGCTTGGTCACGCAGTAGCGTACCTTGTAGATCCAGGCCATCGGGGGGCGCAAACTAGCCTCCTTTCCCAAGACCCAGCTTGGAGAAGGCCAGCTTCCAGGTGGCGTAGTTCGCCGGGCGGAAATCGGTATAACGGGTGATGCCCTGTGCGTCTAGCAGGAACTTGGTATCCAGGTAGCGGACCTGGTACTTGAGGAGCATCTCCCCCGGATCCTTGGCGTAGTACCAGTCATCTGGGAAGCCATAGCGGGCCTTGTAGGCGCGGAGGTCGGCCTCCGTTTCGTTGGGATCGATGAAGACCAGGAGGACCCGGAAAGGGGTCCTAACCTCCTGTTGGAAGCGGAGGAGGTCGCGGAGGCCCTCCACGCAGGGGATGCACCAGGTGGCGGTAAAGAAGATCAGACCGGGCTGCCCCTGGGTGAAGCCCTCCCGCGTGACGATGCGGCCAAAGGCGTCGGTTAGGCGGAAGTCCGGAGGACGTTGACCCACCGAAAGGCCCTCGCCGCCCGAGGCGGGACGGGAAAATAAGGCCCAGGCTCCTACCAGGAGGACCAGAGTGGCAAAGAGTACAACCAACCGGCGTAGCTTCATGCGCACCTCTTAACAGCAACCCGCCGCCCTCCCGCCCTCAGGAAGACCCTCCAGGGCCGCTTGGGCCAGCCGGAAGGCCTCGGAAAGGGGGTGGGCCTGGACCAGGGCGCAGATCTCAGGGGGGAGGGTGGCTCGCCAAGCCAAGAGATCCTCCCTCGAGGCGAAAAGGTGGAGGTAGGGGCAGCGGCCGGAGGACATCTCCGGCGCCTCGGGCAAAAGGGCCCCGGGCCTGATGAAGGAGACCCAAAGACCCCCTTCCTCCCCGTATTCCCTGCGGGAAGCAACAGGGCCCTCCGGAGCTAGCTCGAGCCGCAAGGGGTTGCCCATGGGTGGGCTCGCTTCCAGGGTCCAGCGCTGCCCAGTGAGGAAGGGATAGAGCAACGCGTCGAAGGCGCAGTAAACGTAAACCTTTTCCCCCCTTTGGCCGATCAGTCGGTAAGGGGTGGGTCTAGGGCTTTGAACGCGCTTTAGAAGCTCCCCTCGGCTCAGGCTCTGCAGGTTAGCGCTCAACGGGTTCACGGCCCTCCTCCTTGGCATACCGCTCGGGCGCTTTGAGAAAGCTCCCTTCACGGTGGGCGCAGCAGAATTGGTAAATCTTTCCCCTGTACTCGGTGAAGAACCGCGAGCGTTCGGCATTTACCTTACGGCCATAGACCGGATTTTTGACCAACTAAGCCATGATCTTCCTCCCGGTATTCGCTATGCGAAGGGACCTTCAGCAACACCCCGCGAAGCCGGGGTACTGGAGTTCGAGCCAGAGCAAAAGCTCTCCGATCTCGTCTATTTCTAGGGTGATGGGATCCTCCTGCCCCTCGATGAAAAGCCTGGGACAGGGTTCCCTTTCTTCTGGCTTCGGGCACAGCCTCAGGGGGCGCCTCCGCTTGGCCTCTTGCCACAGGGCTACCTTGCCCTGGCAACGTGGGCAATCAGGTCGGTAAAAAAGCTCTGCTCGAGGTCCCAAGGCGGCCACCGGGTTCTCGCTGAGGAGCCGCGCGCAGGTGGCGTCTTCTGCTGGGTAGCGCTCCCCACCTACTTGCACCCAGTGGGGTTTGCCCTGGATCTTGGCCCCGCAGAGGGCACAGCGCAGCGGGGTGGGATCGGTCTCGGGGGAGGCCAGATACCTAGTATCTAAGCGCAGCACGAGAGCATCCCCACCTCGGTATCCAGGGCCTGGGCCACCAGCCGGATCCCCTCGGCTAGGGTCAGGTAGGGGTGGAAGGTGTCGATCAGGTCTCGGTAATTGAGACCAAACTTGACCGCCAGCACCGCCTCTTGCAGGGCGTCGCCCGCCTCAGGGGCC
>PSMF01000019.1:0-39490 GCA_040290005.1 Meiothermus sp.
CTGGGGCTGGTTTTGGCCCCCACCCCCAAGCCGTGAAGCCGCTCGAGCCCGCCCCTTTTCCCCGTCCGGCTAGCGTGCGGGAGGCGGCGGCCATTCAGAGGACCCTGCGCGACCAGGTGAGTTTGGAGGGCGACCTATCCGGGGTGCGGTATCTGGCGGCGCTCGACGCCTCGCACCCGACCCGCTTCTCCCCTCAGCAAGGGGCTTCGGTAGCGGCGGCGGTGCTGTGGGACCGCGAGGCGGGGCGGGGGGTGGAGATCACTACCGCCTTGGTGGACGAGGCTTCACTGTTCCCCTATGTGCCGGGGTTTCTCTCCTTCCGCGAGGCCCCCTCGTACCTGGCGGCCCTCGCCAAGCTGTCAGCGCAGCCCGAGCTGCTGCTGGTGGACGGGCAGGGGGTCGCCCATCCGCGTGGGCTGGGCATCGCCTCGCACTTGGGGGTGCATTTGGATATGCCTTCCATCGGGGTCGCCAAGAGCCTGCTTTACGGACAGCCTGAGGGCGAGTTGCCTGAGGAGGCCGGGAGCGCGGTGCGGTTGGTAGCCCGTGGACAGCAGATCGGCTGGATGTATCGCTCGAGAGCCAAAGCCCAGCCGCTCTACGTCTCGCCGGGGCACCGGGTCGGGATGGCTGAGAGTCTCGAGTTCGTCCGCAGCCTGGGGGGGAAAACCCGGCTCCTCGAGCCCCTGCGCCGGGCCCACCTCGAGGCAGGCGAGGTCCGGCGCAGGCTGGGTTAGACCGGGCGTACTGGAATAACCCGGAGGAACTGCTGGGGCCGAGTATAGTAGGCGGAGGATGCTCCTCAGCCTCCTGCGGCGCTATGGGTACGGCCCGAGCTTAGCGGGGTTGGTGCTAGCCTCGGTGCTGCTGTCGGTGCTGATCACCGCGGGGGTTAACCTCCTGATCGACGGCTACGTGGGCCGCACCGGGCTGCTCATCGCTACGGTGGTCGCTGGGACTGTCTCCCTGCTTTTCGGCGGGGTCCAGCTCCGCCTACTGCACCGTTTGGGACAGGCTCGGGATGAGCTGCACCGGCTCTCGATCACCGATGAGCTGACCGGGGCCTACAACCGCCGCCACTTTCTGGTCCAAGCCACCTATGCCTTTGCCCAGGCCAAGGCCCACGGCGAGCCCTTCGCGCTGGTACTTTTCGATGCCGACGACTTTAAAAAGATCAACGACACCTACGGCCATCTGGCAGGTGACCGGGTGCTTCGGCAGGTAGCCGAGGTGGCCCGGGTGGGGCTACGTAGCAACGACCTGCTGGCCCGCTGGGGGGGCGAGGAGTTTATCGTACTGCTGCCGGGGGCCCACCTCGAGGAGGCGCTGGGGGCTGCCCGGCGGGTGCAGGAGGGGATTGCGCATGCTTCCCTCGGAGCCGAGGAACTTCGGGTTACGGTGAGCATCGGGGTAGCGATGTTCCAACCGACGTTGCCCGGTCTCGACGACCTGCTCTCCCAGGCCGACGACGCGCTTTACCGAGCCAAGGCCGAGGGCAAAAACCGCATCGAGATGGTCTCGGCAGCGCCTTAGAGCTCGTCGCCGGTGGCCACCGGCCTCGAGCCGCCCGAAACCCAGTCGCTCCAGGAGCCCGCGTAGAGCTTGGCCTTCTTGCCCGCCAGTTCCAGGGCCAGCACGTTGGCGCTGGCCGATACCCCCGAGCCGCAGTAGGCGATGACCTCCCCGTCCAGCCCGGCGAAACGCTCCTGCTGGGCGGCAGCGCTCTTGAAGCGCCCCGAGGGGTCATAGGTCTCGAGCCAGTCGCGGTTGATGGCCCCGGGGATGTGCCCTGCTACTGGATCTATCGGCTCGGTGTCGCCTCGGTAGCGGGCAGGGGCGCGGGAGTCTATCAATACTGTCCTCGCCGAGCGCTGGGCTACCGCCTCGGCGTCCACCACCATCTCCGGGTGCGGCCTAGGGGTGAAATGGGCCTTGGGGTAGGCGGGAACTGCGGTTTCGATGTCCCCACCGGCTTCTCTCCAGGCCGCGATCCCCCCGTCCAGCACGGCCACTCCATCGTGCCCCAGCCAGCGCAGCAGCCACCACAGCCGCGGGGCGAACATCCCGCCCGCGGGGGGCTCGTCGTAGGCCACCACGAAAGTCTCGTCGCCAATCCCGGCTTGGGCCAGCGTCTCGGCCAGCGTGGCGGGGTCGGGGAGCGGGTGGCGGCCACCCTTGCGGTCTGGGTGCACCGGGCCAGAGAGGTCGGTCTCGAGATCGAGGTAGATCGCCCCCGGGACGTGCCCGGCGAGGTAGGCGAACCGCCCAGCCAGCGGGTCGGCCAGCGAGAAACGGCAGTCCACCACGCGGAGGTTGGGGTCGCCCAGGTGCTCTTTGAGCCACTGGGCGCTGACCAGAGGGGCTGGATATTCCATGCCAGCAGCCTATCGCAAAAGAACAGGACCGGGAGTGTCCCCGGCCCTGCTGGAGTTGGCTGGCTTATTTCTTCGCAGGTGCGCAGTTGCCGGTTTTGCTGCCGTTGGCGATGAGGAAGGCCTCGAGGCTCTGGGTCTGCCCGCCCGCAAAGGTTAGGGTCACGTTCTCGCCGGGGACGCAGTTATTGTTGGCATCGTCGAGGGTGCCCTGGAAGGTCACCACCTTACCGCCTAGGTTCAAGTAGCCGCCGGTGATCTTGATCGCGGGCGGTTTGGCGTCGAAGTTGCTGGCGCTGAACTTGAGCTCGGCATCGGTTTTGCCACTGCCGGTATTGGAGCTGGTCTTGAAGTCAAAGTCCACCGAGGTGCCGTTGAAGTCGTCCACCGCGCCGCAGCGCTTGTCATCACGGGTCAGGGTGCCGTTGATGCTGATGTTCCAACTGCTGGTCACGCTGCCGCTGTCGCCGGTGACGGTGAAATCGCCCAAGGTGGTGATGGCGGTGTTGCTTACGCTGAGCTTGAGGTTGCGCAGGTCTAAGATCGGCGCGCCGCTGCTATCCTTGATAAAGCCGCTGATCTTGAGGTCATCCGGCACATCCAACAGATACTTGCCCGGCACGCAATTGCTAGCGTGCCACGCCACGCTCAGCTTGATGTCCATGACCCTAGCGGTGCCATAGTCCAGCGTAACCTCAGCTTGGCTGGGCACTTCTTGCAGGGTGGCCCCCGTAGTATCGCTCACGTTGTGCGCCCCTACGGTGCTGGTCCAAACCACGGTGAGGGTAGCGATGCTGGTTTCAGGAATCCACTTCACCACGAGATTGCTGCTGGGGGCGGGGGTGGGAGGGCAAGTGCCCGACGTACAGTCGTAGATGCCGCGCGGGAGGGCGTCGGTGGACTGGGCGAAGACCTTGGAGAAAGCCCGCAGACCTGCCAAAATCTGATTTTTGTCCTGCCCAGCCGTCAGCGAGGTGATGCTCTGGGTCAGGCCAGGCACCGAGGCGATGCCGCTGGGGAAGTTGTTGAACAGCTTGCCCAACTTGGCACCAGCCTGACTAATGGCGGTCTGGCTCTGGTTCTGGTAGTTCTTAACCCCTGCCCCCATGTCTCCAGGGCTCACGTTGGGCGTGGGGTTGTTGCCCGTTCCGCCATTGCCGTTGTTGGAGTTGCCGCCGCAAGCGGCCAAGGCCAATACACCGGCTACCAACCATAAACGCATTGCCTTCATCGGTGCCTCCTGTATCTTTGGGTTTACCCCGCGCGAAAGTATAGCCATAAAGGTGTTATGCCAGCGTTACAAAACGGTGGACGGTCTTGTTGTAAACCCGAAACCCATTATAGACTCAGCGCTGTCACATCAGCGTCACAAGTTCCGCTAGCATGAGGTATGGCAACCTTCAAAGCCTTGGTGGTGGAATCAGGTGATCCCTATACCGCAAAAATTCGGCAAGCTTCGACCGATGAACTCCCGCCGGGGGACGTGCTGGTGGAGGTTACCCACAGCAGCCTGAACTACAAGGACGGCCTCGCCATCACCGGCGCTGGCAAGGTGATCCGTAGCTTTCCGATGGCACCCGGCATAGACTTAGCGGGAACGGTGAAGGACTCGAGTTCGCCCGAGTATCAGCCCGGTGACGCGGTGCTCCTCACCGGCTGGGGCACTGGGGAAACCCACTGGGGCGGCTTGAGCCAGGTGGCGCGGGTCAAATCTGAGTGGCTGGTTCCCCTTCCCGAAGGGCTTTCCCTGCAACAGGCGATGGGCATCGGCACGGCCGGGTTTACCGCGATGCTCTCGGTGATGGCCTTGGAAGAACACGGGGTCGGCAAAGAACGCGAGGTCTTGGTCACGGGCGCGGTCGGGGGCGTGGGAAGCGTGGCGGTGGCCCTGCTCGCCAAGCTTGGCTATACAGTGGTGGCCTCCACGGGCCGCGCGGAGGAGACGGGGTATTTGAGGTCGCTGGGGGTAGGAGAAATCCTTGACCGAAGCGTGCTCACCGCGCCCGCAAAACCTTTGGAGTCCGAGCGCTTTGGTGGGGCGGTGGACACGGTGGGGGGAGCGACCCTGGCAGGGGTTCTGCCCCGCGTCACGCGGGGCGGGAGCGTGGCGGCCTGCGGCAACGCGGGCGGGGCCAAGCTCGAGACCACCGTGTTTCCCTTCATCCTGCGCGGGGTGAACCTCTTGGGTATTGACTCCAACTTCTGCCCCAAACCCCGGCGGATGGAAGCCTGGGCGCGGCTGGCGCGGGATTTGCCGCTCGAGCTGCTGGATTCGATGATCCAGACGGTGCGCTTAGAAGACGTTCCCCAACTCGCTCAGGACATCCTCAAAGGTCAGGTGCGGGGGCGGGTGGTGGTGGATTTGCGAGCGTAGGGCTCGAGGATGGCCTTTATCTGTGAGTTTGTAGGTACGACAGGCCTGTCGTACCTACGCACGTCGGTCGTTCATATGACGGGGATTGACGTGGCAGGAATCCCCGCGTCAGCCAAGGTCTATCGGTGTAGACCATGACCTCTAGCGACCCCGAAAGGCCCCCCTTGAAAGAAGGAGGCAAACTACACGGCCTCCCATTTGAAACGCTATTATCCGCTTCTGTCCTAGACACTATTTGCTAAACACATCAGAGGAGGTGCCCGCAGGGCGGAGATGCTGGTTTCGCCGTGCAGCGGGGTGGGGCTCGTAGTTAGGTTTGACTTTTGACCTTCGACGTAAACTATAGAGCGATGAACGCGGTATCTGTGTACGGGGTCTGCAAAAAACTAGCCTTCCTGCTGCTCAAAGCCTTGTTCGGGTTTCGTATCGTCGGTGCGGAGAAAGTACCGCTGGACGGCCCGGTGATGCTCGCCTCCAATCACGTCTCGTTTATAGACCCGCTGGCGGTGGGGGCGGCCTGCCCGCGCCCGGTGAGCTTTATCGCCAGGGCCGACGTGTTCAAATATCCCGTGTTGTCCTGGCTGTTGCCGAGGGTGTATGCCATTCCCGTCGAGCGCGGGACGAGCGACTTAGGGGCTATCAAAGCGGCGATTCGCGCTCTCAACAGTGGCATGGCCTTTGGTATTTTTCCCGAAGGGCGCAGAAGCCGCACCGGGGCCATCGAGCCCTTTAAAACCGGGGCCGCTGCCATCGCCTTGCGCACCGGGGCCACCATCGTACCGGCGGCGGTGGTCGGCACCGATAAAGCTTGGCCGGTAGGGCACGGGCCGAGGTTTTTTTGTTCGGTCACGGTCATATTTGGTGAGCCGATCCCGGTAACGCAGGGGAAAGCCGACCACCAGGCGCTCGATGAACTCACAGCCCGTATCGAGGCCGCTGTCATCGCGCTTCTGCCCGCCGAATACGTCAAAAAGCCCACCGTTGTGGCATTCGGTTCCCAGCAGAACGGCGAGTAAGCCCGACCAAGAGCTTGCATTTTGGAGACTTGCCGTGATACACTCCGTGCTGAAGGGAAAATAAAGGAGGTAATGAATGGCTGGTAAAGCTGGCTCGAAGAAAACCAAGACCAAAGCCGACCTGATTGACAGCGTAGCCTCGAGCGCCGGGCTGAAGAAGAAAGACGCCAAGGCCGCCGTGGATGCGTTTTTGACCAAAGTGGAAGATGCCCTCAAGAGCGGCAGCAAAGTGCAGCTCACCGGCTTCGGCACCTTCGAGGTGCGTAGCCGCAAGGCCCGCACCGGCGTTAAGCCCGGCACCACCACCAAGATCAAAATCCCCGCTTCCAAATACCCGGCCTTCAAGCCCGGCAAGGCCCTGAAGGAAACCGTCAAGAAGTAAGCTTTTAGCCGCGAGCCGCTGGCTCGCGTTTGTGTGTAGGGTTAGTTCCCTTCCGACGGAGGAGGCCAAAAGCCCCTCCGTTGCTGTTTTTATGTTGGGCTAAAACCGCAGCAGCGGCCTCCACCAAGGAATTGCCAGCAGCACTGCTAGCAAGCTCAGGCCGTACCAAATCAGGGCTTGGCGGTGTTTGGCGGCGGCCTCAGTGCTTCTGCGGATGCGCACGTTGCCGACATGGGCGAGAGCCACCCCGACGATCATCACTACGGTGTGCTCGAGCAGGAAAAACCGGGTCTGCGAGGCTTGCACCGCCACCCCAAAGTTAGCCAGCGAACCCTGAATCAAAGGGCTCACGAAGTACAAAATCACCCCGATCAAAAGTTGAATATCCATCAGACTGACGAAAACCCGGCCTGCGGTGCGGTCTGAACCCGCGTAGACCCGGGTTTGCAGCCCGCGAACCGAGACCAATAGCACCCAAACTGCTCCCAGCAGTATCAGCCAGCGCAGGAGGTTGTGCAGGATTAGGATAAAGTCATACATACCCACAGCATAGCCCGGTTCGCAATGATAAAAGCCCCTCAGGGTCGAGGGGCTTTTCAAGGCGGGAGCTTACTTCCACTGCACCACGCGGCTCAGATCGTGCCGGTGATGGCTACGGCCTTCCTCGCTGGCAACCCCGGTGGGAAGCAGCGCGGCGATGGCGACGTGCTCGGGCAGGCTCAGCACCTCTTTGACCTTGGCGGCGTTAAACCCGCCCATCGGGTTGGAGTCGTAGCCGTAGGCTCTGAGTAATAGCACCAGATAGCCGAGCAGGATGTAGGCTTGGCCCGCGCCCCACGCCTCGCGCTCGGCCTCACTCTTGCTCTCCCACATCTTGCGGATGCGCTCAGAGCGAGTCTTTACCTCCTCCGGCGAGAAGTCCGGGTGAAAGATTTCCTCGACGTGATCCAGCGTATCTTTCATGTCGCTGTAGACCACCAGCACTGTTGGGGCCGCGCTCACCTGGGCCTGGTTGTTGGCAGCTTCGCGCAAGCGTTCCTTGAGGGCCGGGTCTTGCACCACGGCGATGCGCCAGGGCTGGAGGTTGTTGGCGCTGGGGGCTTTGAGGGCGAGGGAGAGGATTTCCTCGAGCTGTTGGCGGGGAATCTGCTGAGGGGCGAACTTGCGGATGCTCCGGCGGCTCTGGGCGGCTTCTTTGACGTTCAGGATGCGTTCAGCAACAGCGTTCATACTCGAGCGAGTTTAGGCTTTATCGAAAGTCCCTGCCGTAGTCTAGTATACATTCCATAGCACAATGCTTTACGAAGCCTCAAAGCTGAGCGTGCTCGAGGACGCAAATAGGGCGGCCCATATCAGACATCAAGGGCAGTTTGCCATTAGCCCCCTGTAATTCACCGCCCATTCACAAACCTGCCCCATTCCCTTCACCCGTCCGGTCCTATCCTTTGCTCATCGCCCAGGGAAAGTCTCCTGAGCGAGCACGCACAAAGTGCGGCGGCTGGAGCCGCTTCGCTGCGTAAGGAGAGAAAAGAGTATGGACATCGCACTGGCACACTACGGTATGGGTTGTATGGGTTATGGAATGGGTTTTAATCCCTTCTTCGCCTTCTTCGACTTCCTCTTCAACATCTTATTTTTCGTGTTGTTTATCGCGGGTATTTTCTGGCTGCTGAGGATGCTGCGTGGAGGCGGTTGGGGGCGGCGCGGTTGGCGCAGGATGGGCTACGCTGGTGGCCCTTGGGGCGGGCGCGGCAACTGGTTCCGGGGCGGCGATGATGCCGTAGAAACCGCCCGCGAACGCTTCGCTAAAGGCGAGATTTCCAAGGAGCAGTACGACGCGATCAAGTCGAGCTTGGAAGCGGAACAGGTCAAAGAAGAGGACTGGCGGCCCCCCTTCATGCGGCGCGACGACGCCCTAGAGATTGCCCGGATGCGCTTTGCACGGGGAGAAATCACCCAAGAGCAGTACGAAGAGATCAAGAAGGGCTTGAGCTAAGCGACCAGCAATGAGCGATGAGCTAAAGGCCAAAAGCTGATGGCTTATCGCTTGTCCAGGCTCAGGACCACCGGCTTGCTCTAGGATGAAGGTAGCCATGAATCGCTTGGTTCCCGACCGGATTATGGCCCTGGCGTTCCTGCTGGGGCTGCTGCTGCATTTGCTGTTGCCTTGGCGCTTTCCCCATCTGACGGGGCTAGCCTTTTTGCTGCTGGTTGTTGCATTAGGGCTCGCCTTCTGGGCTTTCTCGGAGTTCCGTGCCCGCCAGACCTCGGTAGACCCCACCACCCGGCCCAGCAACCTTGTGACGAGCGGGCCTTACCGCTTCACCCGTAACCCCATCTATCTCGGTATGTTATTGCTGCTGCTTTCAGTCACACTATTTTTAGGCTCCTGGCCGATGCTCGTCGCACCACTGGCCTTTTGGCTTTTTATGAACTATAGCTACATTCCCCGCGAGGAAGCCAAGGTCGCAGCGGCCCTGGGTGAGCCCTACCTCGAGTACCGCCGAAAGGTGCGGCGCTGGCTATGAATGCGACAGTCCTGATCGTCGAGGACGAGGCTCGCCTGGCCGAGATTCTCGAGGACTATCTGCGCCGCGATGGGTTTCGCACCGAGCGGGCCAAGGATGGGGGCCGAGCGCTCGAGCTATGGCGGGCGGCGAATCCCGATTTGATTTTGCTCGACCTGATGCTCCCCGTGCTGGACGGCTTAGAAGTGGCCCGCAGAATAAGAGCGGAGTCAGAGGTTCCCATCATCATGCTCACCGCGCGGGACGACGAGGTGGACAAGCTGGTGGGGTTGGGGTTGGGGGCCGACGACTACGTAGTGAAGCCCTATAGCCCGCGCGAGGTGGTGGCGCGGGTCAAGGCGGTGCTGCGGCGGACGCGGGGCAACCTACTGACCGCCGAGGTTTACCGGGTGAACGGGCTCGAGATAGACCTAGGGGCTTTCGAGGCGAGATGCGAGGGAAGACCCATAGACCTCACCACCAGCGAGCTGCGGCTGCTGGGGCTTCTCGCCAAGGAACCCAACCGGGTGCGCCAGCGGGCCGAACTCTTGGCCGTCACCGGCGACGCTGAGAGCTATGCCGACGAGCGCACGGTGGACGCCCACATCAAAAACATTCGGCGCAAGCTGGGGGATTGTGGGGACCGAATCGAAACGGTGCGAGGCGTAGGCTATAAGTTGCGAGAGTAAGATGCGAGACCGCAGGCGGGACTTGAACGAGTGGCGGGCACGGCGGGACTGGAAAAAGTGGCAGTCCAGGCGCGAAGCGGCCTACCGTCAGGAAGTGTTCCGGCGCTTCGGACGGGCACAGGCGCCCCGTCATCGCTGGGGGCTGCGCCGCCGCCTGACCTTCATGTTCGCTTTTGTAGCGCTGGCGGCGGTGTTCATCACCACTTGGTTCACCTTGGGTGCGGTGTTTAGCACGTTTTTTGCCAACCAGGACCCGTCCAGCTTCCAGCCGCCCTGGAAGAACGAGGGTTGGAACTCCTGGCGGCACAACCCGGCCTGGAACAGCCCCGAGTTTGTGGCGGCCCGGCAAGCCCTCCGGGGCGTGACCGACACCGCCTTCATCGCCGCGACGATTTCCTTCGTGCTAGCGGCACTGATGGCGGCGTTCGCCACACGGGTGCTGACCCGGCCTTTGAGTGCCCTCACCGACGGGGCCATGCGGCTGGAGGCCGGAGAGCGCGGCATCCGCCTCAAAGTCCCCAAAAGCCGCGATGAGTTACAAACCCTCACCGAAACCTTCAACCGCCTGGTGACCGGTTTAGAACGCCAAGAAGCCTGGCGGCGCGGGCTGATGGCCGACATCGCCCACGACCTGCGCACCCCGCTCAGTGTCCTGCGCTCAGAGATCGAGGCCATGCAAGACGGGGTTTCGACGCCGGACGCGGCGGGTTTGGAGCGGCTGCACGGCCAGGTGCTGATGCTCAGCAGGCTGGTGGACGATTTGCGTACCCTTTCACTGGCGGAGAGCGGCGGCACCACGCTCAAAAAGCAGACCGTCGAACTCCCCAAGTTTCTCAGCGGCATCGTCGAGGCCTTTCGGCCCAGGGCCACCGCAGCCGGGATGGAGATTTGCCTGAACCCGGTAGACCCCGGCCTGAAGGCGAGCCTCGACCCCGAACAGATCACCCGCGTCCTCAACAACCTGCTCGACAACGCCGTGCGTCACGCGGCGGGACCGCTGGTGGTCCACGCTCAAGCCGAGGCCGATGGAGTGCAGATCAGCGCGCGCGACCACGGGCCGGGGGTCCCGCCAGAAGCCTTAGAGCGGGTCTTCGAGCGTTTCTACAAGGCCGATAGCTCACGTACCCGCAAAGAGGGCGATTCGGGCGGTTCGGGGCTGGGGCTGTCCATCGCCAGGGCCATCGCCGAGGCTCACGGGGGCCAGCTCGAGGCCGCCAATTGGGGCCAGACCGCACTGGATCGGGACCCTAACGTCCGTAAAGACGCCTCGTCTTCGCTCGAGGCGATGAACCATCCCAAAGGCGGCGCGGTGTTTACCCTGCACCTACCCGACTAGTTTTGGTCTCGTGTCCCAGATGGGGTTTCTCGAGACAGAATTTTCGCGCGCTAAACGTAAGGCTGTGATGTGAATGGTGAAGAGCGGTTTGAAGACTGGCTAACCCGTGCGTATATAGGAGCGTCAGGCCTGACGCCCCTACGGGTCGCACAAACGGATGTGAGGAGAGCAAAGGAGGGGCCTTCGCAATGATTTAGCGTTTGCCCCACGCCGGACGCACGGCTGTGCGTCCCTACAAGCCCTTAATCTCGCTCGCTGTCCTCCCGGATGATCTCTTCCTCGCGGTCATCGGTGCGAACGTTCTCGATTACCCCTGAGGTGGGGATGTTGGGGCTGGTGCTGGTCAGGACCTCTTCTTCGGCTTCCTCGTCCTGGGCTTCACCCTCGTTCAGCAGCTTCTCGAGCTCCCCGCGGTTCATCGGCTTTTTGTCCATGCGCTCAGTTTGGGGGCTACGGTTGAACCCCCGCTGATGCGCGTGTCAGCCCTAAGCCGAGGCCAGCTTTACCTGCTCCAAGATTTCTTTTCCGCCCTCACCCAGCAGGTCCTGGGCGAGTTCCTGGCCCAGTTCCTCGGCTTCTTCGGCGTCGCCCTCGATCTCCGCCCGCAGCAGTTCTTTGCCGTCCGGTGAGCAAATCCCGCCCTGCAAGATCAGGGTATTATCCGACTCGACCAAGGCCAGCGCCGCCGCCGGGCACTCATCCCCCGCCCCCAGCGCCCGCAGAAAGGCCCGCTCGGCGCGGATGCGGTCAAAAGATATGCGGTGGTTGAGGCTGTAGGCCAGTTCCTCGGCCCAATCGTCGCCCTGGCGCACCTCGAGGCCCAGCGCCCCCTGTCCGGGTGCGGGCAGCAGGTACTCGGGGTCTATGAGCTGGTCTATGCGGTTGCGTAAATCCAGCCGCAGCAAGCTGGCCGCCCCCATGATCAGCGCGTCGTAGTCGCCGGTTCCCAGCGCAGCTAGGCGGTCATCGACGTCGCCACTCACGTTTTGCACGTTCAGGTCGGGCCGATAGGCCAGCAGTTGGGCCCTGCGCCGCAGGGTATTGACGCCCACGGTGGCCCCTTTGGCAAGGTCTTCCAGGCGCTTGGCGGTGCGCCCCACGAGGGCTTCTCTTGGTTCGACCCTTTTGGGAACCGCGATGAGCCGCTGTCCGACCACCTCGGCGGTGGGCAGATACTTGAGCGAGTGCACCGCGATATCTACCTCGCGCCGCTCCAGGGCTTCCTGCAAAACCTTTGCCGCATTGATTTCTGAAGGGCCTTTAGCCTGCACGGTGCGTATCTTAAACTCAGCGTCAGGCCAGTTTTCTTTCAAGCGTTCCATCACCCAACGGGTCTGGGCTTGCGCGAGCAGGCTGGCCCGCGCACCGATCACGATGACGCGCATAGCTCAACTATATTAGCGGCTCGAGGGCCGAACGTCTAACCCAAGGGGCTTTTCGTAATCGCTCATCGGGCTTTTGTGAAGGGGGCAGCAGGAATCCCCCGTCCATCGTCGGGTGTTGGAGCACCTGACCTTTAGCGACCTCGGATGGCCCCGCCGCTAGGAGACCGTAACTTCGTCGGAGAGCCAATCGGCCCAGGCTTCCAGGTGTCCCACATCGCCCACCGAGAGCGCTACACCTTCAGGGTAGACCAGCCGGGTGATGGAGGTGTTGCCGATGTGGAACCGGCGCCAAACGGTGTCATTCAGGTTTAGCACGATCTTGAGTGCGGCCCGGATCACTCCGCCGTGGGTCACGATGATAAAACGACCCTCAGGGAGGTCATCCAAGAACGATTGGACCCTGGCCGCCACATCGGCCATGCTTTCCCCGCCGGGGCGTGGGGTGTTCCAGGGGTCGGTCTTGGCGGCCTGCTGGAACTCAGGGAAATGGGCCTCTATCTCGTGGCGCAGGAGGCCTTGCAGTTTGCCCGCGTAAATCTCGCGTAGACGGCAGTCGTGGATAGGTTGTAGCTCGAGCGCCTCGGCGATGGGCCTGGCGGTGAGGGTCGCCCGCTGGAGGTCGGAACTATAGAGCCCGTCGAAGAAATTGCCGCTGGCGGCCAACCGCTCGGCCACGCGGTAGGCCTGGTGCAGCCCCTCGGGGGAGAGGTTCACGTCGTAGTGCCCTTGAAAGCGCCCCTCCGTGTTCCAGGGCGTTTCGCCGTGCCGCACCATCCAAAGCTCTTTCATAGGAGGGAAGAGAGGGTCAGCGCACCGTGATGCCTGACCGCCCTATGATATAGCCTACCCGGCTGCTTTCGGGTAGTAGTGTAGCTACCTTCACAGCTTCACTCTCATCCAAGACCAAAATGTACCCAAGACCCATATTGAACACCCGGTACATCTCGTCCTGGTGGATGCTTCCAATTTGTTGGATCAAGGGGAAAATTGGCGGCACCAGCCAAGTTCTGGTCTCGATTTCTGCCCCTAATCCTTCGGGCAAAACCCTGGGCAAATTCTCGTAAACTCCACCCCCGGTGATGTGGGCCATCGCCTTGATTTCGATGCCCTCGTTCAGAAGTTTAGAGACGGGCTCGAGATAACATTTATGTGGCTCCAGGAGGGCATCGGCGAGGCTTTGACCCCCGAGTTCGGCTCGAGGCTCTTCCAAGTTCCAGCCCTCGAAGATTTTGCGGGCCAGCGAGTACCCGTTGGTGTGCAACCCCGAAGAGGGGAGAGCTAAAAGCACGTCCTCAGGCTGGACTCTCGAGCCGTCAACGATGCTGGTTTTGTCCACCACGCCCACAATCGTCCCGACCAAATCCAAGCCGTCCGCGTGGTACACGCCCGGCATCTCGGCAGTTTCGCCGCCCAGAAGCGGAATTCCCACGGCTTTGCAGGCATCCGCGAGTGAGGCTAGGACGGTTCCAAGGATGTTGGGCTGGAGCCTCGCACTCGCCACGTAATCCAGGAAGAACAGCGGCTTCGCGCCCTGGACGAGCAAATCGTTGACGCAGTGGTTCACGATGTCGAAGCCCAGCCCGCCATAGCGCCCGGTTTGCGCAGCGAGCATCGTCTTCGTGCCCACGCCGTCGGTGGAAGCGACCAGGACGGGCTGCTCGAGACCTTTGAGCCTGGAGGCATCTATCATCCCACCAAAAGCACCGATGCCACGCAGCACGTCGGGAGTATATGTCTCCTTGATTTTGCTTGCGGCAGCCTTGAGTGTGCCCGCCTTGCGGTCAATGTCCACGCCTGCGTCTTCGTATTTCATCGGGGGCCTCTCGAGCGGTGCGGCATTAACCCCTCCGGCTCGGCTAAAGCCTCGCCACCTCCCCTGAGGTACGCAGAGAATAGCGTCCAGGACAGGAACAGATAATCGCGTACCCAAGGGAAGACTTTGTTGCTGGGCAGCTCGAGCCAGAAATGTGTTTGGAGCTCAAAAACGGTCACGCCAGCTCCACGCCCATCAGCTCTGCGAGCATCTTTTTGACTACATCAGGCTTCGCGGTTCCCTTAGTCTCGCGCATCACCTGGCCCAAAAGTGCGTTGGCTGCCTGCAATTTGCCCCCTTTGATTTGCTCGACCACGGCGGGGTTCGCCGCGAGGATTTTCTCGACGACCGGTTTGAGCGAACCCTCGTCCGCCACTGCCGCGAGACCGCGCTCTTTGACTAGCTCCTCGGGGTCGGCCCCGTCCATGATTTCGGGGATGAGCTGGCTCACCACGCGGTTGGTGATGTCGCGTCGCTCGAACATCGCCGCCAGCTTTGCTAGATGCTCAGGGGTCAGTTTGGTTTGACCCACCTCGAGCCCCCGCTCGTTCAGATACCCCGAAACATCGGCGTTGAGGAGGTTGGCGAGGGTTTGCGGGTTGCCTTTATACCCCTCCAAAGCCCTGTCGAAGACTCGAGCCAGCGGCGCGTTATACGCCAAAATCTCGGCATCGTACTCACGCACTCCGGCCCCGACGTAACGATGATATTTGTCGGCGGGCAACTCGGGCATCTGCGATTTCAAACGGGAGATCCAAGCTTCGTCCACTTTCAAAGGCGGCAAATCCGGCTCGGGAAGGTAGCGATAATCCGATTCGCCCTCCTTGACGCGCATCAGATACGTCTTCCCGCCCCCCTCGTTCCAGCCCATCGTTGCTTGTTGTATTCTCCGACCGCTCTTGAGTAGGTCAATCTGTCGCTTGATTTCGTACTCGAGCGCCCGCGCCACACTCCGAAACGAGTTCAGGTTTTTGATCTCGACCTTCGTCCCAAGCGGCTCTCCCGGACGATGCACCGAGACATTCACATCGGCCCGCATCTTCCCCTCCTCGGGGTTGGCGTCGGAAACGCCGAGCGTCTGGGCAATCGAGCGGACGTGCGCGAGGAAGGCTCTGGCCTGCTCCGGACTGCGAATATCTGGCTCGGTGACCATTTCGATCAGCGGCGAACCGGCGCGGTTGAGGTCAATCAGGCTGTACTCGGCCCCGGCTGGGTGTATGGATTTCCCCGCGTCTTCCTCGAGGTGAATTCGCTTGATGCGGACGCGCTCCCCTTCGACCTCTAAGCTCCCGTGTTCGGCAATCGGCAGGTCATATTGGGAAATCTGGTAGTTCTTGGGCATGTCAGGGTAGTAATAGTTCTTGCGGTGGAACTGCGTCCAGGGCGCAATCTGGCAGCCGAGCGCCAGGCCCATCAGGATGCCATAATCCACCGCCTGCGCATTGATGCTTGGGAGCACGCCGGGGAGCCCCAGGCAGATCGGGCAGTTATGGGTGTTCGGCCCGTCGCCGAAATATTCGGCCTCGCAGCCGCAGAACATTTTGGTTTTGGTTTTGAGGTGCAGGTGGATTTCCAAGCCGATGACGGCTTCGTACTCAGGCATACCGCCCTATTGTAAAGCTATGACAACCTATCTACTGAAAAGCGGCTGGGGTTTCTAACCGTGTGACCTTGGATACCAAGTCGTTTGTGAATACCGCGATTCCCCGCCCTGCTATCGCCTTTTGGTATATTGGCCCAAAGCTGCGGGAGTCCAAAGACCCACCGAACTCTCGGTTGTCGCCCATCACGAAATAGTAGCCGGGCTCGAGCTTCAAACTCCCGACCCCGCAAGACTCCCCATCCTCGTTCTTCGCTAATGTCTTCGGAGCGACCAGCATTCTCTGCGTGTCTCGCATGTACTCTGGTAAGTCCTCAACGTCAAATCGGCCCATCTGAGTGCTTATCGAGGTGAGCTTGGAGTGCTCGTAACAAAGAATGGGATAGCTGTCTGTGTCCCGTTTTATATCGCTAGAAATGTAGTTTTCTTGCAATGCTTTGCCATTCAAGTACACAATTCCCTCTCGAACGCTGACCTCATCGCCAGGGACGGCTATTACCCGTTTGATGAAGAAAGCGCGGAAGGGAAGGTTAATGAGTGGGATAGTGGCTGTGGCATTTGGTGTGCCCAGTGGTGGCTTAAGTGCCACAAAATCACCGCGATTTAAGCTTGCCATTCCCGCTTGCCGCAGCCAATACTCGTATTTTGGTACAAACAATCTCTGTTCATTCACGAGAGTGGGCCGGTTGCTGTTGCCCACGACCCCAACGGTTGTGAACATAAATGTTGTCCAAACAAGGGCGAGCCCTAGAAAGATCAATAGCCACAACAAGCCTCAGGCACGGTGCGAGCCAGGTTTTACGAAGTTCAAACTTAGCGGATACGAAAGATATTTCCCCTGGCTTGCTCGAGCAATGGCAGCTAGCGCAGACGCGATGATGACAAAGATAACAAGATTATGGGTAGCAAGACCGGTGAAAACCATAAGGCTCAGTGGAAGTGCGGCGATCATCTGGGCTGACAGGTGGAAATTCAGATTTCTTCGAGCTATTTCGCGGACGAATGGGGACTTGGCGAAAGCAAACACCAGTCCCTCGACGATTCCACCGCTAAAGATGCTCACCAAAAGGACCAAAACACCTCGAGTGCGCTCTGCTCTAGTGACTTCCATATCAGACGCCACTATAAAGACCCAAAATTCCAAGCAGAGTTTATATGACATCCAGGGCGTTAAATAAAAAATCCCGGACACTTCCGGGCTGATAAAACAGGATATCGCGTTATACGCTATGCGTCAACCTTATGCGAGGCAGAAGGGCGACCCCCCCACATGTGCCGGGTTCATCAGCAATTGGGTGATGGCTTGTGTGCCTTGTGGATGAAGTTGGCGGGTGGTCGGCAACGTCGGGGGTCGTTTTTCACGGTTTTGGCACGAGTGCTTTGAGCAGTGACTGCCTCCACTCCTTCGCGGTGCGGTCGTAGATGCCAAACCCCGCGCCGAACTCCCAGTAAGCCCAGCTAAACCCGCGTTTCTCGGCCTCGGAGCGCACGGTAGCGGTCCATAGCACCCTCGAGTCAAGGTCCGCCTTCTCGTACGAGCCAAACTCGCCCAGGAAAATCGGGCGGTTGTTGTCCCGGCCCCACTTTGCGGCGTAGTCGAATGCTCCTTGAATGGCCTCTTTCTCGCTGCTGAAGAGGGGGAGTGGGTCGCCCGTGCCGCGCAGCTCGAGGTCATCCATCAAAATTGCGGGCTGCGCGCTGTTGGTGTTGTTTTGAACCATCAAATCGGTGAGCTTAGCGGGGTTGCCGCATTCGACGAGCTTGACGGTGTAGGTCTGCCAGCCGTCCGCCGTGGTAATTGCTTTGTTGCCCTTCTCCACCTTGTTTTCCATGCACTTCACGAGCAGATTGGCAGCTTTATTGGCCTTGAAGGAGAGTGTGGTGTAGCCCTCCGCGCCCTTATCCGAATGTAGGTAGAAGCCGCCATAACCTTTGGTGTAAGTGAGCTCGAGCTTCTGCTTGCCCCCGTCGTCCACAAACTTCCGCGTAGAATCCCACGACCAATCGGCCCAGCCGGAAGAGAAGCTTCGCGCGTTACCGTTCCACGTCACGCCCGTCGGCATCACGGGCTGAACCCATTCAGCCCCTTGGTGAGTAAAGGTGAAAGGGTCGTAGTAATGCACGGTCACGATGAGATTAGGGTCGTCGGGCAGCTTGAGTTCGCCCAGCCGCCAAAGGCTGTTCCAACCCGCCGGGCCGACGATCACCGGACGCGCCGGATTGCTTTTGCGCACCACCGCCAGGGCCTTGGCGAGCAGGTCGTTCCAAAGTTGAGGGGCGTCGTTGAACTTGCCGTGCGGCTCGTTGAGCAGCTCGAAATAGACCGTGCTGGGGCGGTCTTTGTAGCGCTCGGCGATCTGCTTCCAGATGGCTAAATAACGCTCGGTTTCGGCCACGGGGTCGGCGTTGAGTTCGTCGTAGTGGTGGACATTGACGATGATGTTGAGCCCTTGGCTGGTGGCTTGGTCAATCGCCCACTCCACTCGAGCGAAGAACTTGGGGTCTACGGTATAGGGCGCGGTTTTGGCGGCGTGGTTGGTCCAGCTCACCGGCAGGCGGATGGTCTTGAAGCCGCCTTGCCTCACCAGGCTGAAATATTCGGATTGTAAGGTCATGCCCCAATCGCCCTCGTTGGGGGCCTCGAGGGCATTGCCGAAATTCACTCCTGAACCCAGCAAACTGTTCATCCCGGAAATGCTGGGGTTGGCCCCCACGGTGGCGCACCCCGCCAATCCAAGGGCCAAAACCACTGCTATCGCAACCCTCATATTCAGAGCGTAGCCCGGAGCGGTGAGGGGCCGGATGAAAGCGGGGTTGAGCCGCGCTTTAGTTGGAAGCAACCCTGTTCTGGGAAACTTTGTAAACCGGGCGGAGGTATAAGCTCGGCGTATGGCCGTCAAAGGCGCAGGACGACGAATTGAAGAAGCGGTTACCGCTTGGGAGGGTGTAGAAGCTCATCCCCACCGCTTCGGCGGGCGGGAGTTTGGTTTGGGAAGCCGCGAAATCGGGCATGTTCACGGGGATGGGCTGGTGGATATTCCTTTCCCGATAAAGGTACGCGACGAGGTGATTGCGGCGGGATTGGCCGAGCATCACCACATCCTGCCGGAGAGCGGCTGGGTCAGCGTGTGGCTGCGCCAGCCCGGCGACGTGGACAAGGCCCTGACGCTGTTCCGGCGCTCATATGAGTTGGCTTTAGCCCAGCGGAACCAGCGCGAGTCTGCGATCCCTGGTCCACAAGACTGACCTTTGATTACCGCACGATCGCTGATTCAAACTGGCGCAGGATGGCCGGGTGCTCACTGAACGGAGCGCCATGCAGGGCCGAAATGAGGGCACTGAGCCTCGGGGTCAGGATGATGAGATAACGGGTCGGTCCATGCGCCTCGTGGTAGGTATGGGGAACGCCTGCGGGTACGAACACGGTGGTCCCGGCAGGAGCCTCGACCTGTTCATGTCCTAGCCTGAAGGTGAGGGTGCCCTCGAGGATGTGCCAGGCTTCGTCGTCGGCGTAATGGACGTGCAAATAGTCTGGGCCGCTACCGCTCCACTTATAAACCTCGAAGGGCTGGGAACTGCGAGCGACCACCCCCTTGTTCATGATTACGATTATGACAGAATCTATTGCGGAGGATCAAACCCTTACCCAAAAGTTTATCCTGCGCCGAGCCATTCTTCGGCCAGCACGCATTGATACAGATAAAACTTCCCCTCGCTATCCTCGCCCCCTGCATAACGCCCCAGCAGCGCCCGTATCTCCCGTCGGAACTGCTCGGCCTTGCGCTCGCTGAGGCGAACCCGGCCCAGTTGGTGAACGAAGCCTTGTTCCTCGAGGCTCCCCTGGTTGGGCTTCACCTCGGTCTGCACCGCCTGTCTGAGCAGCCAGAGCGGACTCTATAGAATCTACGGGAACCTCGAGCCGCACCGCCATCTACGCATCTCCCGCAAATACCCGCTCGGTTTGCTGATTTACCAGGCGTGAGGAGGCTAGTATGGAAACCTCGCGAATCAAGCTTGCAGCCTTATGGACGGTGGTCATGTTCAACATCACCTTTGCCGACATCATCGGGTTTATACACCCAGGCACACTCCAGAAGATTATGGAGGGCTCCTTTGGATTCCCTGTCACCTCGGGGCTACTGCTGCTTCTCTCCGTGCTCACTGAAGTGCCGATAGCGATGATATTTCTCTGTCTTTTCCTGCCTGTACGAGCCAACCGCCCGGCGAACACTCTAGCGGCGGTGCTGACCACGCTTTATGTCGTGGGGGGTGGCAGAGCGACCCTTTCCTACTTCTTTTTCGCGACGGTCGAAATTGTGGGCATGTCAGCTATCTTGGGGTATGTCTGGACACGGCTCGGCAAGACGGCCTGAACCGAAGAAACCTATATAGCGCTGAGGATTTGCGCTTTAGCCGCTTCCGCTTGCTGGCTGATTTCCGCCGTGCTCCAACCTAACTCTTTCCCCATCAGCTCGGAGACTCTGGGAATTGCCGCCAGTGCTGCCACCGTGTCCAGGAAGGCCAAACGGGTGCGCCGGGCCAGGATGTCGAGGGGAGTCCGGGCCATTTCAACGCGGGTGGAGTAGATGACTTCGGCCTCGAGGTACGGCCAGGTCGCCGCCAGCCGCTCCTTGTAGCCTTCCGAGGCGATCTTTGCGACCTGCGGGGCCTGCGAGCCGAACGAGTGATGCAGGTGCTCGGCGACATCGGCGGGAAAACCTTGCGCTTTCAATAATTCGGCCCCACCAGGGTCAAAACCCTGCCCGCCCAGTAGCGGAAGCTGGGCGGTGCGCGACGCTCCAGCCTGCAAGTTGAATTGTTTGACCGCGTAGTTCACGAGGTCGAGGGCCATCTTGCGGTATGTGGTCCACTTCCCCCCAGTCAAAGTGAGGAGTCCAGAAGGGCTTTCTTGGATGAGGTGGTCCCTGGCGAGCTTGGCGGTGTCGGCATCGGGTCGGCTGACGAGGGGACGCAAGCCCGACCAGCTTGAGCGAACGGCCTCTCTGGGAATGTCGCCCAGATAAGGCCGCACCTGCCGCATGATGTATACAATTTCGTCCTCGGTGGCCCTGGGGTGGTCGGAGAGCGGGGCAGGGTCGTCGGTGGTGCCCACTAATGTCCCGCCCTGCCAGGGCAGCACGAAAATCACCCGTCCGTCCTCGGTGTGGGGGATCAGCAGGCCGGTATCCGGTGGGCTATATTTCTTGTCCAGCACGATATGAACGCCTGAGCTGGCTTTGAGAATGGGCGGGGTATCGGGGTCATCCATGTGGCGGATGAGGTCGGAGAAGGGGCCGGTGGTGTTGACCACGACCTTGGCGGAGACCTCCATTTCCTTTCCGCCCAGGCGGTCTTTTACCGCTGCGCCCACCAGCCGCCCTTCTCGCTTGAGCAGCCCCGTGACTTCCACGTTGTTGAGGACGGTAGCCCCCTGCTGGAGGGCGGTTAGGGCAAGCTCTAAGTTGAACCGTGCATCGTCGAACTGGCCGTCCTGGTAGGCCACTGCGCCCTTGAGCCCATCGGGTTTTACCGCCGGGAAGCGTTCCAAGGTCTCCTTGGCGGAGACGAGGCGGGAATGGCCCAGGTGGTTTCGGCCCGAGAGCAGCTCGTAAATCTTCAGGCCGGTGTAGTAATAAGGCGTCTCCCACAGCTTGTACAGCGGGGTCAGGAGCCACAGCGGCCTCGAGAGATGTGGCGCGTTCTTAAGCATAATGCTCCGCTCGTGCAGCGCGTCCCGCACGAGGTTGAGCTGCACCCGGTCGAAGGTTTTGACCGCGATCTCTAAGTAGCGCACCCCACCGTGGATCAGTTTGGTGCTCCGGCTGGAAGTGCCCTCCGCAAAGTCGTAGCGCTCTACTAGCGCGACCTTCAAACCTCGGCTGGCCGCCTCCAAGGCGACTCCGGCGCCGCTGGCCCCCCCGCCGATCACCAGCAGGTCAAAGGTTTGCGAGGCGAGCTGCTCAAGTAGGTTGCTGCGGTTCATAAAGCTGCTTATAGCTTATAGCTGATAACCGATGGCTGAAAGAACGGCGGTTTGCACTTAGGCGAACGCCAAACGCTGAGAGCTACGAAACCAAAACCTTTGTCATTCTGAGCGCGACGGTGCAGCGTTAGCTGAGCCTTTCTGTGGAGCGAAGAATCTCACACGCGCTCCACAGCACAAGTTCTCGGGTAGAAAAAGACATTGCTTGATGCCCGAGATATTCTGTGCTGACCCGCGTGTGGGGTGTTTCGCGTTCGCGGGGTATGACGGGGATAAGGTCATGTAGGGAACGGAGATTTTGCCTTTCTCGATTTCATTGTCCTAGACAAAGGCCGAGGTTCTAGCCCTAAGCGTTCGACGTTCCCCGTTCGCCGTTCGAGGCCTCAAACACCTGCCCGATCACCTCTTCGATGGCCGGTTCGCGCACCTCCAGGTCGTCCACCGGCAACTCTTGCAGCATCTGGTCGACCCCGCTCACCAACGCCTCGCGGCGCAGCAGCAGCCGGGCCTCGAGGCGGTCCAGCTCCCGCACCTCGCCAAAGCGCTCCAAAGTGCCCCGCTTGACGGGTTTGCCGAGCTTTAAGCTCACCTCGCGATAGGGTGCGAAGCGGTCTAAAAGCCTGGTGAGTTCACCGTCATAAATCAGGCGGCCCTGATGAACCATCAGCACCCTGGGGCACAGCGCGGTGATGTCGGCCATATAGTGGCTGGTGAGCAGAATCGTCGCCCCATAGCGGCGGTTGTACTCGCGCAGGAACTCGCGCACCGCGACCTGGGCGTTTACGTCCAACCCCAGGGTCGGCTCGTCCAGGAAGAGCACCTGTGGGCGGTGGAGCAGGGCCGCCAGCAGCTCGGCCTTCATCCGCTCACCCAAGCTCAGTTTGCGCACCGGCTGGGTTAGCTTGTCCTCTAGGCCCAACATCTCGGTGAGCTCCCCGACCCGGTTCTTGAACTCAGCCTCGGGAATCTCGTACACTGCCGAGTTGACCCGGAAGCTGTCTCCGGCGGGCAAATCCCAGATGAGCTGCTGCTTGTTGCCCATCACCAGGGTGATTTTCTTGAGGAACGTTGCTTCGCGCCTGTAGGGGATGTGGCCTGCGACCTCCACGGTGCCCGAGGTCGGATGAATCAGCCCGGAGAGCATCTTCAATGTGGTGGTCTTGCCCGCTCCGTTGGGGCCGAGAAAACCCACGATTTCGCCTGGCTCTATTCGGAACGAGACCGCTTTGACCGCTTCGACCTGGCGGTACTTGCGGCTGAAAAAGTGCCGCAGCGTTCCAGCAAAACCGGGGTCTTTGAGGGCCACCGGGTAGTGTTTGCTCAGGGCTTGGGCCGTAATTTGGCTCACGAGCCTCAGTGTAACTGGCCTCGCTGAGGCGCGGCGAGCCGCGAAGGGCTAAACCCTGAGTTAGCGGGCACAAAAACAGCGCCACCTAGTTCGCCCTAGTGAAGCTGGGGTGTCATCGGGTGGGGAGTTATGCGCCCCTCAATCCGGAAGTAAAGCCTCGATTGGTCGCCTAACCCCGTAGCTGCCCCAGATTTGTCAACGAGGTAGTAAGCCCACCTACATGCGGGGAACGGCATTTATCGGAGCCTCTTCATACGCCAGGCCGTGGGCCGCTCGGTATTCTTCGATGCCCGCCTGCCATAGCGGTTTTTCTTCGGCCTCGGCAAAATTGCTCAGCGCCCTCAGGCCCCTCAGCACTTTTGAGGCCAGCAGCAACGGCGGGTTGCCGTGCTGGGCCAACAGTTTCTTGAGTCGGTGCCGAGCTGCCCGCACCGCCCCAGCCGATAGGGGCGGTGGCTGGCGCTCATTCCCTTCGGCGACGCGGACCATGGTCTGGGCCTCGGTGTGGGTTATGCCCTCTAAGGTGATGCCTTTGGGGCTTGCCAGGGCCTGCTGGGCCTGCACGTAGGGCAAAAGCGGGGGGCAGCGACCAACAAGGCTGCGGCATACGGCGTGGCCCTGGGGAAAAGTTCCATCAGCACCGAGTCCGGGGCCAGCCGTTCGCGCGGCAGCCACTGGGCTTCGGCGGCCACGGCCAGAGGATTGCAGCGTTCTTCGGTGAGTTTGGGGGAGCGGATGTAGAGCTCGAGCAACCCCCGTCGCGGATGAAACGCAAATCCCACTCCGAGCGGTGGATGAAGGGCGACTGGAAGTGGTCCAGGACCTCCTCGTACCGGCCTTCGTGCAAGCAGGCCCAGCCGTAGGACACAAACCACTCGGCCTGGTGACGGGGTTTGAGCTCGGTTCCAGACTCCGGGACAGGGCCGCGCAGAATCTGACCCGAATCGAGCCGCAAGGCCCCCATCACCGTGTTGAGCCGGGTTCTCCCGCAGCCGCTCCCAGTTCACTTGGGTGGCGCGTCCCGTGGCGATCAGGCTGATCTCGTGAAAGCCTTCGGCCAGTCGGTTCTCGGGCAAATCCGATTCGGAGGCCAGCCGGGCCGCGCCGAGCGGGGTTTTAGGGAGTTCGCCTAGGGCCCCGATCAGGCTTTTGGGGTCGCCCAAACGGCGCACCAAACGGTCCCAGGCCCGTGGGGAGGCCAGCTGAGCCTCTAAGTCGGCGAGGTTTAGGGCTGCTACTGGTTTAGGGTAATCAATAGACCTCTGAGAAAACTTCTATAAACCCGGTCATAATGAAAGCGTGGACATTACACGCCTGCGCACCGATTACACCCACGGTAGGCTCGAGGAGCAAGACCTCGACCCCGATCCGATTGGGCAGTTTGCAAGGTGGCTCGAGGCCGCCGTCGCCGCCAATCTACCCGAGCCCAATGGTATGACCCTCTCCACGGTGGGGGAGGATGGTCGCCCCAGCAGCCGGGTGGTGTTGCTCCGCGGGTATTCGCGTGAGGGAATGGTTTTTTATACCAACTACCAAAGCCGTAAGGGACGCGAGCTGGAAATCCACCCCCTGGCCTGTCTGGGATTCTGGTGGCCGGTCCTCGAGCGTCAGGTGCGTATCGAGGGCCGGGTCGAAAAAGTTTCGGCGGCGACCTCCGACGCTTACTTTGCCAGCCGCCCCTACGAGAGCCAAATAGCTTCCGCTGCCAGCCCGCAGAGTGAGGAAATCGGCTCGAGGGCCCTTCTGGACGAACGAATCGCGGCTCTACGGCGCGAATACCCAGAAGCGGTGCCACGCCCGGCCCACTGGGGCGGGTTCCGCCTGGTCCCCGACCGCTTTGAGTTTTGGCAGGGCCGCAAAGCCCGTCTGCACGACCGGCTGGTCTACACCTTGCAGCCGGATGGCACTTGGAAGATCGCCCGGCTGGCCCCGTGACCATTGACACCGGGGTCACCGCTTTGCCTGAGCGGGGGGCTGTCAACTCCCTTAATGAATCGCAGAGTCCCTCTGCTGTTTACATATAGAAGCTCTAAATTAGTGTTCTAGCAAAAATTACAAGAGCCGATCTCACCATCTGTTTGGCCTGTCCTGGATAGGATTAAGGCCGGATGTCAGACCTCGAGAAAGCCAGCATATCCTTCCAAAACAGAACCCTCCACTTTCACATCCGCCGCAGCACCCGCCGACGGACGGTGGGGATTACCGTTGACCATCAGGGGGTGCGGGTCGCCGCCCCCAAGCGAATGCCTCTAGACCGCGTGGTCGAACTCGTGGGGACTAAAGCCCCCTGGATCGCCCAAAAACTCGCCGAACTCAAAAGCCGCCGGGAGCCGCCCAAGCGCTTTGTAAACGGCGAAACCTATCCCTACCTGGGCAGGCGCGTCCAGCTCGAGGTAAACCCGCACCCTCACCGCAACCCGGTGGCGCTCAAGGGAAACGTGCTCGAGGTGCGCTCCGACGACCCGCGCTCGGCCCTCGAGTCGTGGTACAAGGCCCGTGCCCAGGAAGTCATCCGGCGCCGGGTCGAGCTTTACTGTGAGGAACTTGGCTGGAAGGTTCCGCCGGTCCTGGTGCGCAACCAGAAGAAGCGCTGGGGAAGCTGCAACGCCAAGGGCGAGCTGCGCTTCAACTGGCGTTTGGTGATGGCCCCCTTGCCCCTCCTCGACTACGTGGTGATCCACGAAATGGCCCACCTCAAGGTGCTCAACCACAGCCCGCGCTTCTGGCGTCTGGTCGAGCGGATCATGCCCGATTACAAGGAGCGGCACAAGGCGCTCAACGAGTTGGGGCCGGGGCTATATTGGTAGCTAGCGATGAGCCGGGAGCAATGAGCGGTGAGCTAAAATTGACCCCCCGACGTTGCCGGGCATTACGTAACTTCGTTCGTCACTGGTATCGCTCGGTGCCCCCTGACCGCAGGGGAGCGCTAAAGGCAGCAGGGCCATCACGAAATTGCTGATGGTCTCGGTACTCGTGGGGGTCGCTCTTAACTTTTATTTTGCTTATTGTTCATTGCTCATTGCTCGTTGCTATATTGCCCCTATGAAGCTCGAGTATCCCCCTACCCCTACCATTTCCCAAACCGACGAGCTGCACGGGGTTCAAGTTCCCGACCCCTACCGCTGGCTCGAGGACCCCAACTCTCCACAGACCCGAGCCTGGATCGAGGCGCAAAACCGGCTGACCTTCGGCTACCTCGAGGGCCTGCTGGAGCGGGAGCGACTGAAAAAACGCCTGACCGAATTGTGGAACTACCCTAAGGTTTCCGCGCCGTTCAGAAGGGGCGGGCGGTACTTCACCCTGCGCAACACCGGGCTGCAAAACCAGAGCGTGCTGTACGTCCAGGAGAGCTTGGATGCTGAGCCTAGGGTGCTGCTCGACCCCAACAGCTTTTCCGAAGACGGCACGGTGGCCCTGAATAATTTCTCGGTCAGCCGCGACGGGAAATATCTGGCCTATGCAGTGAGCGAGGGCGGCTCCGACTGGCAAACCTGGCGGGTGCGCGAGGTGGACACCGCTGAGGATTTGCTGGACGAGGTGCGGTGGAGCAAGTTCTCCGGCGCGGCTTGGTTCCCGGATGGCTCGGGCTTTTTCTACAGCCGCTACGACGCACCCCAAGAGGGGGCGGATTACACCGGGGTCAACTACTACCACAAAGTCTATCTGCACCGGCTGGGAACACCCCAGACCGAGGACCAACTCGTATACCAACGGTCTGACCAGAAAGAGTGGGGCTTTTCTGCGACTGTGACCCACGATGGGCGCTATCTGGTCTTGAACGTCTTCAAGGGAACCTTCCAGGAAAACCTGATTTTCTACCGCGAGCTAGACTCGGACGGCCCCTTGGTGGAGCTGGCTTCCGAGTTCGACCTCGAGATGAACTTTGTCGGCAACGACGCGGACCGGTTTTTCCTCCACACCAACTGGAACGCCCCCCGCAAGCAAATCGTCGCGGTAGACCTGAAAAACCCCGCCCGCGAACACTGGCAGACGGTTGTGCCCGAGGCCGAGGACACCCTCGAGTTCGCCCTGCGCGCCTACGACCGTCTGGTGCTGGGTTATTTGCACCACGCTCATCACCGGGTGCGGTTCTACGGCCTGGACGGGGACCTTCTGGGGGAGCTGGCGCTCCCCACCTTGGGCTCGCTCTTCGGCATGAACGGTGAAGAGGACGACCCCGAGCTGTTTTTTGGCTTCACCTCCTTTCTGTACCCGACGACCACGTATTGCCATGACCTCAGCACCGACCAAACCCAGCCCCTCTTCCAGCCCCCGCTGACCTTCGACCCTCAGGCCTACGAGACCCGGCAGGTCTTCGTGAGGAGCAAGGATGGCACCCGAGTACCGCTGTTCCTGACGCATAAAAAGGGCCTCGAGGCCGACGGCAAAAACCCCACCCTGCTTTACGGCTACGGTGGTTTCAACATCCCCCTCACCCCCAACTTTAGCCCCGGACGGATGGTTTGGCTGGAAGCGGGCGGTATCTATGCCCAAGCCTGTTTGCGAGGAGGCGGAGAGTACGGCGAGGAGTGGTATCGAGCCGGGACGTTGGAGCGTAAGCAGAACGTCTTCGACGACTTTATCGCCTGCGCCGAGTGGCTCATCTCCGAGGGCTGGACCTCCCCGCAGCATCTGGCAATTCAAGGTGGCAGCAACGGTGGCTTATTGGTCGGCGCCTGCATGACCCAGCGCCCTGACCTGTTCGGCGTGGCCCTGCCTGCGGTGGGGGTGATGGACATGCTGCGCTTCCACAAGTTCACCATCGGCTGGGCCTGGGTCTCCGACTATGGCTCGCCCGACAAGCCCGAGGAGTTCAGCGTGCTGCGGGCCTATTCTCCCTTGCACAATTTGAAGCCGGGCACGGCTTATCCCGCCACCCTCATCACCACCGCTGACCACGACGACCGGGTGGTTCCCGCACATTCCTTTAAATTTGCGGCGGCCTTGCAGGCGGCACATCAGGGGGACCAACCGACGCTCATCCGCATCCAGACCAAGGCCGGGCACGGCATGGGCAAACCTACCCAGATGCTCATCGAGGAGCAAGCCGACGTTTATGCCTTCGCCCTCGAGCACACCCGTCGGCGCTAAACCCAAAGCGGCGAACGAAACCGGAACTTATCCCGTCGGGGGTTTAGCCTTTGAGCATCCAGCGTACGTCCTGCACCACTTTATCGGTCTGTGCGGGTTTGCCGTTGCTGTAGACCAGCCGCAGATTGCCCTTGGGGTCTACCGCGAATACCGTGGCGCTGTGGTCCACAGTATATTCCTGGGCCGACTTGATGTTGGCCTTCTGATAAAACACCCCGTAGTTTTGGGCGGTCTGGGCGATTTGGGCGGGGGTTCCGGTGAGGCCCACGAAGCTCTTGTCAAAAAACGAGACGTATTTGCCCAGCACTTCCCGCGTGTCGCGCTCAGGGTCCACGGTAATCATCATCACCTGGACTCTGGAGCGCTCCTGCGGGGAGAGGGCCTTGTAGACCTTGCCCAGTTCGAGCATGGTGGTCGGACAGACATCGGGGCAGTTGACAAAACCAAAGAAAATCAGGCTGACCTTGCCCCGGTAATCCGAGAGCTGGGTGGCTTTACCGTCGGCGGCGGTGAGGGTGAAGTTATAGGCCGGTCTGGCCGTGACCAGCCGGGTCCCGAAAGGTTGGTATTGGTCGCGCTGGCTCAGGATCATCAGCCCCAGCGCCAGGGGCAGACCGACCAGCAAGGCTATAGTGAGGATACGTCGGGCCATCTTCAGACTCCTATTGGGTTTTAACCAAACCTTGGGCCTCGAGCCGAGTTCCGTCCTCGAGGCGCAAAGCTATACGTACAGTTTCCCTGTCCACCAGCGGCTTTTTGAGCCCGAGGAGGAGCAGGTACAAACCCCCCGGCGCTAGCTCGAGCCGCCCCCCGGCGGGCACTTCCAACGCCTCCACCGGATGCTGCTCGAGGGCGGTGGTAGGCCCCATCCGGTGCAGGTTGGGGCCGCGCGCCTGGAGGCTTTGCCACATCTGGACTACCTGGGCAGCCGGGGTCTCCCCGCCGATGACCCGAACCGGCTGGGCGGTGGGGTTGACCAAGGTGAGGTACACCGCCGCAGCCTGGGCCGAGAACGGACGAACCCAAACGCCCTGCGCCTGGGGGCCCTGGGCCAAGACTAAGGAAGCCCCAACCACCCACATCAGCCCTAGCCTAAGGCCTTGGCCTAAGCCAAATGTCCCCACGGAAGCCCAGGTTCGCATAAACTCCCCGCTCACACTCGTCTCCATTATCGCGCGGCAAGATAGGGAGGACATGAACGCGGCTTCCTCCTTCCGAGACCCCAGGGTGGGTTGGGCGGCGGCCCTGCTCATCGCACCGTTCTTCCTCCAGATGTTAGGATTTGGTCAGGGTTTCCTCGGGGCCGGGCTGTGTGGGGCGCTCCTCAGCGGGCGCGACACCCCACTGAGCCTGCAAGGGGCCGATTTCTGGTATGCCCTGAGTTTTATGATGCTGCTGGGAATTCAACTGATGTATGGCGGCTTTTTGCTGTTGGGGCGGTTTTTGGAGATGCCCAAGAGCAGCGAGCGGCCCACTTACCGCGCCGGAGTTTGGTTGGTGGGGCTGATCGCGGTGACTTTTATCCTCACCCGCACGGTGGGGCTGCCCTATCCCAGCGAACAGGGGCTGGTTTACGGCGACCCGGCTCGGGCCGACCCGCTCAGCCTGATCCTGATGGGGCTAACGGTGGCGGGCGGGGCGATGGTGTGGGGGCTCTATAGGCGCAAGCCCAGCGAGTAATCTTGGCTCCGTGCCCGAACTCACCCCATCCAAAAGGGGTTTGGCGGTAAGGTTAGGGTATGGAGCGTTTACTGGCTACCATGCGCCGTCTGCGCGCCCCGGATGGCTGCCCCTGGGACAGGGAACAAACCCACCTGAGCCTGCGCCCCTACATGCTCGAGGAGGCCGCCGAAGCGGTGGACGCCATGACCGCCGGGAACCCCGGCGAACTGGCCGAAGAACTCGGTGATGTCCTCCTGCAAGTGGCTTTTCACAGTGTCATCGGAGAGCAAGAAGGCACCTTCAGTTATCCACAGGTTGAAACGGCAATTGTGGATAAGTTGATTCGCCGCCACCCGCATGTGTTTGGCGACGTCCGGGCGGATACCCCCGAGCAGGTAGTGACCAACTGGCAGGCCATCAAGAAAGCTGAGGGCAAGAGGCAGACCTCGGTCTGCGACCAAGTGCCGCGCAGCTTGGCGGCACTCGCCAGGGCCACCGAGATTCAGAAAAAGCTGGACGTGCCTAAAGGTAGCAAAGAAGAGGTGATGCGGGCACTCGAGGGCGGCGACCTCGCCGAAGCGCTGTGGCAGATGGTGGCCCTCGCCCGCAAAGAAAAGCTAAACCCCGAAATTCTCCTGCGGGAGCGTTGCGAGAAAGTATGTTGACCGAGAACGAGGGTGGCAAGTCTCAAGTCAGAGGTCTCAGGTCAAAATAAGGTTTTTAGCTTGCGACCTGCGACTTGGACCTGAGACAGCGCTGTTACGTTAAACCTTTATGAAATCCGAAGTCCTCAAAGCTGCCGTTGCCCAGCCGCCGCAATCCCTTTTGCTGCCCAAAGGTTTTGTGGATGCAGCCGTGTTGATCCCGGTGTGGGAAGGGCAGCTTTTATTCACCGTGCGCAGCGCGGATTTGCCCCACCACGCCGCGCAAATCAGCTTTCCCGGTGGGCGTTTCGATGACGGCGAGACCGCCGAACAGGCCGCCCTGCGCGAAGCCTGGGAAGAGGTGGGGATAGCGCCCTCGAGCGTGGAAATCTTGGGCCATCTGAACCCTACCCTTTCCCCTTTCGGCTACCGGGTTTTCCCCCTTCTGGGACATCTTTTACAAGAGCCCAATCTCAACCCCAACCCCGAAGAGGTCAGCGAGGTGCTGTGGGTTCCCATCGAAGAATTGCTCGCCGCACCGAGCTATGCCGAAGAGCGTACCGTTTCCAGGGCGAACCAACCCCCCTTAGACCCCGAAGATGCCGTGACCGTGGGGCCAGGCGGTAGCTTCAAGCGGTTGGTTTGGCACTACCCGTGGCGTGGCTACGACATTTGGGGGGTTACGGGAAACATCGTCCACGACTTCTTGGGACGCATCAAGGAAGTTCGCATCTAAAGGATAGGCTGCTTCGAACTCTTGTAAGCCCCTATAACGGTAGAGCTTACTTGAGCCAGGGAGTCCACAACCCGAACCGCACGTCGTCGGGCAGCCGGATTCCCGACTGCTTCAGCGCCAGCATGATTTGCCCCCGGTGGTGCGACTCGTGCGAGATGAGGTAGCCCAAAAGCCGAACTCCCGTGCGTGTCGGATTTTTGATGCGCGGGTCGCCTTCCAGACTCGCCCTTAAGGTGGCTTCCACTGCCGCAGCGGAGGCCTCGAGCGCCGCCTGGATTTGTGCCTTGCTGGGCAGAGGTTTTTTCTCGAGTGTCACCGTATCTCCCTGCAACGCCTTTGGCAGATGCGACACCCGAACCTCAACCATGTGGGCAAAAACCCGCCCCACATTGCGCCCAGTGGAGGGTTGGCCGTTTTTGAGCAGCGTCACCGCCTGCAAACCCTCGTCGGGGACGCGTCCCAGCAGGAACAGGTTGAGCCCGTCATGGACACGCCAGGTTTCCAGAACGCCCTCGACCATTTGGAGTATTATGTTCCTGCCATAAGACAGGTGTCAAACCATGAATTCTACCGTTCACCGTTTGCGTCCCCGAGCGCCTTTTGATTTCCGCAAGACTTTAGAGTTCATCGGCGGCTTCTCACCCAGCCAGAGTGAGCAGGCCACAGCAGATGCGGTACTCGTCAAGGCTCTGCGATTGCAGGGACAGACGGTGGTTTTTCGAGTGCGGAGTGTGGGAAAGCTCGAGAAGCCGGGGCTTGAAGTTGAACTCCTCAGCCAAGCTACATTGGGAAAGGCATTACAGAGTGCGGCACTGGACAGGATTTCTTTTTACCTGAGCTTAGGGGACGACCTTTCCCCTTTTTACGCCCTAGCCGAAGAAGACCCGCCGTTCAAAAGGGTCGTTGAGGCGCTCTATGGCTATCACCAAGTCAAGTTCCTCACGCCCTGGGAAAACGCGGCCTGGGCCATCCTGACCCAGCGCACCTCCACGCCGGTTGCTCGAACCTACAAACGCCGCGTCACCGAGCGGTACGGCGCGTCACTGGAAACGCCCTATGGCACGTTGTGGGCTTTCCCTGAGCCCGCCGATTTGCTCTCAGCGAACCTGACCGAACTCGGGGCGATGACCGGGGGATTCAGGCGCAACGAGTACCTGCTTTCGGCGGCCCAAGCCTTCTCGGAGGTGGACGAGGGGTGGCTGCGCACCGCGCCGTATGGGGAGCTCCAGCGCTGGCTGCGCAAAATCAAGGGCATCGGTGAGTGGTCGGCGGCGTTCGTGCTGCTGCGCGGGTTGGGCTGCATGGAGCGGGCGATTCTGGAGGACCCTAAAAATCCGTACGTGATTCATCTGCTCGGGGCTGCCAACAAGGTCTACGGACCCATCAGCATCGGTGGGCTGCGGGAAAAGGCGGCGCACTACGGCAATCTTCAGGGTTACTGGGCGCACTATTTGCGGGCGCTCGATGCGTAAGGGCAGACCCTAGGAGGCAAAGAAATCCCTCAGCTCGGTGTAGGTCTCCTCGGGCAACTCTTCGGCGAGATAATGCCCGCCGGGAAGGGCTTTGCCCCGCACGTCCACCGAGACCTCGCCCCAGTCCTCGAGCGGCTTGCAACACCGCTCTATCACCCCGTTCTTGCCCCACAGTACGAGCAACGGGCACTGAACTTTTTGCCCTTGCAGACGCGACTCGCGGTCGCGCTCGAGGTCTATCGAAGCCGCCGCGCGGTAGTCCTCACAGCTTGAGTGAATCATCTCTGGTGTAAAGCAGCGCACGTACTCGGCCCAAGCTTCCTTTGTAAAAGGGGCCATCCCCGCACCGCCCAGCCCCATCTGCTTTGTCAGGTAGACCTCAGGATTCGCGCCGATCATGGTTTCAGGGAAAGGCGCGGGCTGGATGAGGAAAAACCAGTGGTAATAGGCCGTGGCGAAGGCCATGTCGGTCCCCTCGTACATCTTCAGGGTCGGTGAGATATCGAGCACCGCGAGTTTGCGCACGCCTTGGGGGAAATCCAGCGCCATCCGGTGGGCCACCCGCCCGCCTCGGTCATGTCCGGCGACAAAAAACTCGGTATAGCCGAGCTGTCCCATGATCTCGACCATATCCTCAGCCATCAGCCGCTTGCTGTAAGGCGCGTGGTTTGGCGTGGTAGGAGGTTTGGAACTATCGCCGTAGCCGCGCAAATCAGCGGCGATTACGGTGAAGCCTTCAGCTAGGCGGGGTGCAATCTTGTGCCAGATGACGTGGGTCTGCGGATAGCCGTGCAGCAGCAGAAGGGGCGGGCCTTTTCCGCCCCTGACCAGGTTAATCGTCACCTCGCCGGTATCCAGCCCCACCCTGTCAAATCCTGGGAACATGTCAGACGATACCTCGAGCCCGCCGCCAAACTTCGGCCTTGAGGAGAGTTCGCGTCCGGGACGGGGATTCTCGAGCCCAAAAAAGTGCCTTCAGGACACCGACTCTTTCCGCAACCTGCATGGTGAACCCGTAGCTTTGAGCTTTCGGCTCTGGGCCTTAAGCTAATACCCGTGAGCGCCCTGTACCGCCAAGCCCGACCCACCACCTTCGACGAGATGGTTGGCCAGGAGCACGTCAAGGAAGTGCTGCTGAACGCACTGCGCTCAGGGAGATTGGCCCAAGCCTATCTGTTCTCCGGTCCGAGAGGGGTAGGCAAGACCAGCAGCGCCCGCCTGATCGCGCAGGCCGTGAATTGCACCCCGCCCCGCCTAGACGGGGCGGCCAAGCCCTGCGGGGTCTGCGAGGGCTGCCGTTTGGTGCGGGAGGGACGGCACCCCGACGTGCTGGAGATTGACGCCGCCTCCAACAACTCGGTCGAGGACGTGCGCGACCTGCGCGAGCGGATTCTGCTGGCCCCGATCATGTCGCCGCAGGACAAAAAGGTGGTAATTCTCGACGAGGCCCACATGATGTCCAAGAGCGCCTTCAACGCGCTGCTGAAGACCCTCGAGGAGCCCCCTGAGCACGTCATCTTCATCTTCGCCACCACCGAGCCCGAGCGGGTGCCCCCCACCATCCTCTCGCGCACCCAGCACTTCCGCTTCCGGCGGCTCTCCGAGGGCGAAATCGTGCAGAAGTTGACCCGCATTCTCTCGGGCCTCGGGCGCGAGGCCGAGCCGCAAGCGCTGCAACTCGTAGCCCGGATGGCCGATGGCGCGATGCGCGACGCGGAAAGCCTGCTGGACCGGCTTTTGACCCTGGAAGGTACCATTACCCTCGTTCAGACCGAGGCCGCGCTGGGACTCCCCCCGCAAGAGTCGCTTTTTGCGGTCGCGGAGGCGCTGGACCGAGGCCAGATCAAGCAGGCTTTGGAGCTTTCGCAAACCCTCTACACCCAGGGCTTTGCCGCACGGACGCTGGCTCAGGGCTTGTTGGAAGCGATTCGAGCCGGTCTGTATGGCCGAATGGGCCTCGGCGTTGGCCCTCACTTAGGAACCCCCGAAGACCAGTTGGTGGCCGCCATGACCGCGCTGGACGAAGCTCTCGAACGTCTTCTGAAGCGCTCGGATGCGTTGTCGCTCGAGCTGGCCGTCCTCGCCGCCTATCAGGCCATACACGGCACACGAACACCGGTCCCATCCTCACAGCCCATAGCCTACAGCCCACAGCCTTCCATCCCCGAGTTTGACCCCAGGCCGCAGAGAACCGCCGAACGCCGAACGCCCAGCGCTGAACGCCAAGACCAGGGAGCGGGGGAAAATCAAGGTTCGCAACCTTCATCGCCGACCCGCAGCCGCCAAAGCCCACCAACGAACAACCCTCAGCCTCCTTCGGCCCCCGCCCCCAACCTGGCTCAGGACTGGAGACAAATGCTGGGCAAGCTCAAACCCACCATTCGGGCCTTCTTTTTAGAGGGAACCCCGCATCTGGACGACAAAAAGCTGGTTCTGGTGTTCCCTGAAAGCAAAAGCTTTCACCACAGCAGCGCCCAGAAAAACCAGGCCGCGCTCGAGGAGGCGGTGCGAGAAGTTCTCGGCGATTTCGAGGTAGAGCTGCGGCTGGGTGGGAAAAAAAAAGTAGCTGAGACGGGAGGTCCTCCCAGACCGTCGGTAGGGCTCAGCCGCCCCACCCCCGCGGTATCGGTAGCTGCCGAACCCCCTCCTGTCCCTCCCCAACCCGCGCCGGAAGGTTTAGCTCCCGCGAACCCCCCGCCGGAGCCTGCCCCGATACCCCCCCCGGTAGCCGACGGCGGCTCGAGCCCCACCGAAACAACACCTCTGCTCCCGTCTGAACCTCCACCAGAGACCCCCTGGTTCCCTGAGGAGACCCCTTTTCAAGACGAGGCGGGAAGCTTGGACGAGGGTGAGCCAGCCGAAGTTAGTTCTGCCCCGGTGGGCGAAAACCTGCTGGAAGACCCCCGCTTCAAACAGCTTATTAAGCTGTTCGGGGGGCGGCTACGCAAATATCACAAGGAGACCCCTCGAGCCTCCGAACCTGAGACCCCCGGCGAGGGGGATACCACAGAGGAGTAAGGTTTACCCGTGTAGAGCGTTACATAACAACATTCTTACTGAGAATATCCTAGACTGAAACTCTATGACCACTCTGGACCTCGATAATGAAATCCAAGAATCTATCCTCAAGCGCCTGCGCCGTATCGAAGGACAAGTGCGCGGCTTGCAAAAAATGGTCGAGGAAGGCCGCCCCTCCGAGGACGTGCTGACCCAAATGAATGCGACCAAAAAGGCCCTCGAGTCCGCCTCGGTGATGGTCTTACAGGAGTTCTTAACCCTCTCGGCCACCGACTTGGTTCAAGGCAAAAAGGATAAGCCCGCGCAGATTGCCGCGATGCTGCGCAAGTTTGCTGGCTAAGGTTGACCCTCAAGCGCTAAATGCTAGAAGAGTGCTAAGGCGGTACAGCCGATCCTTTCCAACTCCCACCGCCCTGCTCTAACCGATTTTTAGAGCAGGGCGCGCACTGGGTACTCAAGGGTTAGCACCTGAAGCACAGCGGTCTGCTGTGCTTTAGGTACATCTTTCGAGATGAGGTTGGGGTTCTTGCTGGGGCGCGGAGGTGCTTCTAAGCCATCGACCCTGCCCATGAGGTGGTGGTTGAGCAGCTCGGGATTTATAGGGACGAAAAGCCAGATTGTGAATAGAGTAAACATCTGTTCGTTTGCCTACTCCCAGACCTCACTTTTCCCCTCTTGATTAAGCCGCAAAGCGCCTGTATACTTCTAGGGTTGCGTCGCCTCAGGCCAGCCCCTGGTCTTGGGGCAACATCGGTTGCGCCGGGCGGAAAACCCTTCGCACACAGCGATTCTTGAGAATCTAGGGGCGAACCGGGAGCCTATATGGCCCCTTCGCCTCTCGCCGGGAACCCCGCACCGAGCGCAGCCTGCAAGAGCAGAATGCCCCCAGTGCGGGGTTCGTCTTTAGGAAGCCAAGTTTTAGAAAGGATGTGATTACACTGCCAACCATCAACCAACTCCTCCGCAAGGGCCGTAGCCCCGCCGCAAAAAAGAGCCGGGTTCCCGCCCTCAAAGGCAGCCCCTTCCGCCGGGGGGTTTGTACCGTCGTGCGCACTGTGACCCCCAAAAAGCCCAACTCGGCCTTGCGCAAAATCGCCAAGGTGCGCCTCACCGGCGGCGGTCAGGAAGTGACCGCCTACATCCCCGGTGAGGGACACAACCTGCAAGAGCACAGCGTTGTTTTGATTCGTGGGGGACGTGTAAAAGACCTTCCGGGTGTGCGTTACCACATCGTGCGCGGCAATTACGACACCCAAGGGGTTAAGGACCGCAAGAAGAGCCGCAGCAAGTACGGCGCCAAGAAGCCCAAGGCTGACGCCAAGGGTGCTGCCAAGAAAAAGTAGGTGAGCGATGTCGAGAAGAAGACAAGCTGAAGTAAGGGTGCTCGAGCCCGACCTCGTCTACGGGGACGTAATCGTCACCGCCTTCATCAATCGCATCATGCGCGAGGGCAAGAAGAACCTGGCCTCGAGGCTGTTTTACGATGCCTGCAAGATCATTCAGGACAAGAGCGGCCAGGAGCCCCTTAAGGTCTTCAAGGCTGCAATGGACAATGTGCGCCCGCGCGTAGAGGTCCGCAGCCGCCGGGTGGGTGGGGCCAACTACCAGGTCCCCGTCGAAGTCACCCCGCGCCGCCAGCAGACCCTGGCCCTGCGCTGGCTTGCCAGCGCCGCCGAGGGCCGCGGCGAGCGCACTGCCGAGGCGAGAATCGCTGCGGAGCTGCTCGAGGCCGCCGAGGGCAAGGGCGGGGCGGTCAAGAAACGTGAAGACGCTGAGCGCATGGCCGAAGCCAACCGAGCCTACGCTCACTACCGGTGGTAAATATGGCCGTCAAGACTGGTTACGACCTAAAACTCTTCCGCAACATCGGGATTGCCGCGCACATTGACGCCGGTAAAACCACCACCACCGAGCGCATCCTCTACTACACCGGACGCATCCACAAGATCGGTGAGGTGCACGAGGGTGCGGCCACGATGGACTGGATGGAGCAGGAGCGCGAGCGCGGTATCACCATCACCGCCGCCGCGACGACCGCCAACTGGATCCCCACCCGTGGGGGCGTGGAGCACCGCATCAACATCATTGACACCCCCGGCCACGTGGATTTCACCATCGAGGTCGAGCGTTCGATGCGCGTTCTGGACGGGGCTGTCGCGGTGTTCGATGCCAGCCAAGGCGTGGAGCCGCAATCCGAGACTGTATGGCGGCAGGCCGACAAGTACCGGGTGCCGCGCGTGGCCTTTGCCAACAAGATGGACAAGACTGGGGCCGACCTTTGGCTTGTCATCAACACCATGAAGGAGCGCCTCGGCGCGAAACCCGTGGTGATGCAACTTCCCATCGGGCGTGAGGACACCTTCAAGGGCATCATTGACGTGCTGCGGCAAAAAGCCTATATGTACGGCAACGACATCGGGACCGACATCCAGGAAGTTGAAATCCCCGCTGAGATGAAAGCCCAGGCCGAGGAATATCTCGAGAAGATGATCGAGGCCGCCGCCGATTACGACGAGAACATCATGGTGAAGTTCCTCGACGGCGAGCGCCCGACTGAGCAAGAAATTGCCGCTGCGATCCGCAAGGGTACCATCGCCATCGAAATCTTCCCGGTGTTCATCGGCTCTGCCCTCAAGAACAAGGGTGTGCAGCTCCTCCTGGACGGCGTGGTAGATTACCTGCCTTCGCCCCTGGACATCCCGCCCATCAAGGGCAAAACCGAGAGCGGGGAAGAAGTCGAGCGCCCTGCCGACCCCAACGCGCCGCTGGCCGCGCTGGCGTTCAAGATCATGGCCGACCCCTTCGTGGGCCGTCTGACCTTCGTCCGGGTGTACTCCGGAACGATGAAGTCCGGCAGCTACGTGCAGAACAGCACCAAAGGCAAGAAGGAGCGTGTCGCTCGCCTGCTCCAGATGCACGCCAACCACCGCGAGGAAGTCGAAGAACTCCGGGCCGGTGAAATCGGCGCGGTGGTGGGCCTCAAGGACAGCATCACCGGCGACAGCCTCGTAGGTGACGGTGACCAAGCGGTGATCCTGGAGAGCATCGAGGTGCCCGAACCGGTGATTGACTTAGCCATCGAGCCCAAGACCAAGGCCGACCAGGACAAGCTAGGGGTGGCGCTGGGCCGTCTCGGTGAAGAAGACCCCACCTTCCGGGTCTCCACCGATCAGGAGACCGGCCAGACCATCATCTCGGGGATGGGTGAGCTGCACCTGGAGATCATCGTGGACCGCCTCAAGCGCGAGTTTAAGGTGGACGCCAACGTGGGCAAGCCTCAGGTGGCATACCGCGAGACCATCACCCGGCCAGTAGATGTTGAAGGCAAGTTCGTCCGGCAGTCGGGCGGGCGCGGCCAGTACGGCCACGTCAAGATCAAGGCCGAACCCCTCGGGCGCGGCTCGGGCTTCGAGTTCGTCAACGCCATCGTGGGCGGTGTGGTGCCTAGAGAGTACATCCCCGCGGTGCAGAAGGGCATCGAGGAGTCCATGCAGAGCGGCCCCCTGACCGGGTTTCCCATCGTGGACCTCAAAGTGACGCTCTACGACGGCTCCTACCACGAGGTAGACAGCTCGGAAATGGCCTTCAAAATCGCCGGTTCGATGGCGATCAAAGAGGCCATCGAGAAGGGCGGGGCGGCGATCCTCGAGCCCATCATGCGCGTCGAGGTCATCACCCCTGAGGACTTCCTCGGCAGCATCATCGGTGACCTCAACTCCCGCCGGGGGCAGATTCAGGGCATGGAAGAGCGTGGCAACGCGAGATTGGTGCGTGCGCACGTCCCCCTGGCCGAGATGTTCGGCTACGCCAACGATATGCGCTCGATGAGTCAGGGCCGTGCTCAGTTCTCAATGTTCTTCGACCACTACGAGCCGGTTCCTCAGAACATCGCCCAGAAGCTGATCAAAGGCCAATAAGAATACGTCACAGGTCTCGGGTCACAGGTCCCAAGACCAACTTCACCGACCTGAGACCTGTGACTTGAGACGAGATAAGGAGAAACCAAAATGGCGAAAGGTGTATTTGAGCGTACGAAGCCGCATGTCAATGTTGGGACGATCG
>PSMF01000186.1:0-4293 GCA_040290005.1 Meiothermus sp.
CTCAAGCTACTTGGGGCCGTCGAAATCGCGCAAACTTAGTATGGAGATACTTAAAACGGACTCTAACACCCTGCTGTTCAAGATTCACATGGGGGCCGGGCACGGCGGCAGCAGCGGGCGCTACGACAAGCTGGGGGAGACGGCCCTCGAGTACGCCTTTATCCTGGAGAAGCTGGGCATCATGGAGTGAATCTAGCTTGCTAACTGCTGGGTCTCTTCCCGGTAGGGCAGCGACGGCTGGGCCCCCGCTTTGGTGGTCGCCAAGGCCCCCGCGGCGGCCCCCAGCCGCACCGCCTGGGCTAGGGGTTGATCTTCGCTCAAGGCCGCCGCCAGCGCCCCGATAAAGGCATCTCCGGCGGCGGTGGTATCGGTGACCTCCACATCAAATGCGGGCTGATGTCCGCTGCCCTCAGCATTCGCCCAAACCGCACCTAAAGCGCCCAGGGTGACGACCACCGCAGGCGTGGTTTGTCGCAGGGCCTGTGCGACCCCCAGGGCCGTTTCCACCGAGTCGGGCTTGCGGCCTCCCAGGGCTTCGGCCTCGCTCTCGTTGACCACCAGCACATCTATCTGCGCAAGGAGCTTTTCGGGAAGTTTAGTGGCCGGAGCCGCGTTCAGGACGATCTGTGCCCCGGCCTCGCGGCCCAGCACGGCGGCCCGATACACCGTGTCCAGCGGAATCTCGAGTTGCACCACCACCACCTTGGCCCCCTCGAACTCCACCGCGGAGAGGTTTTCCGGGCGCAGTCTCGAGTTGGCTCCCGGCGAGACGATGATGGTGTTTTGCCCGTCGTCGCCGACGGCGATAAAGGCTACGCCGGTGGGAGCGTGGACCGGCAGGGTGGCGTGGACATTGATGTCCTCCTGCGCCAAGCCCTGCCGCAGCCGCTCGCCAAAGCTGTCCTGCCCCACCCGCCCCACCATCCGCACCTTCCCGCCCATCCGCGCCGCCGCAACCGCCTGGTTGGCCCCCTTGCCCCCGTGATGGCTTTCGTAATCCGAACCCAGCAGGGTCTCGCCGGGGACAGGATGGCGCACGACGTGAACCACTAAATCCATGTTGAGGCTGCCGACGACGACGATGCTCATGGGCGGTATTGTACGGTTGCCGAACGTCCAACGTCTAACGCCGAACGCCAAAGACTAAAAATGGCTCGTGTCTAAGACAGTGAAATTCAGCCAAAAGAATCCCTGTCCGGCGCGTGAGATGACTTTTGGCTTTAGGCGTTCAGCGTTCGACGCTTAGCGGTACGTCCCGATCCGCTCCACCAGCAGATCGTAGAAGCCATCAGCGTCTATCTCGAGCCCCACCTCTACGTTGGGCTTTTTGCCGGTCACGTGCCAGTAGTCGCAGACCGTGCGCCCGTAGGCCAGTCCCTCGTTAGCCTCAATCTCCACGTTATACATCCCGGTTTTGAACAGCTCGGGCTTGATCAGAAAGGCCACCGCGCAGGCGTCGTGGATGGGCGCACCCTCCCAGCCGAAAACCTCGCGGTGGTGCTGGCGGAAAAACTCCAAAAGCTGCGCGGTGAACTCGCCCACCCTCGTCCCCAAGGCCCGGAACCGGGCCACCCGGCTGGGGATTGCGGGGGTCTGGTGGGTCAGGTTGAGCCCGCACATCATCAGCGGCACGGCCGCCTCAAACACGATTTTGGCCGCGTGGGGGTCGCAGAGGATGTTGAACTCGGCGCTGGGGCTCCAGTTGCCGATGTCAATCGAGCCGCCCATCAACACGATCTGCCGGATCAGGGGGACGATCTTGGGCTCCATCCGCATCGCCAGCGCGATGTTGGTGAGGGCTCCGGTGGGCACCAGCGTGACCTCGCCGGGGTATTTGAGCACCTGCTCGATGATGAACCCCACCGCGTGGCCGTCCTCGAGTTTTCCCGTCGGCGTGGGCAGGTGCGGCCCCTCGAGCCCCGATTTCCCGTGCACCGCCTCAGCACTGATGCGGTCGCGCACCAAGGGGCGGTCTGCCCCCGCGTAGATGGGCACTTTAGAGCCCAAAATTTCCCGCACCACCAGGGCGTTTTGCGTGGTGCGCTCGAGGCCCACGTTGCCGTAGACCACGGTGATCCCGAGGGTCTGGAGTTCGGGGCTGGCCAGCGCCAGCATGGTGGCGATGGCGTCGTCATGGCCGGGGTCACAGTCGTGGATGATCTTGGTTGGCACGAGGGATAGCTTATTACAAGCCGCCGCCCAGCAGTTCCGAAACCTTGACGAACTCGAAGCCACGCGCTTTGAGCGCCGGGATGATCTTCGCCAATGCCGCTGCGGTGGCCGGAACCTTCGGCCCGCCGTGACAGTGAAGCACGATGATGCTGCCGTTTTGCACCCGGCTCAGCACGTTGCGGACGATCACCTGGGGGTCGCGCTGGCCGCCGTCCTCACCGGCAGCGTCCCACCCGATCACCGACAACCCGAGTTTTTCCACCATCGCCACGTCGGCAGGGCTGGCACATCCGCCGGGAAAGCGAAAATAGAGGTTTTTCACCCCTGCGACGCGCTCCAGCAGCGCTTGAGTCTGCATCACCTGCTCTTGCTTGGCCCGCTCAAGGCTCAGCGGCGGTTTTTCCAGGCTCCAGAGCGCCGTGGTGGGCACCGGGGGCAGGCCATAACAAGGGGCCTCGAAGCCGGGATGGGAATACGAGTGGTTAGCCAGTTCGAACAGCGGGTTTTGCGCCAGGGCCCTTGTCTGCTCGGGGTACTGCTCGATCCACATCCCAGTCAGGAAAAAAGTGGCCTTGACCTGTTCACGCCTCAGAATCTCGTAGATTTTGCTGTTGTTGTACGACTTCACCTGCCCCAAGCGGAGATTCTGCCGCATACCGGGCGTCATGTCAGCGTCGAAGGTGAGGGCAATTTTAGGTGCGGTGCGGGGGCCGTTGCTGACAATGCCTGCGGCGAACGCGCTCCCTATCAGCGCCAGCAGGACCAGGATGCAGCGCAGCACAGCTCACAGTTTTTGCTGGGGTGCTGAAGCCCAGGTGAAACGCCCCCAGGCCCGTATAATCGGCGCTGATGAGCCCGCAACTGGTGGTGTTCGGCGACGCGCTGATAGACCTGCCAACCTCCGGAAACCTGGAGTTCCGCGGCTTTGTGAGCGGCTCCTCGCTGATCGTGGCAACGGCGGCGAGCCGGTTGGGAGTTCCCACCGCGCTGGCGACGCGCCTTGGAGGGGATTTCTTTGCCGAGGCGATTTTGGAGTACGTGCAAAACAACGGCATAGATTTGAGCCTGCTCGAGCGCGGCCCCGAGTCCACCACCCTAGCTTTTGTATTGAACGAAGGCGGCAAAACCCGCTACGCCTTCCGCAACGAGAACGCGGCAGACCTGCTTTATGCGGGAGAGCGAACATTTCCGGCCTCGGCTAAAGCAATCCACTTCGGCAGCATCGCCCTGCTGTTCGAGCCTGGGGCCAGCCGGTTTCTGGAGCAAGTCCGTGCTCAGCGCGGTTCCTGCCTGGTTCACTTCGACCCCAACGTCCGCCCCACGCTGATCCCTGACCGCGAGCGGTATCTGGAGCAGTTCGCGGGCTGGCTCGAGCTGGCTCACTGGGTCAAGCTGAGCAAGGAAGACTTAGGTTTCCTCTGTCCACAACAGGATGAAGCCGATGTGGCAAAAGAATGGCTGGGGCGCGGCCCAAGCGTGGTCGTTGTCACCGATGGCGAGGAAGGGGCGCGGCTATACCGTGCGGGGCAGGAGGTTTTGCGCGTGAAACCCCCCAAAGTGCCGGTGGTGGACACCATCGGGGCGGGCGATACCTTTAGTGGGGCGACCCTGGTAGGGCTATTGGAGCGCGACTTGCTCACCCCACAAGCGCTACACTCCGCGCCGGACTCGGTGCTGCTCGAGGTCTTGACCTTAGCCGCCAGGGCCGCTGCTTTCAACTGTACCCGCCCGGTCTGCGACCCGCCGACTAAGGCCGAACTGGAAGCCTGGCAGGTAAAATAAGGCTCGGGAGCCTGCCATGCTGGACGTCAAAGAAGCCGTCAAGGTCGCCACCGAGTACATCCAGGGTCTCTATGCCCCCCAGCCTTTACCAGAGCTGCGGCTCGAGGAAGTGGAGAAAAGCGCCGACGACAAGTTCTGGGAAGTCACCCTGAGCTTCGTGGTGCGCGAGCCCACCGCCTATTTGAGCCTGGGCGATGCGGCAAGAACCCGTGAATACAAGCTGCTAAAGGTGGACGCCGAGGGCGGGCAGGTGCAGAGCATGAAAATCCGGCGGGTTTAATCCTTCTCCCATCAGGGGAGAGGGTGAGCAGACCAGCGGGCCTCTGGTCCCAGAGGCCC
>PSMF01000187.1:0-4174 GCA_040290005.1 Meiothermus sp.
CTGGAAGCCCATTCTAATGCGTGTACGGTACACCGCGTAATTCCAGAAATTATATAAAATCCCCCACTCCACGAGCAAAAATGCTGTGACGGGAGCGAATGCGATTCGGTAACTCAAAGCCTCAGTCGTCCGCCGCTTGCCCACCTGCATCGCTTACAGGCCGCTTTTTGGTTCCGAATAGTCGCCGGAAGAAGGACAGAACCGGGTCGTAGTATTCGTCCACCACGCGCTCCTTGAGCGGGATGATGGCGTTGTCGGTGATGTGGATGTGCTCGGGGCAGACCTCGGTGCAGCACTTGGTGATGTTGCAGTAGCCGATCCCCCCAGCATCTTTGAGCATCGGCAGGCGGTTGGCGGTGTCTAAAGGGTGCATCTCTAAGCTCGCCACCCTTACTAAGAATCGTGGCCCGATAAAGCCAGTTTTCTCGTCGTGCTCGCGCAAAACGTGGCAGACGTTTTGGCACAAGAAGCACTCGATGCACTTTCTGAACTCCTGCACCCGGTCCACGTCCTCTTGTTGCATCCGCCAGTCGGTGTTCGGTGCGGGCGAGAAGGGGGTGATGCGCTTATTCACCTCGTAATTCCAGGACACGTCGGTGGCGAGGTCGCGGATGACGGGGAAGGTGCGCATGGGCCGCACGGTGACGGGCTGGCTGGTGTCGAGTTCGTCGAGGCGGGTCATGCACATCAGCTTGGGCTTGCCGTTGACCTCGGCCCCGCAGGAGCCGCATTTCCCGGCCTTGCAGTTCCAGCGGCAGGCCAGGTCGGGGGCCTGGGTGGCCTGGATTTGGTGGATGGCATCGAGGACGACCATCCCCTCTTGGGCCTCGACGGGGTAATCCTGCAAGGCCCCGCCGCTCTTATCGCCGCGAAACACTTTGAACTGAACCGTAGCCACTACGAACCTCCTTGCGCGGTGACGAGCTTGGCCTCGGCGATCGCCTTGAGGTCGGCGGGCATCTCGGGAAGCGGCTCTGCAGCGACGGAAAGAGCGCCATCCTTGCGCCGAATAATGTGATTGAGTTTGGCGAAGGTGGGGTCAGGGTCGGGGAAGTCGAGCCGGGCGTGACCGCCCCGGCTCTCCTTGCGAGCCCTTGCCGCCAGCACCACGGCCTCGGCGACCTCGACCATCAGGCGAAGGTCTAAAGCGGTGTGCCAGCCGGGGTTGTACTCCCGTCCGCCGGGTGCGCCCGCCTTCCAGATGCGGGGTTTGAGGGCCTTGAGGAGTTCAAGCTCGGTCGCCAGCTCCTCCTCAACCCGCATGATGCCCGCGTTTTTCTGCATCCCGGTCCGAAGTTCTTGCATCAGCGCGAAGGGGTTCTCGCCGGCGCTGGTGAAGGGCTCGAGCGCCTCGTCAATCAGCGCGTTGACTTGGGCCTCGTCCACTTTCGCCGTTCCCGATTGGCTCGCCGCATATTCAGCAGCGGAAAGACCGGCTCGCCGCCCAAACACTAGCAAGTCAGAAAGCGAGTTCCCGCCCAAGCGGTTCGCCCCGTGCAGCCCTGCCGCCACCTCGCCCGCCGCGTACAGGCCGGGAATATTGGTGCGCTGGGTGTCGGGGTCTACCCGCACCCCGCCCATCATGTAGTGGCAGGTCGGCCCGACCTCCATCGGCTCCTTAGTGATGTCTAGGTTGGCGAGTTGCATGAACTGGTGGTACATGCTGGGCAGCTTTTTCTTGATGTACTCGGGGCTGCGCCTGCTGGCGATGTCGAGGAACGCGCCCCCGTGCGGGCTCCCCCGGCCCTCGTTCACCTCTTTGCGGATGGCCCGCGCCACGACATCTCGAGTCAGCAACTCAGGCGGCCTACGCGCGTTTCGGTCCCCATTGAGCCAGCGGTCGGCCTCCTCCTCGGTCTCGGCGAACTCGCCCTTGTAGCGGTCGGGCACGTTGTCGAACATGAACCGCTTGCCCTCAGCATTCTTGAGCACCCCGCCCTCGCCGCGCACGCCCTCGGTGACGAGAATCCCCATCACGCCGGTGGGCCAAATCATGCCCGTCGGGTGGAACTGGATGAACTCCATGTCAATCAGCTCGGCCCCGACTAAGCTCGCCAGCGCGAAGCCGTCGCCGGTGCATTCCCAGGAGTTCGAGGTGATTTGATAGAGCTTTCCTAGCCCGCCCGTAGCGAGAATTACCGCCTTAGCTCTAAACACCAGAAACTGCCCGGTGTTGCGGTGAAAACCCACTGCGCCCGTCACCGCGCCGCCGTTCGTTAGCAAACGATAGAGCGTGGTCTCCATGTGGACGTTCAGACCGAGCTTGACCGCGTGGTCTTGCAGGGTACGGATCATCTCGAGCCCGGTCCGGTCGCCCACGTGCGCCAATCGCGGATAGGTGTGCCCGCCGAAGTTGCGCTGGTTAATCCGTCCATCGGGAGTACGGTCGAAAACCGCGCCCCACTGCTCGAGCTCCAGCACCCGGTCGGGAGCCTCCTGGGTGTAGTTCTGCACCATCTTCCAGTTGTTGAGCATCCCCCCGCCCTTGAGCGTGTCGCGGAAATGCACCTGCCAACTGTCTTCCGAGCGCACGTTGCGCAAGGCCGCCGCCACGCCGCCCTCGGCCATCACGGTGTGGGCCTTGCCCAAGAGCGATTTGCTCACCACCCCGACCTTGGCCCCTTTTTCCATCGCGGCGATCGCGGCCCGCAGCCCGGAGCCGCCCGCGCCCACCACCAACACGTCGTAATCGTAGGTTTGGTAAGATTCCACAGCTCCCCCTAGAAAATCCGCAGGTCGGTGATGGTGCCCGTTGCGACGAGCCGGATGTACACGTCGGTGAGGGCCACGCCGAACATGCTGACCCAGGCCCAAAAGGCGTGGCGCTCGTTGTGGTGGCTGATCCACTTCCACAGCCCGTAGCGGGTCTTGTTCTGCGACATGCAGTCCATACAGCCCCCGGCGAGGTGGCGGAAAGCGTGACAGGAGAAGGTGTAATAGCCCAGCAGGACTACGTTTGCCACCATCACCAGAGTGCCCACCCCGACGTGAAATCCATCCGACCAGAAGAAGGCCCGCACTGCGTCGTAGGCTAGGAAAATCACCACGATTACGGATAAGTACCAAAAGTAGCGGTGCAGGTTGTTGAGCACGAAGGGGAACTTGCGCTCGCCGCTATAGGACTTCCGCAGCTCGGAGACGGCGCAGGCGGGCGGGTCCCAGAAGAAGGCCCGGTAATAAGCCTTGCGGTAGTAGTAGCAGGTCGCGCGGAAACCCAGCGGAATCCAGAGGAACAGGAAGGCCGGGGAGAAGGGGAGATTGGCGAAGTTCTCGGGGTGGACTCCGGGAATGGGAACCGAGTAGAAGGGTGAAAGGTACGGCCCCCACGCAAAATCCCGGCGTACCAGGGCCACATACAGTGCGTAGATGCCGAAGGCCACCAAGGCCACCACCGTCAGGAGGGGCTCGAGCCACCAGGCATCGCGCCGCTCCGTCCTCAAACCCCCTGCCAGAGCATCGGGCTGTCTATTCATTTGGTCTAACTATACATGAACAGTAGCCGAGACAGGAACTGGACCTTTGTCCCTGCGGGGCGCATCTTTCGACCCGAAACTAAATCTCAGTGTCCTCGCTATACATAAACTGTTGTGCTGATTTGTAAGTTAAGGCAACACTAGCACACACAGCAGTAATATGGGCATACACGGAGCTTCCACACAAACTATTGGAACCGTAGTACCCGGCTCTTCGTACCCTGACACTCGCGGGTTATACCTGCACACGTTGTGCAAACGGAGGTGGAACATGAAGGGTAAGCAGGCAAGGGAAATGGTTAGTGCAGCTCTGCTTCTGACGCTTCTTGTACTTGCCGGATGCGGGCAATCGCGTTTAGGAAACACCTCGAGTCCTGCTGTTAGCGACATTGATCCGGGGATTACAGGACTTGAACGGGAGAAGATCGCCAATGTGATGCAGGGTCTCACTACGCAGCAACGTCAGAATGTGGTATTCATTGACGAGGACGGGAAAATCTACTCCAACCGTGTGGAGTTGAAACAGGACTGGTACAGCCCTAAAAAAGTTGGAGACAACTTGTACGAGCTGCGCTCAGGCGAGCGAATATATGGGATGCCGCAGGGGACTGACCGGCAGGGATTGGAGGCCCAAGCTTATCCCTGTAAGAAGAGTGACGGCCCTTACTACCGGGTACATACTGCTGTAGGGAAAAAACTAG
>PSMF01000020.1:0-28413 GCA_040290005.1 Meiothermus sp.
CCCTCAAGGGAAGGGCAAAAGAGCTCGAGCGCCCTTTCTATTCACCGATGAATTATTTTTTACTCTCATGAGATTGGAGCCGGGTTTAGCCCTTATCCCAAACATTCCTCTCACCCCTTCCCAGTAGGCTATGCAAGTCCTCAGCAGCCGGGCTCCTGAACGTCGCCTGACGTTCACAGCGCATGATGCGCCAGGGCAGCATTTAGCGCCTCTTCAGCCCACCATCAGCTTAGGTCTTTAATGTGCTCGCGGCTGAAGCCAAACTCGAAAGGAGCGACATGAATATAGCCATCTTGTGCCATGCCAGTGCAGGCGGTTCCGGTGTAGTCGCAACCGAGCTAGCGATGGCCTTAGCTGGTTTAGGGCATAACGTCCATGTCGTCGCCACCGAGCGGCCTTTCCGCCTTACCGAAGAGCGTATCTCCCAAATGGGGGTCCAGAGCAACCTGCTCTCACTGGGCCAAGACCCGGCGGGGAGCAGCTTATCCAGGATTTTCGCCAGCAGCAGGGCTAGCGTAGCCCGGTGGCTGGGTTTGATCAACAAGCCGGTCAAGACCGGCTCGCTGCACTTTCACCAAATCATGAGCGCCGATTACCCGCTGTTCCAGGAGGCGCTCACCCCCCTCACCGCCGCCAACTCCATCGCCGAGCTGATTGACCGCTACCAGATTGACCTGGTTCACGCCCACTATGCCATCCCCCACGCCACCAGCGCGATCCTGGCGCGGGAGATGGGTCACCCGGTCAAGGTGGTAACCACCCTGCACGGCACCGACGTGACTTTGGTGGGCAAGGAACCGGCCTTTGCCAAGACCACCCGCCACGCGGTGGTAGCCTCCGACGCGGTGACAGCGGTCTCCGAGTCGCTCGCCAGGGACACCCGGGCCAACTTAGGCATCGAGCGCGAGATCGAGGTGATCTACAACTGGGTAGACCCCGAGCGCTTCAAACCTAACCGCGACCCGGCCTACCGCGCCCGCTTTGCCCAGCCCGATGAGGCCATCCTGCTGCACGTCTCCAACTTCCGGGCGGTAAAACGCCCTATGGACGCGCTAAAGGTGTTCGCCAACGTGCTCGAGAAGCGCCCCGCGCGGCTCCTGATGATCGGTGATGGCCCCGAGCGCCAGGGCTGCGTGGACTTAGCCCACGAGCTGGAGATCGCCGGGCGGGTGCAGTTTCTCGACTCCACCCCGCAGATCGAGAAGTTCATGTCGGTGGCGGATATATTCTTGCTGCCCTCCGAGCAGGAGTCCTTCGGGCTGGTGGCGCTGGAGGCCATGTCCAGCGCCGTTCCGGTGGTTGCCAGCCGCACCGGCGGCCTGCCCGAACTGGTGGGGGACGGCCAGACCGGTTTCCTGCGGCCCATCGGCGATGTGACCGGGATGACCCAGGCCGCCCTAGAAATCCTGCAAAACGCGACCCGCCGCCGCAACATGGGCGACGCCGCTCGGGAGCGGGCCATCCACCACTTCCGCCCGGAAGTAATCCTGCCGAAATACCTGCAAGTGTACGAGAAAACCTTGGAGCTGGCTCGAGCCTAGCGAGGTAAACGCAAGACGCAAAACGCCGAAGGGCAAAGGCATTCGCTTCGCTCACAACCCCTACCCTCCTCTCCCCCGTAAAGGGGGAGGATTTTTTACTTTCCTCAGAACATAGCTCGCCCACGCAATTGTTTCGACGATATATTTTGCACTGGCATTCTCAGTCGGGCTTTCGCGTTTGCCGGGGAGAGGGTGCGGGGGTGTCGGAGGTGTCGAGGGGGAGGGCCTGCGAGGCCCTTCCCCTAACTCCCCTGACGGCGGTTCCGAACCCGCTAAACAAGTTGACAATATTCCCGGGCGCAAAGCCTTGTGCCCCTACAAAGGTAGATCGTGGATTTGGCGGTAAGGGCGCGACTGAGTCCCCTGAACCAAGGGGGAGCGCAAACCTCACCGCTTTTAGGAGTTTGCGGTAACTTAGTAGGCAGTGATGGAGAATGGCCCTGACCCCCAGCACCCGCCCAGCCGCATCATTGGCGAGGTGTCCTATTTATTCCTGCTGTCCGCCCCGCGCGTGGTCGCCGAGGGCATCCGCAACCGCCTCGAGGCCTTAAGAGTCCCGGTGCACCTGGAAACCCCCTTTAGCCTGCCGGAGTCCTATATGGGTACATATACTGGCATGGTGAGCCTTTGGGTTCCCGAAACGCTGTATCAGGACGCCATCATGATCGTCGAGCGCGACCGCACTTAGGAGGAGTTGCCATGAACGTTGGGAGAATGTCGTGAGCGTGGTTGGGATTGACCTCGGCGGCACCAAGATCGCCGCCGGGATATTCGCGGGCGGAGCACTGCGCTCGAGGGTTACTGTCCCCACCCCGGAAGCTGGTGGGCAGGCGGTGATCGAGGCAATGGCCGCTGCTGCCAGGGCTGCCGCTCAGGAAGCGGAGGTGACCCCTAAAGCGATTGGCTTGGGAACACCGGGGCCGCTGGATTATGCTCAGGGACGGATCAAGTTCGCCCCCAACATCGCCGGGTTCACCGATTTTCCCATCCGGCAGCTTCTGGAGGAGGCCACCGGGCTCAAGGTGTACCTCGAGAACGACGCTAACGCCGCCGCCCTAGCCGAGCACGTGCTGGGGGCGGCTAAAGAGGTGGATAGCTCGCTCTTTGTCACCATTTCGACCGGGGTGGGCGGGGGCTTTGTACTAGGAAACCGGGTGCTGCGCGGGGCGCACGGGCAGGGCGCCGAGGTCGGGCACATCACCGTGCTGCCCGGCGGGCCGCTGTGCGGCTGCGGTCTGGACGGCTGTTTAGAAGCCGTCGCCACCGGCCCGGCGATGGAGCGCATGGCGCTGGCGGTGTACCAAACCGAGGTCAGCACCAGGGAGCTTTTCGCGCGGTTCCAAGCCGGTGAAAGCCGTGCCGAGCGGATCGTGCTGCAAGCCGCGGGATATGTGGGCATCGGTCTGGCCTCGCTGGTCAAGGCTTTCGACCCCGAAACCATCGTTCTGGGGGGCGGGGTCGCGCTCAACGCAGGGCAGGCCTATCTGGACGAGGTGATGCGGATGTACCAGCGCTACATGGAGGGCTGGGTAGCGCCCCCCGTCCACCTCGCCAAGCTCGGCTCGGAGGCGGGGTTGCTGGGGGCGGCGCTGACGGCGGCGGTGGAGGTGGGAGAGGTTTAGCGATGAGTCGTGAGCCATGAACGATGAGCTAAAGCATCGTACGTCTTACGCGATACGCTAAAACTATGTCGCGTCCAGAACGAGGATTCTCGAGTCGAGATTTCACCGTCCCAGACAGGAGCTTGTTTTTGGCTATCGCCTATCCGCTATGAGCTATCCGCGTCTTTTGTCACAGTCACTCCAAATTACTCGGCTAGAATGCTCTCTTGTGATCACCATCTACTCGACTTCCTGGTGCGGCGACTGCTGGGCCACCAAGCAAGCCCTGCGACAGCTAGGCATCCCCTACACCGAGATTGACATTGACGGAAACCCCGAAGGTGAGCGGCGGGTGCTCGAGGTCAATGGGGGTCGGCGCAGCGTGCCCACGCTGGTTTACGGCGACCACGCTGCCTCCATGAGCCGCTTCTCCATCGTCAAGCTCAAAACCTGGCTGCGCGAGGCCGGGCTCGAGGCTCCCAGCAACAACTAACCCTGCCCAGTCCGCGCCCCCCAGCCGTAAACTAGGGGGCGTGATTGCTAAAGAACTGCGTGAACAGGCCCTCGAGGCCAACCTGGCCTTACCCGAATACGGATTGGTAGTGTTCACCTGGGGCAACGCCTCGGCCTACGACCAGGCATCAGATTTAATCGCCATCAAGCCCAGCGGTGTGGAGTACAAAGACCTGACCGCGCAAAGCATGGTGGTGCTGGAGGTCTCGAGCGGCAAAACTGTGGACGGCGACCTCAAGCCCTCCTCAGATACACCCACCCATCTCGTGCTGGCGCGTGAGTTTGGGGCAGGCGGGATCGTGCATACCCACTCACGCTACGCCACCGCCTGGGCCCAGGCCGGGCTGGATTTGCCGCCTTACGGCACGACCCAGGCCGATTACTTCGGCGGAACGGTTCCCTGCACCCGCGACCTGACCCCGGAAGAAATCCAGGCCGGTTACGAACACCATACCGGATTGGTCATAGTGGAAGAGTTCCGGCGCAGACACATCAACCCGCAAGAAGTGCCGGCGGTGCTGCTGCGCAACCACGCCTCGTTTGTTTGGGGCAAAAACCCACATGAGGCGGTGCACAACGCGGTGGTGCTCGAGGAGGTCGCCCACATGGCCCTGCTCTCGCGGATGCTGAACCCTAACTTGCCGGAGATGTCACGTGGGTTGCTGGAGAAACACCACAGCCGCAAGCACGGCCCGGACGCCTACTACGGGCAAAAGAAGCCGTAAATCAGCCGGGTCGTGTCCCTGAGAGCATCCCTCCAGGCATGAATTTCTCCCTTCTGGACAAGAACTATCGGGCTAGGCAGTCGCGGTGCAAGATTTTGTCGGGGTTCAGGGTTGCTAGAAAGGCGGTGTTGCCCTTGGTCCACCACTGCAAGTTCCCGCTCACATATCTCGCCCCATCCGCCGAGATCGCGGTGCCCATCATATAGGTACAGCCCTGGTAAGCGAAGCGAGCTACCTTGCTGCCCTCTAAGTACGTCACCGACAGGCGAAACCCATCGGCGCAACGGTATTAGAGGAGCCTCGAGGCGCTCTCGGGCTGGCCCCCACCTGCAAAAGCCGAGCCAGGCAGCAAAACCGCCGTCCCCAGCGCAAACAGGAGTTTTCGTATGGTTCCAGGATATTGACCCCATCCCGCCCCGTCAATCACACCGACTCCAGCCACCCTGCTATACTTGGAAGCTGTTGCGCCTATCGGCGCTCTTTGCGGAGAAAAAATGGCCGGTAAAGTCGGTTTTGTCAGTCTGGGCTGCCCTAAAGCTTTGGTGGATTCCGAGCAGATTCTCTCGCGTCTACGGGCCGAGGGCTATGAGACCTCGCCCACCTACGACGGGGCGGATTTGGTGGTGGTGAACACCTGCGGCTTCATCACGCCCGCGGTAGAGGAGTCGCTCTCGGCGATTGGCGAGGCGCTGGCAGAAAACGGCAAGGTCATCGTGACCGGCTGTCTGGGGGCCAAACCGGAGGTGGTAAAACAGGCCCACCCGCAGGTGTTGGAAGTCACCGGGCCCGGCGAGACCGACAAGGTATTGAACGCCGTCCACCAAGTCGCCCCGCCCGACGCGAACCCCTTTACCAGCCTGATTCCGCCGCAGGTCAAGCTGACCCCGCGCCACTACGCCTATTTGAAGATCGCCGAGGGCTGCAACCATAAGTGCAGCTTCTGCATCATCCCGCAACTGCGCGGGCTGCAAGCTTCCCGCGACGCTGCCGACATCCTGTTTGAGGCGACGCGCTTAATCGGCACGGGGACCAAGGAACTGCTGGTCATCTCGCAGGACACCTCGGCCTATGGCGTAGACCTCCGCCACCGCGAGTCGGATTATGCCGGGAAGAGGGTCCGGGCGCACCTCGTGGATTTGGTGAACGAGCTTTCCGGGCTGGGCGCGTGGCTGCGGCTACACTATGTTTATCCTTATCCGCACGTCCGCGAGCTGATTCCTCTGATGGCCGAGGGCAAGCTTCTCCCCTATCTCGACGTGCCGCTGCAACACGCTTCGCCCAAAATCCTGCGGGCCATGCGCCGTCCGGGTGGGGCTGAGTCGCACCTCAAAACCATTCAAGAATGGCGTTCGGTTGCACCCGACTTGGCGATTCGCTCGACCTTCATCGTGGGCTTCCCCGGCGAGACCGAAGAGGATTTCAACTTGCTTCTAGATTTCATCGCTGAGGCCAAGCTCGACCGGGTGGGCTGCTTCACCTACTCCGAGGTCGAAGGAGCGTCCGCTAACGCCTTGGGGGGCCACGTCCCCGAAGAGGTCAAGGAAGAACGCAGAGCCCGCTTTATGGAACTGCAAAGCCGGGTGAGCTTGGGGAAAAACCGTGCCAGGGTGGGACAAACCTTGGAAGTCATCGTGGACAACTACGGCGAGTTGCCAGGGCAAATCGTGGGGCGCAGCAAATACGACGCGCCGGGGATTGACGGCCTGGTTTACGCCGACACCGACGGCACGGTTAAGATTGGCGACATCATCAAGGTTCGCATCACCGCGGCCGAGACCTATGACCTCTACGGCGAGACGACCGGTGCGGTGGCCTGGAAACCCAATGTCCCTGTTATCGGCGGTTTGGCAAGCGAAACGGTTCGGTTGTAAGCTAACCGGAGACCACCGCCATGATTTCCAACCCCGCTCTAAAATCCTGCACGCTGTTTGTGGATGGTGATAGGGTCTCACAAGATAGGGTACGGATGGGGCTCGAGCCGTCTCTTGCCCACCCGCGCCTAATCCCCCCAACCCCCCTTAGCGAGGGGGGCTCCAGCTTTTATCCCCCCCCTTTTCTGAGGGCGGCCATCCGAGGTCGGACAGGTGGGGTGCTTTACCGACCTACTCTGATAGATGGGGAGATTCTGCCGCGCCAAGACGGTGAATGTAAGGGCTCGAGCCCCGTGCATTCTTGGCCTTCAGCGCGCAGTGGAGCGGAGCAAGCATGTACATAGTTATCGCAGGCGGCGGGGAGATTGGCTCCCAAATTGCCAAGGCCCTCCACAAGGACCACGACGTGGTGGTGGTGGACACCAACCCCGAGGTCAAGGAGCGGCTGGGCGGGCTCGACATCCAGATCGTCACCGGGAGCATCACCGACCCCGAAATGCTGCGTGAGGCCAAGGTGGACCTCTGCGACACCTTCGTCGCCACCACCAACTGGGACGAGGTGAACCTCATCGCCTGTATGCTCGCCAAGGGCCTGGGGGCTAAGGAAACCCTGTGCTTTGTGGGGAAACAGTCGTACATGGACATCCTCACCGACCCCCGCACCGTAGAGCTGCTGGGGATGCGCATAGACCAGGTGTTCTGGCCGCAGCGCTCGCTGGCAAAGGAAATCGTGGAGGTGATCCGGGTTCCCGGCGCGGTGGACACCGAGACCCTGGCAGGAGGTCGGCTGCGCTTCGTGGAGTACCAGGTGCGGGAGGGCGGGCCGTACGCGGGCAAGGAGCTGGCCCTGCTGGATTGGCCCGACGGCAGCTTTATGGCCGGGATTCTGCGCGAGGGCCGGTTTATGGCCGTCACCGACCCCGGTTTCAACAACCTTTCCCTAGAGCCCGAAGACCGCATCTTCTTCATGACCACGCCGGGCGGCTTTGATGCTATCCAGGCCTGCTTCGCGCCCAAGAGCCGGGTGCGGCGGGTAATGGTGGTGGGCGGGGGGAATGTGGGCTACATGGTGGCCCAGGAGCTGCTGCGCTTTCGCCTCGAGGTCACCATCATTGACCACAGCCCCGAGCGCTGCGCCTGGCTGGCCGAGCAGCTACCGGGGGCCTTGGTCCTGGAGGGCGACGGCACCGATTTAGAGCTCTTGGAATCCGAAGGTTTAGACCAAGTAGACGCGGTGGTGGCCGTCACCGAGAACGACGAGAAAAACCTGCTGGTCTCGCTGCTGGCCAAACAGGTGGGGGTGCAGAAGGTGGTGACTCGCGTAAACCGCGGCGAGAACCGCCGCCTCTTCGAGCACGTGGGGATTGACATCCCGCTCACCCCCAGAGCCGCTGCGGTGCGCGAGGTGATGGACTGGCTGGCCCCGGAAAACGTGGACCATCTGGCCCTGATCGAAGACCAGGTGGAGCTTTTAGAGTTCGAGTTGCCGGGCAATTTCCGCGAGATTCCCTTGGCCAACCTGCCCCTGCCCAAAGGGGCGGTGGCAGTGGCCTTAGAACGCGGCACCAAAGTCTACTTGCGCAGCCCGCAACTGGCGGTGACGGCGGGCGACAAACTCCTCGTCCTGACCGACCGACAGGTGAGCGATGCAGTCCTCGAGCAGATCGTCTGAGCGCTACCGGCCCAAAGTCACCTTCTTTTTCCTGGGGACGGTCTACATCAGCCTGGGTCTGGTGATGCTGGCCCTGTGGATCGCCTCACTCCTACTGCGCGAGCCCGCGCTGGGCTTCGGGGTGGGAGCCGCACTGGGGATCGGACTGGGGTTTGGCTTCCGCCGCCTGGGAGACGGGCGGGGGGAGCCCAGCCGCGCTGAGGCCCTGCTCTCGGTAGCGGTGCTGTGGCTGATGGCCCCGCCGCTGGGGGCCATCCCCTACGTGCTCTCCGGCGGAATGAGCCCCATCAACGCCCTGTTTGAAGCCACCTCGGGCTTCACCACCACCGGGGCCACCGCCCTGGCCGACTTCTCGCAGTTCGGCCCGGTGCTGCTCTTCTACCGCAGCCTCACCCAGTGGCTGGGCGGGGTGGGGATTCTGGTGCTGCTGGCGGTGGTGCTCACCCTCTTGGGGGTGGCCGGGCGGCAAATCTTCCTGGCCGAAAACACCGGCCTCCAGCGCGAGTTCTTCGCCCCGCGCCTGCGCAGCACCGCGCGCAACGTGATGCTGGTATACACCAGCCTCACCGTGCTGGCCGCAGTGTGCTACGCGGCGGCTGGGATGCCCCTTTTCGAGGCGGTCTGCAACGCGCTCTCCACCCTCTCCACGGCGGGTTTCAGCCCCAACCCCCGCAGTTTCGAGACCTACCCCCCGCTGGCGCAGTGGTTCGGGGTGCTGTTCATGTTTTTGGGCGGAAGCAGCTTTTTGCTTCAGTACCGGGTGTTTTTTCGCCGCGACGGTAAGCTCTTTGCCGACACCGAGTTCCGCGTCTACGCCACAATTATCCTGATCGCCGGGCTAGGCCTCACCGCATTCCTCTACACCCACCCCAATGCGGGCGTGAACTATAGCCTCTCCGAGGCGCTGCGCCACGGCTTCTTCAACGTCACCTCGCTCGTCACCACCACCGGCTTCGTGAGCGCCGACTATACCGGTTGGGCTCCGGCGGCCCAGGCCATCCTGGTGGCGCTGATGTTCGTGGGCGGGTGCGCGGGCTCTTCTACGGGCGGTATCCGGGTGCTGCGCTGGTTGGTGATAGGGGCTTTGGTAAGGCGCGAGCTGCTGCGCTCGCTGCACCCGCAGGCGGTGGTCACGCTACGCATCGGCACCCGGCCCATCAGCGAGGACGTGATGCGCTCGGTGGCGGCCTTCGTGACGCTCTACGTGTCCCTGCTTGCGGCTTCCACCCTGCTGATCTCGATCGCCGAGAACAACTTCGTGCTGGGATTTACCGCGGCGGCTCAGGCCATGGGCAACGCCGGGCCAGGTCTGGGGGAGATTGGGCCAATGGGCTCCTACGCCGGGCTGCACGCGTTTTCCAAGCTCGTGCTGATGGCCCAAATGTGGGCCGGGCGCATCGAGCTGATTCCGGTGTTTTTGCTGCTCACGCCGGAGCTGTGGAAGCGGCTGCGGGGATAGTGTTGTACGTCGTACGCCAAAGGCCAAGGTTGGTTCCTGTCTGGGACGTTGAGATCAAAGGGTAAAAATCTTTGTCCTAGACGTGAGGTGGTTTTTGGCGTAGCGCGTAAGACGCATCCATCTATCGTCCGCCCCTCATTGCTAAACTGTCCCTATGGCAAACCCCGTCATCCCCGAATCCTTCCGCTTAGACCACAAACGGGTCAAGGCCCCTTACGTACGTCTGGCCGGGCTCAAAGAGACCCCAAAAGGCGACAAGATCGAGAAGTACGACCTGCGCCTCGTCCAGCCCAACGAGGACGCGATGGGCACAGGGGCGGTTCACACCCTCGAGCACCTTCTCGCTACTTACATGCGGGGCCATCTGGACGGCATCGTGGACATCTCGCCGATGGGCTGCCGCACGGGTTTTTACATGGTCACGCTGGGCGAGCCCGGCGCGGAGAAGGTGATGGAGGCGTTTCGCGCAACCCTGCACGACGTGGCGAATTATCAGGGTGAAATCCCCGGCGTGAGCGAGCTCGAGTGCGGCAACTACCGCGATCACGACCCGGAAGGGGCGAAAAGGTGGGCAAAGAAAGTTTTGGAGCAAGGTTTACACGTGCAGGAGACGATTGAAATTGGCGAACCCGCGTAGGGGCAAACCCCTGTGTCTGCTCTCAATTCCTGGCGGCTCTCTTGCTTTCTCGAGGACGCAGTTCACCAGTCTGCGGGGCATCAGGGCGAACACGGGGGTTCGCCCCTACAGAAGCTCAACAAATTTGGTTAGGCTGTAGCGGTACACCGAGGAGGCGAGATGGTCAAGGGATATGACGTCAAGGATTTAGGCCTGGCGCAAACCGGCAAAGACCGCATCCAGTGGGCCGCACAGGAGATGCCGGTGCTGGCCCAGATCAAGGAGCGCTTTGCTAAGGAAAAGCCTCTGGCTGGACTGAAAATTGCCGCCTGTCTGCACGTCACCACCGAGACCGCCAACTTAGCCCAGACCCTGAGGGCAGGCGGGGCTGAGGTGCGGCTATGCGCTTCCAACCCGCTTTCCACCCAGGACGACGTTGCCGCTTCGCTGGTCGAGCACGACGGGATCGCGGTGTTCGCCATCAAGGGCGAGGACAAGGACACCTACTATCGGCACCTGGGGGCCACCCTCGGGGACGGGGCGCATTTCACCATGGACGACGGCTGCGACCTCGTGACGCTGCTCCACCAGGAGCGCCGCGATCTGCTGCCCGGCATCTTCGGCGGGACCGAGGAGACCACCACGGGCGTGATCCGGCTGCGGGCGATGGCTGCCGAGGGAGTGCTGCAATACCCGGTGGTCGCGGTGAACGACGCCCACACCAAGCACCTCTTCGACAACCGCTACGGCACAGGGCAGAGCACCATTGACGCCATCATCCGGGCCACCAACGTGCTGCTGGCCGGGAAAACCGTCGTGGTGGCGGGATACGGCTGGTGCGGGCGCGGGGTGGCCTCGAGGGCGCGGGGCATGGGTGCCCACGTGGTCGTGACCGAGGTGGATGCGGTTAAGGCGCTGGAGGCGGTGATGGACGGCTTCCCGGTGATGCCGATGCTCGAAGCCGCCAAGGTCGGGGACATCTTCATCACCGTCACCGGCAACATCGGCGTGCTGCGGCGCGAGCACTTCGCGGTGATGAAAGATGGGGCCATCCTCTGCAACTCCGGCCACTTCAACGTAGAGATTGATATACCAGCGCTCGAGAGTGCCGCCAGGGACAAAAAGTGGGGCCGCCCCTTTATCGAGCAGTACCGCGTGGAAGGCGGGCGCAGCATCAACCTGCTGGCTGAGGGGCGGCTGGTCAACCTAGGGGCCGCGGAAGGCCACCCCAGCGCGGTGATGGACATGTCCTTTGCCAACCAGGCCCTTTCCGTGGAGTACATGTTCCAACGTAAAGGCCAAATGGAGATAGGGGTTTACCCCGTTCCCGAGGCCATAGACCGCGAGATCGCCCGGCTCAAGCTGGCGGCGATGGGTATGAAGATTGACACCCTCACCCCCGAGCAGGAGCGCTATTTGGCCTCATGGCAATCGGGGACGTAACGGAAGAGTTTTTCTCCTACCGCGTAGGAAGGGCTGGGGCGGTCTGTGCTGAGGTCGTCCATTCATATCTACGCGTCAATAGGTCTTCATGTAGGGGCAGCGTCTTTGTGCGAGGTCGAGCGCTCGACCTCGCGCCGTCCTTCAATACCCGTCTCGCCATCTTGTGTTGTCAGGGTCGTGATTTATAGCCTACGAGGATGCAGGGCCAACACCCAGGTTCGCCCCTACGAAAACAGGTCATGTCTGGAACGGTAAAATTCAGGCTCGAGAATCCCCATCATAGACAAGAGGTGTAAATGGCCAACTTCGGAACAAACCTCACCCTACCCTCTCCTACGCCGTAGGAGCGGAGAGTTCACGGTTTACCCGAGGGAAGTGTAAAAAGGTACACTAGCCGCGTGAGCCAGGCCGACACTCGAGCCATCGCCCTATTCGCCGCCGAGGGCACTGAGGCCCAGGCTCTACGGGAAAAGTTGGAGCTGCACGAAAAGATGGATGGCCCCATGCCCATCCACCGGGGAATCTTTGCTGGAAAGGAAATCGTGCTGCTCGAGGCCGGGGTCGGTAAGGCCGCCGCTGCCGCCACGGTCACCTACGCGCATACCCGCTTCAACCCCAAATTTGCCGTCTGGGTCGGCGTGGCGGGGGCACTCAACCCCGCCTTTCAGCCGCTGGACCTGGTGGTGGCCTTTGACGCGGTGCAATACGACGTGGATATCACCGCGTTTGGCCGCAAACCGGGGGAACTGGCTACCGGAGAGCGTTTTATCCGCCCCGACCCGGAGCTTTCGCATCAGCTTTATCAAACCGCGGTCGGGCTGAGTTTCCCGGTATACTGGGGCCGCTTAGCCAGCGCTGACCGCTTTCTCGCCGACCCCAACACCGCCCATCAGGTGCGCCAAATCTTTGCCGCCGACGCAGTGGAGATGGAAGGGGCAGCGGCCCTGTGGGCGGCGCGCAGCCTGGGACTGCGCATGGCCCTGGTACGGGCCATCTCGGACGGGGCGGGCGAGGAAGCCAACGAGTCCTTCGAGGTGCTTTTGGAAAGCGCCTCGGCCCGTCTGGGAGCTTTGCTGGCGGGGTTTTTGGAAGCTTAGTTTACTTGTCACAGCCCTAGCAAAATCCTGACGTAGGATTGGGCTGACCTTATGTCTATGGCTCGTGCAATCCCTCCTAGGCGGGAAAAACCATGACTCTTATTTTTGCTCCTGAAGGTACGGAAGCCCAAACTTTTTGCCAGGTTTTAGGGCTGGATAAGCACCTGGACGGTCCTTGGATGATGTATCAGGGGCAGGTCGGGCGCTATTCGGTGGTGCTGCTCCAGACCGGGGTGGGCAAAGTGGCGGCGGCGGCGGCAGTGGCCTACGCCCGGCAGCGCTTTAACCCCAGCCAGGCGTTCTGGGTGGGGGTCGCCCGAGCCTTGGACCCCGAGCTGAAGCCGCTGGACCTGATCGTGGCTCAAGACGCGGTGCAATCCGACGTGGACCTCGTGGGCCGTGCCCCCGGCGAGCTGGCGACGGGAGAGCGGTTTGTAGCGGCGGACGCGGTGCTCGGCTCGAGGGTGTTGCGGGCGGCGCAGGCGCTGGATTTCCCCGCTCGAGCTGGGCGAATCGCCACCGCCGATCACCTCCTTACCGACCCTGCCGAGGCGAAAAGAGTCCGCGAAACCTTCAGCGCCGATGCTGCTGATATGGAAGGGGCCGCCGCCCTCTGGAGCGCCAAGAAAACCGGGATGCCGCTGGCCCTGGTGCGGGCTATCAGCGACAGCGCCGGGACTTCGGAAACCTTTTTGGGGGCCGCTTCGCAGCGCCTAGCCGAGCTGGGGGCGAAGGTGCTCGAGGGTTAGACAAGTTCGTGTGCACAACGGCGTTTCTAAAACTTTAGGAATGCCCTTCCAGACGGGGCTGCTGTGAAACCCATCTTTCATACCCGGCCAACCAAGATACCGAAATTGTAGGGACGTATCGCTATACGTCCGCTCACGCGCGTCACTCATCCACACCTCTTGTATAAGACGACGTTTTTTGATGCCCGAGATACTACATTACGGTGCGCGTGGGAGATTCTTCTCCTTCGGCAAAGCTCAGGGCTAAAGGCACGCTCAGAAGGACAGTGGTTGGGATTTGGTAGCTTTCGCCTTGGGCTTTCAGCACTTTGCGTTTAGCCTTGGACGTTCGACCTTGGACCCTTCTCGTCCCCATCCGCATTAACATCCGACCTCTCAATTCGCTGCCCAAGGCCCGGTATACTGAGGGCGATCCACGATGATGAGGGCCGCAAACCCCACCCCCTAGACCCTAACCGGGCTTGGGGCCATATGTTTACGGCAGGTTCTCAAAACACAGGGGGGCATATGGAAGTATCGGTAGCGCGGGCGGGGCAGGGACTCCTGGAAGGGCCGGAACACACCAACGGCGGCCACGTCAAGCTGTTCAGTGGCAACGCCAACCGGCCCCTTGCCGAAGCTGTGGCGCGGGAACTGGGCCTGCGGCTAGGCGAATCCACCGTCGAGCGCTTCCCCGACGGCGAGGTGCAGGTGCGCCTGCTGGAGAGCATCCGCGGTGACGACGTGTACCTGATCCAGCCCACCGCCCCCCCGGTGAACGACAACCTGATGGAACTCCTGGTGATGGCCGATGCGGTGCGCCGTAGCAGCGCCGAGCGCATCAATGCGGTGATCCCCTACTTCGGCTATGCGAGGCAGGATAAGCAAACCAGGGGCCGCGAGCCCATCAGCGCGAGGTTGGTGGCCGGACTCATCGAGCACGTCGGGGTAGACCGGGTAATCACCGTAGACCTCCACGCCCCGCAGATTCAGGGGTTTTTTTATCACCCGGTGGACGAGCTTTCCGCCGTGCGGCTGTTCGCGGAGTACTTGGAGGCCAAAGCCCTCACCCACAACGCCGTGGTGGTCTCCCCCGACTCAGGCCGTGCTGAGCAAGCCCGCCGCCTGTCAGAGCGTCTAGGTCTGCCTTTAGCGATTCTGGCAAAGCGGCGCATCGGGCCGCGCGAAACCCAGGTCAGCTACGTGATCGGTGATGTGGCCGGTAAGCGCCCGCTGATCGTGGATGACATCATCTCCACGGGCGGAACCATCCGGCGCGGCGTGGAGGCCCTGGTCGCCGCCGGAGCCTTGCCCGAGACTGTCGTGATGGCTTCCCACGCAGTCTTGGTGGGGCCTGCACGAGAGAACCTAGCCCATCCCGCCATCCGCGAGGTGGTTTTCACCGATACCATCGCGCTTAATCCGGCTTTGGGTTACACCATCCTCTCGACTGCACCCCTGCTCGCACAGGCCATCAAGCACGTCCACACCAACCAGTCGGTGAGCGTGCTGATTTGAGAAGACGTTTACCGTTTACGGTTAACCGTTGACCGAAAATTCCGTTTTTGCGGTTGACGGTGAAGGGTCAACGATTAACGTTTTTACGGCGTGCTCGAGAGGTTCAGCAGCCCTGCCCCCACCTCGTTCACCGTGAACGGGAGTGGCGTTGCCGCCGCTTTGAGCTTGGTCTCAACGTCCGCAGGGCTAAGCGTGGGATTGGCCTCGCGCCACATCGCCAAACCACCCGCGACCAGCGGCGTGGCGAACGAAGTGCCCTGATAGGTGAACTGCCCGACGGCAATATCCTGTCCCGGCACGGCGATGTCGAGGTAGTCAATGTTCACGCCCCGGCTGCTGAAACTGGCGGGCGACCACTGCCCGGAAGCTGGGTTTTGCGCCAGGGCAGCAACCGCGACCAGACCAGGGAGTTTGTAGGCCGCTGGGTAGTGTTTGGGCGTGAGTTGCACGAGGGAGCCATCACGGATGTCGGGGCCTTGGTTGCCGCCTGCCGCCGCGATGAGTGTGCCTTTGCCCAAGGCGTATTTGAGGATGGCCTCGAGCACGTCCACCGGCGTATCCCCGCCCAGGCTCAGGTTCAGCACCAGCTTGCTGCGGTCTGGGACCTGCGAGAGTGCATAGCAAACGCCCTTCACCACGTTGCTTGCTAAGCACAGCCCGTCTTTATCGCAGACTTTCACCGGCAGAACGGCAGCTTGCGAGGCTACCCCGAGCTTGGCCCCGGCAGCCAGAACCGCGATGGGTGTGCCGTGCAGTGGGGTTTGGTTGTTGGGATTCACGAAGTCGTCGGTGACATCGGTGGTATTCGCCACGAAGTTGTATCCTGCCAAAAGGTTTACCGTGTCGCCCGCGACTGTGGCGCTCGAGCGCACCCCAGTGATAGGAGTCGCGGTAACACCTGTGTCCAAAACAGCGATGGTAATACCATTCCCGCTCAGATTACGCCGCTTCGCGCCCGCCGCACCAATGGCGCTGAGGTAATCTACTGCATCTGCACCACCTGCGGACTGAGGGTCAGCTCTATACACAATATTTAGCTTTTCTAGCTCAGCCAAAGCTTCTCCCAAAGGCTTTCCGTTTACGCTAATCACGCCCAGTGAGCCGGAGCAAGGATTATTAGGATCGGATTCTTTGGGGTCTAGGGGTTGGGGCTCTTGAATAAACGTGAAGCCCAAAGCCCCGATCTGCTTCTGGGCTTCTGCGAGGCTTACCCCTGGCTTGAGCGTAACCACCAGTTGATCCGCCACCACGTTCCCCAGCACATCGAGCGACGCTGCAGCGGATGTACCACCCGATTGCACCTGAACCGTTTGCGGGCCTCCCGGAGCATCTTTGGGAAGCACGACGCTCAAAGTTTTGGCATCTAGCCTTTGGGAAGGGATTTCAGTGGTGTTCAAAAACACTCGAGCCCCGTCCGCAGAAAGGCCGGTGAGGCTAACCTTGACCGTTTCCCCCCGAGCGGCCTGCACCGGGCTCAAGGTGACGGAAGGTATTTCCGGTTGGGTAGTCTTACAGCTTGCTATCAAGACCAGCAATAACAGTCCAATCCAGCGCACGGTTTACCTCCAGATATAGGTGTATCAGAAGGGCCGTTAAGCTAGCGTTACGTTTCCTCACCGCGACGAAGCGTGTCCATTCCCCAAACGAGATTTGAGTTCCTTGAGTTCAGCTTTATAGCGTTCAGCCATGTCGTGATGCCCACTTTTCTCGAGCAGGAGAATCGCTTCCTCGAGCGCTTCCACATCTGACATCAATTCAGCAAGATTGCCCAACGCCATCGCCATAATCAAAGTCTCGCCCGCTTGTCTAGCTAAAGCCAAAGCTTGTCGGTAAGCTTCTTCCGCTTCTTTCTGACGATGCTGGTAATACAGCACTACACCTATGTTGTTCCATGCCCGCGCCGAAGTATCGAGCGTTCCAGCCTCGAGCGCTGATGCGGCCGCTTGTAAATATATCTTTTCAGCTTCCTTGTATTCTTTACGCTGCTCGAGTGCCATCCCCAGATTAAGCAGTGCTCTCGATTGCACTGCCGGATTATGCTTGGTGGCAGCAAAAATCTTGTTCAGCAACTCTTCGGCAGGCCCACCTGCATATATCTGTGACATAGCCTCGTTGTTTAGCGCACCAACCCAACGTGCATCCTCGCCCAATAGTTGCCAAAGGTTCGCAGCACGCCGAAAAAATCCTGTGGCATCGGCGAAATCACCGGCAGCTAAGGATAGGTGACCCAGCGTGTTCATGGCTTCGGCTCGAGCCCGCGTATCCCCTTCCAGGGCTTGTTCGGCTACAGTTTTAGCTTTTTTGAGCTTCCCTAGCCGCCACAACAAGGTTCCCTTTAGCGCCAAAACCTCGTGCTCGTCAGGCAAATCTTTGAGGGCCTCGAGCGCCTCCTTATACTGCCCGGCCCGCTCCAAGGCTCGAGCCCGCAGCAGGCTCAGCTCGGGGTCAGAAGCCATCTCAGACAGGGTTTCCGCCGCCCGTTGGGGAAAGCCGCGCTTGAGCAACTCCTCGGCCCAGGCTTTGTACGAGCGGCCCATGCCGGGAAGCTCGCGGGCATCGATGAGCGCCTTGGCCTGCTGGTACAGTGGAAAGGCCTCGAGGTCCGGCAGCAGCGGCGCCAAGACCAGCACCAGCCGGGTCTCCAGAGCAGGCCGGGCAGAGAGCCAGCCCCGCGCCACCGAGCGGGCCCGCACCGCCCCCGAAGGCTCCACCAACCCCGCCGCGATGAGTTCCTCGAGGGCCTGGGCCACCTCGGTGGCACCCAACCCCAGGGCTTTGCGCACCGTCGCCAGGTTGGGAGTCTCCAGCAGTGAGAGAGCGCCGTACACCGCCCGCGTGCTTTCACCAAGCGCATCCAAACGGCCTTCCAGAACGCCCTCGAGCGGCTCCCCACGCAGAAAGGCCCCCACCAGCACGGGCAGTCCCCCGGTGGCCTCGTAGGCGCCGGGATGGGCTTTCAGCTCTCCGGCGGAAAGCGGCCCCAGCTCGAAGGAAAGGTCGGGCTCGAAGGCGGGTTTGTCCCTCGAGGCCACCACCACACTGGCCTTGGAATGCAGCCCCCGCAGCCGGACGAGCAATTCGCGGCTCTCGGGGTCCATGCGCTCCCAGCCGTCCACGAGCCAGGTTCCCTCTTTGCCCGCGAGGGTGCGCAGCAGGGCTTCGGGGCTGCTCAGGGCGCTACCGAGGAGGGGCTCGAGGGTGGCATACGGCAGCCCGGAACGGGCTGGTAGATACCCGATTCCAAGCGGCGTAGCAGGGCGGTTTTGCCCATCCCCGCTCCGCCCCGCGCCCAGGCCCACTCGCCGGGCCGCAGCGCCATCAGTTTTTCCAGCTCTCGAGCCCGTCCGACAAAGCTCTGGCGCAGCCGCCCCCGCGCAGCCTCACCGGAGAGCGAAAGCTCTAACCCCAGTTCTTGCGCCTCGCGTTTGATGGCCTCGGCGAGCGGGTTTCCTCCGGCCAGCAGCAGTGGATAAAACCGTGGCAGCTCCTCCGGCTCGGGCGGTGGGGCTCCCGCCAGGCGGTAAGCGGTCTCGGCGCGGCTGGCAGCTTCGGAAAAGCGTCCTCCGGACGCCTCGCGCTCGGCCAGCTCGAGCAGGGCAAACCGCACCTCCCGCGCCAAAACTTCCCTGGACGTAAAAATCCAGTCCTCTAATTCCTCGCCACTATCGCCCTCGGCCCCCTCGAGAAAAGCCCCGCCGTACATGTCCACCGCCTCGGCCAACCGCCCCGCGCGCAGATGCTCGCGCAGCTCGAGCACGTCGCACTCCAAAGTGGTCCAGGCCCGTTCCTCGTCGGCGAAGATGGCCTCGATCCCACGCAGCCGGTGCAGCACCACCTTGAGACTGTTCATGGGGTCGGCGGCCTCGGGCCAGAACAGTTCGGCCAGAAACCGCCTGGGCTTGGGGCCTTCCAAGGCCAGATACGCGAGCAGTAGAAGCGGCTTGAAGGCCCCGCGCCGCAGGTTGGAACCGGCGAGCTCGAGGCCCCCAAGGGTACGTAAACGCATGGGTTCTATTCTATCGGCTTAACATCAGCTCGGACGAAAGCGATTTCAAAAGAAAATCCCCTCTGGGCTACAGAGGGGACACCTGCAGCATCATCCTAGCAAGGGCCTACCAAATGAGACGTGAAAGCTTGCGTGCTGGATAGGTGGTTTGGCCGTGAGCTGGTGGGTCTATCGGGAGGGCCACACCCCCCCAGCGCCAGCATCAATGCTGTTATCAGCGTGAGGATTAACCATTTCCATCGCATGTCTTAAACCCTCCTTCAATGCTACCCAAAAATGCTAGCTGCGTTTCGCTTCCGATCCGGCAGTTGCCTTTTTGGAGCGCAGGTCCTGGAGAATCATACGGAAAATATCGGCCCTATCCCCATGCCCGGTGTGCTCCAAATACAGTATAGCTTCTTCTAAAGCCTCGAGGTCTTCCCGCAGCTGAGCCAGGTTCGCCATCAAGTTCCCAGTCAAGCGGCTCTCGCCAATCTTCGCTGCTAACGCCATAGCTTGCTCATACCTTTCTTCAGCCTCAGCTTTACGCCCCTGCTCGAAATATAAAGCACCAAGGCTGTCGAGTGCTCTAGCGACTTGAGCGAGCGCCCCCGCCTCTTCAGCAACCGCCAGTGCCTGTTTGTAGGCTGTTTCGGCCTCAATCAGTCTGTGCTTCTCCCAATAGCTTATCCCGATGTTAAGCCAGCATATCGCCTGGGTCACCAAATCGTCTTTTGCCGCTTCCAGCAGCTGCCGATACACTTCGGTTGCGTCCTCGCCCATTTCGCTTTGGGCTACAGCCTCATTGCCGAGCGCCGCAACATAGCGGTTCTGCTCGCCCAGCGCGTACCACAGCGAGGCCGAGCGCTTGAACCGGCTGGCCGCTTCTTTCAAGTTGCCCTTGGCCCGCGCCAGGTTCCCCAGGGTGTTCTGCGCCTCGGCCCTGGCCTCGAGCGACCCTTTCAGGGCCTGCTCGGCCATCGCCTTAGCCTGCTCGGGTCTCCCTAAGCGCCAATACAGGGCTCCCGTCAGGGACGCGACTTCGGCGGTTTCGGGAACGCCCTCCAGGACGGAGAGGGCCTCTAAGTAACGTCCGAGCCGCTCAAGCGCTCTGGCCCGCAACAAGCTCAGCTCGGGGTCAGGGGGAAGTTCGCCCAGGAGTTCTGCGGCTTTTTGGGGGAAACCGCGCCGCAAGAGTTCGCGTGACCAAGCCAAGTAGGAGCGGCGCATCCCCGGAAGCTCGTCGGTGCCCACCAAACTGCGGGCGCGTTGGTACAGCGGGAAGGCCCCCAGGTCGGGCAGGAGCGGAGCTAAACGCCGGAGCAAATCGGTCTCGAGGCTCGGGTTTTGCCGCACCCAAGCGCTTGCGAGGGCTGGGGTTCGCACCGCACCGCTGGGCTCGATCAGCCCGGCCCCCATCAACTCTTCCAAGGCCTGCGCCGTCTCGGCAGAGGATTGATTCAGCGCTCGGCGCACCGTTGAAGGGTCGGGGTTGGGCAACAGCGTCAGCGCCGCGAACACCACACGACCGGTTTTGGACAGCGCGTCGAGGCGGCTCTCCAACACGCCCTCTAAGGATTCCCCCCGCAGGAAAGCCCCCACCAATGCCGGAATACCGCCGGTAGCTTCCCAGGCTCCGGCGAGCGGCTTTAGTTCAGCTTTGGAGAAGGGTCTTAGCTCGATAGACACCTCGGTTTCAAACGGTGCCTTGTGCCTCGAGGCCACAATCACCTTGGCCCCCGAACGCAGATTGCGAAGACGGGTCAGCAAGTCTCGGCTTTCCGGGTCCATGCGCTGCCAGCCGTCCAGCAGCCAAGTTCCGGCCTTGCCCGTGAGCACCCTCAACAATTCGCTTTCGCTGCGCGTGATCTGGCTGCCCAAAAGGGGCTCGAGGGTGGCATACGGCAGCCCGGAACGGGCTGGTAGATACGTTGCACCCGATTCCAAGCGGCGTAGCAGGGCGGTTTTGCCCATCCCCGCTCCGCCCCGCACCCAGGCCCACTCGCCCGGCTCGAGACCGGAGAGCTTCTCGAGTTCCCGCTCGCGGCCCATGAAACTCTGGCGCAACCGGCCCCGCGCGGCCTCCGGGGTCAGCGATAGGTTCAGACCCAGCTCAGCCGCTTCCCGGCGAACGGTCTCGCTCAAGGGGTTGCCCCCCGCGACCAGAAGCGGATACAGCCGCAGAAGCTCCTCCGGCTCGGCGAAAGGAGCACCAACCAGACCATATGCCGCTTCCGCCCAAGCCGCCGCTTCGGCGAATTTGCCCGTTCCCGCCTCGCGCTCAGCCAGCTCGAGCATTCCCCAGCGTACTTCTCGGGCAATCGTTTCCCGAGTAGAAAATAGCCAGTCCTCGAGCTCTTCCCCGGCTTCCCCATCTATCCCGTCCAGGAAAGGCCCTTTGTAAAGATGGATCGCTTCCGCCAGGCGCCCGGAGCGCAGGTGTTCGCGCAGCTCCAGCACGTCGCACTCCAGCCGCACCCAAGCCTTTTCCTCGTCGGCAAACAGCGTGTCGGTTTTGCGCAGGCGGTGAACCGTCACCTTGAGGCTGTTCATGGGGTCAGCGGCCTCGGGCCAGAACAGTTCGGCCAGGAACCGCCTCGGTTTAGGACCCTCGAGGGCTAGATATGCCAGCAGAATCAGCATTTTCCCCCGTCGGAGACGGCGCGAGTCGAGCTCAAGGCTCCCCAGGGTACGCAGCATACCGATTCATTGTAGGGCGAAAAAGACCCCCCACGATTGGAGGGGTCGTCAGCGATTTGGTGATGGCCTTCTTGGCTTTGGTGCCCCCCCGCGTGCAGGGGCACAGTGCGAGGGTCGCTGGATACAAAATCGTTGGACGGTCGCCAGGGGGTCTTAAACCGCCGTAGGCTCCGCGCCGTAGACCGTCCACCACGGCTTAGCGGCTTTGTCGAGCACTTGGTTGAGCGACTCGATGTTCTTCACGCCCCGGTCGGCGAGCCAGTCCTCGAGGGCCGCCACGCCCTGCTTGGCGTATACCGGGATGCCATCCTGCCAGGTGGCCCGCCCGCACAGCACGCCGCTGAAGGGCACCCCGGCCTCGGCGGCGAGCTCCAAGGACTCGCGGAATACCGCGTCACTCACGCCTGCCGAGAGGTAGATGAAAGGCTTCCCGGCAGCGCTGGCGGTGGACTTGAGGTCGGCGATAGCCTGGGCCCGGCTGTAGGCAGCTTGCCCCTCAAATGCGCTCGTACCTTCGACAAAGACGATGTTGAAGGGCATTTCCACCTTCAACACGTCCACCCCATAGCGGTCTTTGGAGAACTCCTCCATGTAGGCGGCGACGTATTTGGGCTTGACCTTGGCGAACTCAAACCCCTTCTCGTCGCCCAAATTGTCATCGTAGGCGATGGGCTCCAAGAAAAACGGCACGTCCATACCGGCGCACTCAGCCCCGATACGCTCGATAAAGGCGTGCTTGATGCGGTTGATGGATTTGTCGTCACAGGGGTTGTAATACAGCAGAATCTTGATGGCATCGGCCCCGGCCTCGACCAGGCTGCGCACGCTCCATTCCGGCAGCAGGTCGGGCAGACGGCCTTTGGTGTTGGTGTCGTACCCCGATTTCTCGTAGGCCAGCAGCACACCGGTTCCGGGAGCCTTGGCCTCGAGCGCGGGCAGGCCATACTCCACATCCATCAGGATCGCCGAGGCGTGCGGGGTGAGGACTTTGGTGACGGCGGTTTTGAACTCCGTCAGCTCGGCATCGCTCACCTCTGAGCCCCTGGCCTTGGCAATCGTCTTGCGCAAACTGCCGCGCTGGTCCATCGCCGCCGCCGCAATTACGCCTTTTTCATCCGCACAGGCCTGAATGCCCGCATGTTTGCCCTTGCTCATCTTCGCCATAAATGCCTCCGCTCCCTAGTCTAATGGCAAAGACGTTTACGGTTAACCGTTTACCGCGAGGGATGGCGCAAGTCTCGGGTCGCAAGTGAGGGAGCTCAGCTCGCTGTTGGTCGCAGGCCAAAACAAGATTTTCGACCTGCGACCTGAGACCTGTGACTTGAGACGACGCCTTTGCGGTAGACGGTAAACGGTAAACAGCCTTTAGAACGCCTTGCCCGTGAACTTGGTCAGCATCAGCTTGAGCTCGTGCGGGCTGGTGGCAGAACCCTCGGCGTCCTCGAGGCTAATTTGCCCCTGCGTGTACAGCTCGACCAGGTGCTGGTCGAAGGTGCGCATCCCCCGCACGTTGTCGTGCATCATGGCGTCCTTGATCTGTAGGCTCTTCTCCTCGTCTTTGATCATGTCGCGGATGAAGGGCGTGTTGAGCATAATTTCCAGCGCCAGGGCGCGGCCTTGAGCGTCGGCGCGGGGCAACAGGCGCTGTGAGAGGATGCCCAGCAGCGATTCGGCCAGCAGGATGCGAATCTGCTGGTGCTCGTGCAGGGGGAAGAAGTCAATGATGCGGTTGATGGTGCGCAACGAGTCCAGGGTGTGCAGCGTGGAAAAGACCAAGTGCCCGGTCTGGGCGGCCATGATCGCGGCTTCGACGGTCTCGCGGTCGCGCATCTCGCCGATCAGGATCACGTCGGGGTCCTGGCGCATGGCGTACTTGAGCCCCGAGGCGAAGCTGTCGGTGTCTACGCTGACCTCGCGTTGGACCACCAGGCTCTTCTTGTGGCGGTGTAGAAACTCGATGGGATCCTCGATGGTGACGATGTTTTTAGGAAAGTGTAGGTTAACGTGGTCAATCATCGCCGCCAGCGTGGTGGATTTACCCGAGCCGGTCGGGCCGGTGACGAGGACCAGGCCCCGCTCCTTGCTGGCGAGGCTCTCGAGGGTCTCCCTAGGCAGGCCTAGAGCCTCAAAGCTAGGGATATTCTCCGAGACCACCCGCATCACCAGGCCGAAACTGCCGCGCTGGTGGAGCAAATTGCAGCGGAAGCGGGCCAGGCCGGGGATGGTGTAGGCGAAATCCATCTCCTTTTTGTACTCGAGTTCCTCCTGCTGCATCGGGGTGAGCAGGCTGCGCACGATGGCCTCGACATCGGCGGGGCTGAGCACCTTGGTGCCAAAGGCTTTGAGCTTGCCGTCAATCCGCACGGTGGGCGGGGCTCCGGCTTGCAGGTGGATGTCCGAGGCCCGCGACTGCACCATGGTTTTGAGCATGTCGGCGATTACGCTAGGGGTTTGGGTGGTGCTCATGGTTAGCATTTCTCCCTCTGTTGTACCGAAGCCTCATCAGAATAGGTTCAACCCGGTCGCCAGCGGCCCGCCAGAAGGATATTAGAGCATGGGTTTATGGTAGGTATGCTCTGGCTTGCCTTGAGGCTACACGCCCAAAAGTATAGTGCATTCCGGCTCCCAGAGAGGGCGTATTTGACCGTGAACCGGGGATAGCGATAAGCGGTGAGCCAAGGCAAAAACGCCGATAGCTAAAAACAGGCTTACGCCTGGAACGGTGGAATTGAGGCTCGAGAAGCCCTGTTCTAGACGTGAGGTTTTTAGCTATAAGCTATTTGCTATCGGCTATCAGCCTTGCCTTTAGCTCATCGCTCATGGCTAGTTGCTCACAGCTGCCGTACCAACGCCCGCGCATAGGCCAAGGTCTCCTCCACTGCTGTCCAATCCACGTTTTCGGGCCGGTCGGTGGGCCAGTGCCAGTTGGGGGGAAGGCCTTCCCTGAGCCGGATCAGCGTAAGGCAGGGGTTTCCCCTCGCGGCAAAGGGCAGGGTGTCGAAGTAAGCCAGGCGGTACTCGAGCCCCTTCGCGCCGGGCGTGGCTTTTGCCCGCTCGAGCAGCTCGCCCTTGTAAGGGTGAAACACCAGCATTCCCTCGCCGGTGGCGTAGAACAGCTCGCCCTTGCCCACGTTGTCAATGTTCAGCACGAGCGCATCGGGGGGAACCAGCCCGCTTCGCGCCAGGTGTTCGGCTCCCTTGGTCAAAACCTCCTCCGCGCCGGTCAGGGCCAGCATGGGCCGTAGCCCCGGCTGGGGGCTGAGGCTGAGTTCGTGGAAAAGCTGGGTGGCGACCGCTACCCCGCTGGCGTTGTCGTTGGCCCCGTTCACGTAAGGCTGGGTTAGCTCGCGGTGGACCAAAAGCACCACCTGGAACAGAAAATATACGCCGATGAGCTGCGGCACCACCCGCAAAAAGCAGGCGAAGGGCAAGACGGTGGCAAACGCCGCGTTGAACAAGAAATTAATCCGAAACTGCCGCACAAAGGCCGGGCCGTAGATCAAAAAGGTTTTGGCGGTGTCGTAGTGGGCCATGAGGAGCAGGGTTCGGGGGGCCGGGTTCCGGGTTCCGGGGGGAGAATTGTCGAGGGTTGAGGGTGGAGAGGTTAGGGTAGAGGCCGGCTCTTCATCCTCTATGCTTTTAGCCTCCTGTCTCCCCCTTCCCGCCTCTCGCTCACCCAAAACGAGCAAATTCTGCGATGAATAGCGATTAAGCAGTCGCTCCCAGGGGGTCCACCAACCTGAAAAGTGCGCCCAGAAACCGTAAACTCCTACGAGCGAGAGCCACCACAGCGAAAACCAGCCGCCCAAGGCCAACAGCGAACCTACCAGAACCAGCTCGGGGCCGTAGCTTCTGGGCGCTTTGAAGGTCTGGGTCTGGACTGTATGGCCTAGCGACTCGAGGTGATCTCTAAGCAGTTTCGCGGCTAAGCGCTCGAAGGCGCTCGCAGTTCCCCGGTGTGGCAAGGCGCAAAGACGTTCCCAGAGCTCGAGCACCCCACGATTGTAAAGGCAAAACCGCGAATGTCCCTTATCGGCGGGGTTTTCCCAATCTATACGAGCGCCCGGCGACCCGGTAGACTGCTGGATATGGGCAAAAAACGCCGCGAGGAAAAACTCCGCCGCAAGGGCAGGACGCGTCCTCAACTCTCTTTCAAGGACATGCTGCGGGTCTTCCCCAGCCTGTTCCTGCGGGCTTTCGTGGTGGTGGTCCCGCTAACCTTTCTGATGACCTGGCTGGGGGCCAGCAAAGTCACGGTCTTGAGCAACCCCCTGGTACAAATCGCCGCCTACGTCGCGGTTTACCTGGCCTTCAACCGATTTATCTTCGCCCCCATCCGCAACTACAGGCCCGAGAAGCCAAAAGTAGTAAGCTCGAGCATCAAAGCCGCCCCGGCAGACTCTAAAATCAAGTCTCCAGGCTCAAAAGCGAAGTCGTAGGTTTGTCGAAGGTCAAACATCAACTCCAACCCCACCACCCTGCGGGCATCTCCCCTGATGTGCGCAGAGAATAGCGTCCTGGGATAATAGCGTGCCTGAGGGGAGGCGGTGTTGTCTTTCCCTTAGCAAGGGGGGCCGTCCGAGGTCGTCAAGGTGGGGTGCTAGACGAATATCCGCCGATTGACAGGGGATTCTACTGCGCCAATCCCAAAAACTTCTTGCTGCTCAAATCCTCTTTGCGTCCGCCCAAAAACCCTCGAGGTCATAGTACTCCCGCGCCTCGGGGCTCATCAGGTGGACCAAAACCTCGCCGTAGTCGAGCAAAATCCACCTTGGGCTGGGGCCTTCAACCTTGGTGGCCCAGATACCTTCCCCCTGCAATTTCTCCCGTACCCCGCGCTCGAGCGCCTGAAGATGCGGCTGCGAGGTTCCGGTGGCGATGACGAAATAGTCGAGCGAGTCGGAAACCCCCTTTAAATCCAGGGCCACCACGTGCTCGGCTTTTTTGTCTTCCAAGGCGGTTTTGATCTCGGCAATAAGGGTCTGAACGTTGAGGGTTTGCGTCATTCAAAGCTCATTTTAGCAAACCATCCTGAGGAAACGATTCAAAAGTGCACATTCAGAAAAACGCCCGCACCTCCCCCGCATACGCTTTTGGAGTAAGGTTCCCAACTCCCCCTGCCCACAACAGGGTATGATTCAGGGCAACCAACTCCGCCGCCGCCCAAAGCGGTGGGTTATGGGGGTTAAGTGCCCTTTATCCGAATCCCATACGCTTATCTGGGGGCTAGGGCATAGTGGTGGACGATGCGCGGTTTGTTTCTCGCTTTAGCCTTAGCCCTGACTCCTCTCCCCAACCTCCCCTGGATTCCCTCGGGCAGCGAGATTCGTATTGTATCGGCGGATTTGCTCACCGTTTACGTGGTCTGGCAGGTCAACGACCGCGATATGGTGCTCCAGAGCAAAGTGGCCGCCCCGAGCGGGCGTGAAGTGCGGGTGCTGTTCAAGGTAGGCGATGGCTACCGTCCGCCTTACAATGGGGTGACGACCTCGCGCGGCGACGTGTCGTTACAAATTGAAGGAGAGCGCGTGAGCCTGAACGACCTTCTAACCCGTACCTATCGCCTTAACCTGCCCAACGGGCGGGTCTTACCGGAGGTTCGATGAAACGCATCCTTCTGATCGAGGACGATCCGGAAATCGCTCACCTGCTCCAGCTCGAGCTCGGCGAGGCCGGGTACATCGTGGACTGGGCCTCGGGCGGCATGTCCGGGCTAGTCCGGCTACGCGAGGCCGTCCCCGACTTGGTTATCCTGGACTTAGGCTTGCCCGACCTGGACGGCGGTGAGGTCGCCCGCCGAATCCGCGCTGGGTACGAGGTTCCCATCATCGTCCTGACCGCCGCCGATGCCGTCGAGCGCAAGGTCAGCCTGCTCTCCGACGGGGCCGACGACTACATCGTCAAGCCCTTCCACCCCGCCGAACTTCTGGCCCGCATCCAGGTGCAACTGCGCCACCGCGAGGGCGGCGAGCAGATTTCGGTGGGCGGCTTGGAAGTCCACCTCGCCAAGCGCCAGGTGCTCTACGACGGCCAGGAGTTGCGTTTATCGCCTAAGGAGTTCGAGCTGTTGTCGCTCCTGGTGAGCCGGGCGGGGAAGGTCTTTAGCCGCACCGAGATCGAAGAGCATCTGTGGGGAAGGCAGCTCGAGCGCGATTCCAACGTGGTGGACGTACACATCGCCAACCTGCGTTCCAAACTGCGCGAGGCCGGGGCCTACGGCTACCTGCGCACCGTGCGCGGGGTAGGGTATGCGCTGCGGCAGCGGGAAGCGGAGTAGGGTGTCGGGTGTGGGGTGTAGGGTGTCGGAAAGGCAATGAGCAATACGGTAAGCCCGAAACGGGAAAAAGCAAAGACGACGGCTGATGCTCAACAAAAGCTCACGCACAGGACGGTAGAATCTCTTTCGGAGAATTCCCGTTACCGACGTATCTCGTCTTTTACCCGCTTTTGCTTATTGTTGTGTTGCTTTTTTCGGCACCCGGCCCCCGACACCCGACACCCTGACTTATGTCCTTCCGCACCCGCCTAATCCTGGCCTACGTGGTCTTGTGGGTGCTGATCTTGGTGCTCACCCTGGCGGTAGCCTTCTACTCGGTGAGCTTCGGCCTGTACGGCCAGGTCGAGCGCACCCTGACCCGCTATGTGAGCGACCTAGCCCAGCTCTACACCTCGGGCAAAGCTGGTGAGGTGGCGGCGCGCTCGAGGTTGGTCAATGTAACCCTCTACAGCCAGGGCGGCCAGCTCATCTCCTCCGGCGAGACCGACGCCGACTTCGCCCAGCAGGTCCCACGCAACTATATCCGTGATGCCAGCAACACCCCCAAGCCCTTCTACGCCAGCGACTTTATCGCCGTCTATCAGCGGATTCCTGGCGGCATCGTGGCGGTCAGCCAGGACACCCATTACATCGAGGTCATCAGCGGCAGCGTACGCAACACCCTCCA
>PSMF01000020.1:28423-38472 GCA_040290005.1 Meiothermus sp.
GGTGGGATGGCCTTCCTGCTGCCGATTGGGGCGCTGTTCATCATCTTCGCCGCCAGGGTGGCCTTGGTCCCACTGCACCGCGCGGCCTCCGAGGTGAACCGGCGCGGCCCCTATAACCTCTCCCCCATCGTCTACACCGGCCCCAGCGACGACATCGGGGTGATGGTGGAGCGGGTAAACGAGCTGCTGGGTGAGCTAAAGGAGGCCAGGGACCGCGAGCGGGCCTTTTTGGCCGAGGTTTCCCACGAGCTGCGCACCCCCCTCACCTCGCTCAACGGCTACTTAGAGCGCATCTCGCGCAATCCCGGCAACCCCGAGGACCTGGACCGGGCCAAGCGCACCGCCGCGCACCTGACCCGTCTGGTCGGCGATTTGCTAGCCCTGGCAAGGGGCGAGGCCGAGCGCAGCGTGAACGCCCATATCGTCAACCTGGGCGACCTGCTGCGCCAGGCGGTGAACGAGTATCCCGGCGTGACGCTAAAGATGCCCGAGGCGTTCCCCGAGGTCTTAGGCGACCCCGACCGGCTTCTACAGCTCGCCAGGAATCTCGTCTCCAACGCGGTTCGGGCCGCCGGGTCGCCGGAGAAGGTGCAGGTGCGGGTTTGGCAGGAGAAAGAACCCACCGACCACCCCACCGATCCCTACCAAAGCCAGGACGAGGCCAGGGTCACCTCGACCCCGGAAATGCGCACCCAGAAGCAGCCTTGGGCGGCCTTCGCAGTAATAGATTCGGGGCCGGGCATCTCACCCGAGGTGATGCCGCGGCTGTTTACCCGGTTTGCACGGGGGCCAGAAGGCGGAACAGGCTTAGGTTTGGCGATTGCCAAGCAGATCGCCGAGGCCCACGGGGGGCAAATTCGGGTTGCCAGCAGGCGCGGGGAGACCCGGTTCACGGTGTTTCTGCCGCTGCTGGCGGAGGGCGAAGAGGAGTAAGCCTGCAAACCCTCTCCTACGGCGTAGGAGAGGGTAGGGTGAGGTTTGCTCCGAGGTCGTATATCTACACCTCAGGTTCAGGACGGGGATTCTCGAGCGCAGACGAGACACCTCCAGACATCAAATCAATCTCCGAGACTGCTTGTAGGCTCGCACCTTCGGTCTCGAGCGCAGACGAGACACCTCTAAGCCACAAGTCAGCCCCCGAGACTGCTTGTAGGCTCGCACCTTTGGTCATGGAGCGAAAGGCGCCTCGAAATGAGCATCTCGAGCACCAACTTCACCGTTCCAGACATGACCTGTTTTTGTAGGGGCGAACCCGGGCGTTGGCCCTACAAACAGACCTTTCTACCCGGCAATCCGAACCAGTGACCTCAGGAACCCGCCCACCCCTCCACCGGGTAGGGGGGCACTCGAGGCACTGTCATGAAACGGTGTAAGCTCAAACGGGAATGGCAAAACTGCCCAAGCTCGAGACCCTCTCCCTAGCCGAATACCTGGCGAGCGAAGCCCGCCGTTCACGTCCGTATGAATACCTGGACGGGCAGGTGTATCCGCTCCCCGACGAATCTCCGGCCCACGCGCAGCTTCGGCAGAGCCTGACCAATCTTTTGAAAGAACCTACCGAGCGCGAAGGCAGCCAGTTCTATAGCCTCAGCAGGCTCAAAATCGGGGCCAACCGGGTCTACTACCCCGACCTGATGGTGGTCTCACAGCCCAGCGAGAACCCCCAGTATGTGGAATACCCGGTGCTGATCGGGGAGATCGCCACCTGGGAAACCGAGCGCACCGACCGGGGCGAGAAGCTGCTGATCTACCAGAGCATTCCGGGGCTGGTGATGTACTTAATCGTCCACAGCGAACGGCGGGGGGTGGAGGTGATGGAGCGCGGCTTACGCGGCAACTGGCGCTACGAAGCGCTCGGCCAGGACGGGGAGATCGAGCTGTACAGCCCGCAGATGAAGATGGGGCTCGAGGACATCTACAAAAACCTGTAAGGGCGGGCACACACGCCCGCCCTTCAATATTCGGGGAGCGAAGGGCGACCACAAGGGATCGCCCCTACGAAATCAACCGAACAAAAACCGCATCATCTCGGGAAAACGCCGCGCCCAGTGGGCCTCGTTGTGGACGCCCTGTTTATCCTCGAGGTACAGGTAGTCCTCGCCACGTTCCCACCCCTTTTGCAGCAATAGCTTGTTCATCCGGCGCACGCCCTCGAGGTAGCGCCTGCTGCTCACGTGCGACAGCGTGATCTCACGGTAGCCCACGTCCATGTAAAGCCTGCCGGGGACCTGCGCAGCCCCTTCCACGTAGCCGTAAATCGCCCCCTCCGCAAACCAGAACGAGGGGCTGACCACCCCTGCCTTGCCAAAGACCTCGGGGCAGCGGTAGTACGCATAAAGGCTGATCAGACCGCCCATCGAGGAGCCCATCACCCCGGTGTTTTCCCGGCCCGGCAGGGTGCGGAACTCGCCGTCTATCAGCGGTTTGAGGGTCTGGGTGAGGAACTCCAAGTATTTCTGACCCTTTCCGCCGCCGTGCTGGGGGTCGCGGAAGGGGCTGTACTCGTTCAGGCGCTCGGTCCCGGCGTTGGGCACCCCGACCACGATGGCCTCCAAGCCCTCGGTGCTGAGCATCTCCATGCTCTCGTCCACTTGCCACTCACCCACGTAGCTGCTGGCATCGTCAAAGAGGTTCTGCCCGTCGTGCATGTACAGCACCGGGTAATGCCTATTGCTAATGGCATACGACGGCGGCAGGTAAACCGCGATATCGCGGGCATTGCCGAGTTGGGGGCTTTTCAGACCTTTGAGCACGCGGACGTCGCCGACTACGGTGTGACCCGGCCCACTTGGATGCGCTTGCCAGCGCATTTCCCCACCCGAGGATGATGTATGCACGATGCTCTGGGCCTTAGACATAGGGCCATTGTACGCACATCTGGTGCGCATATATGTCCATAACCTCGCTTTTGTTGCCTAACCCGCCATTGCGCCGCGCGATTTCGCCGAGCATAGGCGCATGCGACTCCTGGCCCTACTGCCCCTGCTGGCCCTGGCCTGGGCCTCGGCCTGCAACCCGGCCTTTTACCCCACCGCCCCCAACCTCGAGCGCCGCTATCACGTGCTGGGCAGCAACCAGACCTACTTGCAAACCTTCGCCCCGGACGGGGACAAGTTCACCGAAACCCGCAAATACCCAGACCGCACCGAGCAGACCCAGTGGACCTGCGTCGAGGGCGGCCTGAACACCCTCCCCGAGGGCGACCAGCCCATCCCCGGCGGGAGCGTGCGCCTGACCAAGCTCACCGGGGTGGTGATCCCCAGCGACGAGACCTGGAAGGTGGGTGGGAGCTGGAAATACCGCTACGAGCTGAAGGGCAAGGTCTCAGTCTTTGACCTCACCGGCTTTCTGGAGGTCACCAACCGCATCACCGCCAAGGAAACCGTCGAGGTCCCCGCCGGAAAGTTCGAGGCCCTGCGCATCGAGGCCAGCTTTCAAGGGCAGCTCGGTTTGGGGTTTGGCGGCAAGGCGACCTACTGGTTCGCCGAGGGTGTGGGGGTGGTCAAGCAGCTCAGCGAGGGCAATTTTGGAGGGCAAAGCCTCGAGCTCATCGAACTGAGGCGACGAGCCCTAAGCAATGAGCTAAAGAACTATACGTCCAGGACAAGCGTCCTCAAGCTTCAATCTCACCATCCCCAACAGGACCTCAGTTTGGCTAACGAGGGTGAGCTACCTGCACTTTTGCCTTAGCTCATTGCTCATCACTCATCGCTACCCCTCGAACAAATCCGCCACCCGGCAGCTAAACCCCGGCAGCAGATGGGGCGCCTCTAAAATATCGGTCTCCTTGAAGGTACGCATGGTGCCATCGGGCAGATGGGCCTCGACCTGTTTGAAGCGCGGGTAGACCAGCCAGACCATCCGGGTTCCGGCCTCGAAGTAGTCCTCGAGCCGCTCCTTCACCGTCTCCACGGTGTCACCCAAGGCGATCGCCTCCACCGCCAAATCCGGGGCGATCTCCCAGAAGCCCTGTGGGACACCGCTACGGGGCACGCGGTCGCGGGAAACGAACCAGATGTCCGGCCCCCGCACCCGGTGGGGGTCGCGGCGCAGCACAAAACCCGAGCGCAACCCGACCTTGCCGTGGGTCCCGCCCTTAGCCCAGACCCGCAGACGGCTGGCGAGTTCGGCGGCGATTTCACCGTGGGCGGCCCCCAGCGGGGTGATCTCGACCAGCTCGCCGTCGAGCAGTTCGGTCGGCTTGCTGTCGGGCAGACGGCTATATCCCTTGGCGGTCAGGGCTTCTACGGTTCCTTTGACCAGAACGCTCATGTTCCCTCCTAAAACGGCTGTTAAAGCTCACGCCCGGCGGGGGCGGAGAACGGCGGCTAGGGGTTTGTTCTCGGGGCGAGACGGGTTCACAACCTCGCCGGAGCAAGAGCGGCAAAACCATGCTCATCGGGTTAGAGGGGGTGACTTGGATGAGACCCTATGGTTTCGCCCATCGTAACGCTATACTCGTTTCTAAGCATGAGAGTCGCTCTTTTTGTTACCTGCCTGACGGACCAGTTCTACGCCGAGGCCGGGGTGGCAGCGGTTAAGCTGCTGCGGAGCCTCGGCTGCGACGTGGAATTCCCTAAAGCCCAGACCTGCTGTGGCCAGCCCGCCTACAACGCAGGTTATTGGAACGAGGCCCGGCAGATGGTGGGGCACGCCCTCGAGGTTTTCGCCGAGGCCGAGTACGTGGTGCTGCCCTCGGGCTCCTGCACCACCATGGTGCGGGCCTTCTACCCCGAGCTATACCGGGATAACCCGAAAAAGTTCGAGCAGGCTGAAGCCCTGAGCAACAAAGCCTTCGAGCTGGCCGAGTTCATCGTTAAGGTCTTGGGCGTCACCAAGCTGGGCGAGGGGCTGAAGGGTCAGCGCATCGCCTACCACCATGGCTGCCACGCCCTGCGCGAGCTGGGCATTAAGAATGAGCCGCTGAGCCTGCTCAAAAACGCCGGGGCCGAGATCGTGGACTGGGAGGCCGCGCAGGAGTGCTGCGGCTTCGGCGGGCTGTTCTCGGTGAAGCTGCCGGAGGTGGCGCTCAGCATGGCCGACCGTAAGCTGGGGACCCTGCCCCAAATAGATTTCCTGACCAGCGGGGATGCGGGCTGCATGTTGCACCTCAGCGGCAGGATCGAAAACCGCGGGCTGAAGGTTCCGGTAAAGCCCTTAGCGACGGTACTTTGGCAAGCGAGCCAGACGAAGGAGGCCGCCCGTGCAGATTAAGGCCAACAATTACCCCCAAGAATCGGCTCGAGTCCTGCGCGAAGAGCCCTACGTGCGCGACTCGGTCACGGCAGCCACGCTCAACTTCGACAGCAAACGCCGCCAGATGTACGCGGAGGTGGACTCCGACGAATGGCGGCATTGGGCCGAGGCGGTCAAAAACCACGTGCTGACCCACCTGGACACCTACTTAATCCAGGCCGAAGCCGCCCTGAAGAGGAACGGCGTACAGGTGCACTGGGCCGAAGACGCCGACGACGCGCGGCGTATCGTCGCAGACATCGCCAGGGCGAGCGGGGTCAAAAAGGTGGTCAAGGCCAAGACCATGGTCTCGGAAGAGTTGGGGATCAACCCGATGCTCGAGGGCATGGGGGTGGAGGCGCTCGAGACCGACCTTGGCGAGTACATCATCCAGCTCCTCGACCAGCCCCCCAGCCACATCATAGGCCCGGCGATCCACCTCAACTTGGAGCAAATCCGCAAGCTGTTCCACCAGCGGTTTGGCACCCCACTGGACGCGGCCCCAGAGCTGCTGGCGAGCACCGCGCGAAAGCTGCTGCGCGAGGGGTTTCTTCGGGCCGATATGGGCATCAGCGGCGGCAACTTCCTGGTCGCAGAGACCGGGACCCTCGCCCTGATCGAGAACGAGGGCAACATCCGCATCTCCACCTCGGCCCCGCGCATCCACGTGGCGCTGGTCGGTATCGAGAAGCTGCTGCCGCGGTTCTCCGACCTCTCGACCTTCCTGACCCTCACCGCCAGAGCGGCCACCGGCCAGCGCCTGGGCACCTTCGTCTCGCTGATCCAAGGACCCCGGCGGGCGGGCGAGCCCGATGGCCCCGAGGAGGTCCATGTGGTCTTGGTGGACAACGGCAGGAGCAGTGTCCTGGCCGACGGCGAGGCCTGGGAAACCCTGCGCTGTGTGCGCTGCGCGGCCTGTCTCAACGCCTGCCCGGTGTACCGCCAGACCGGCGGCCACGCCTACGGGTACGTCTACAGCGGCCCGATAGGGGCAATCCTGTCGCCGGGGCTGGTGGGGCTGGAGAATACCAAACCGCTCCCCTATGCGAGTTCGCTGTGCGGGGCCTGCTTCCAGGCCTGCCCGGTGCGTATCCCCATCCCCAAGCTGCTCCTGACCTGGCGCAACCGCGCGGTGGAGCAGGGGTTGCAGCCTCGGCTCGAGGCCGCCGCCATCAAGGGCTACGCTGCCGCGATGACCCGGCCCTGGGCCTATAATCTAGGCTCTAAAGCGCTGCGGATGCTGCCCAAGGAAGCCCTGGACAACACGGTGTTACCGGTGGTGAAAGCCTGGACCGAAGGGCGGGCAGGGCTCAAGCCCAGCCCCAAGAGCTTCCGCGAGCTGTGGGACGAGGGAATTTGAGCGTCCGCTTATGCGCCGGGGCAGCGTGTTGGACATCCTCGAGGAGCGCCTTCCCGCGCTCACCGAGCGCTACGGCATCAGGAGCCTGCATCTCTTCGGTTCCACCGCCACCGACGACGCCCGGCAGGATAGCGATGTGGATTTTCTGGTGGAGTTCAAGACCCCTAGCTTTGACGACTACATCGGCCTCAAGCTCGAGCTGGAAGCCATTTTAGGCACCCCGGTAGATTTGGTCAGCCCCAGCAAAGTTCCGCCCTCACTCCGCCCGCAGCTCGGGCGGGACGCCCTGCAGATGGTATGAGGAGCGATTTCTGGCTCCAGGAGATGCGCCAGGCCGCCCTGCGGGTGCTGGACTATACCGCCGGGCTGGAGTTCGCCGATTTCGTGGGGGATAGCCGTACTTATGACGCGGTGCTCTTCAATCTGGAGCGTCTGGGCCTCGCCGCGAGCAGGGTCCCGCCGGAAGAGCGTGACGGCTACGCTGAATTGCCGTGGGAGCAACTCACGTCCCTGTCGCAGATATTCATACGTCTACATTTCGGTGTGCAGGACGAGATCGTCTGGAATTTGATCAAGAGCAAGCTACCCAAATGGTTGTCGCTGTTGGCAGCCCCCAAGGCATAACACCGCTCAGACCCGCAACCCTGGCGGATACCCAGCCAGCCGCGCTGGGGACGGAACAAAGCTCGCCAAAAACTGGGCCTGACCGCTCAGCTTCACGCTCTTTCCCGCACCGATGAGCAACGTATCGCCCCAGCCGAGCTTTCCCTCGGCCCACCGTGCCTCCCCCGAGGCCAAGGTGAGGAGCAGAAAGCTCTCCTGGGGTGCAATGATGTTTAGGGTTTCCCTTAGGGCGTGGCGCTCGAGCACGAAAGCTTCCGAGGCCAAGAGCGCTTCCTTTTCGCCGGTAGGCATCGGCTCGAGGGCAGGGATGCGGGTCGGCTCGAGGTTCGACACCTCTAAACCCTTTTCCAGATGCAGTTCTCGAGGTCTGCCGTAGTCGTAAAGCCGATAGGTCAGGTCGGAGCGCTGCTGCACCTCGTAGAGCAGCAAACCCGGCCCCAGCGCGTGAATCGTCCCGGCGGGCACGTAGATCACTTGGCCTGGGCGCACCCGCTCGCGGTGCAAAAGCCCGTCCACCTGGCCGGTTTGGAGCGCACTCCGCAGATTCTCCTTGTCCAGCACCCTCTCGAGGCCATACATCAGCTCGCCCTCCCCCTCGAGGATGTACCAAGCTTCAGTTTTGCCGTGAAAACCCGTCGCGGCTTCGACGCGGTGGGCATATTCGTCATCGGGGTGAACCTGCACCGAGAGCCACTCGGCGGTATCCAGAAACTTGACCAGCAGGGGCAACTCCGAGCCGTACCGCGCATAGGGGACCTCTCCCAGGAAGGATGGCCCTAGTTCCCGCAACACCTCTGAGAGCTTGCAACCTGCAAAGGGCCCGGTTTTGACGGGGTTTTCATCGTAGGCCAGCCAGAGTTCGCCGATGGGCTGGTCGCTGTGGAGGCCGAGCCGGTCAGAGATGTGGCTTCCGCCCCATACCCGTTTTTCCGGTCGGGCCTCGAGGCACAGTGCGGTGGTTTCGCTCATCCCGCCGATGCTAACCTCTGAGCGCACGAAGTTCCAGCCTGGACAATTCCACCCCGCCCACTGGGTCTAGAAAAGCATTTTTTGATATCCCAATTTTGCCCTCCCACACAGCACAGATAAGGGCAAAAGGTCCGGTTATCGGTTGTGAGCAGGCCCGCCCCCTTCGGTTTTCGGTCTCCTTATGTTTTAGACTAGAACCAAACTGCTTTACACCCCGGCAGCGCGTTTTTGAGGCGTCTGGCCCGTATCCGAAAGCCAATATGCGCATTCTGGCCCTCTCCGACCAAATCCACCCTTTTATCCACCAAGCTCGCTTTCCAGGCAACCTACCGCCTTTTGACCTCGTGCTGATCGCGGGCGACCTGCCCGGCAGCTACATCGAGTTCGTGGCGACCAAAGTCACCGTTCCCACCGTCTATGTCCACGGCAACCACAAGGAAGAGTACGTGCAGGACTATCTAGGTAACCTCACCCCACCCGGCGGGGCTATCGCGGCGCATGGGCGCATCGTGCAGGTCGGCGGGTTGCGCATTGCAGGCTGGGGCGGCTCGCCGCGCTACAACAACCGCGACTTCGGGCAGTACACCGAGTACCAGGCCCAAACCCGGTTTCTCTCGTGGTATCCGGTACTCGCCCACCGGCGTTTTTCCACCGGGCACGGCGTAGACGTCCTGCTCTCCCACGCCCCCCCGCCTGGCCCCCACGCCGGGAGCGATTTCGCCCACCGGGGCAGCACTGCGCTGGGGTTATTTCACCGACTGTACCACCCCAAAATCCACGTCCACGGCCATGTCCACCTCTACGAGGCCCAGCCCGAGCGCGAATACGTCACGCCGGAGGGGATTCGGGTGATCAACACCTTCGAGTACACGCTGATTGAGCTATGAGCCTTCAGCAATGGGCGATGAGCTAAAAGCACAGTTCCTGTCTGGGACGATAAAAGTGGAGTACTGAGAATCATTGTTCTGTACCAGAGAATTCCTCCGACCTTAAAATGAGCCTACCGTGCAGATCGCAGACAGCTTGTGCGTGGTGAGTGGGGCCAGCAGCGGCATCGGTCGGGCCACCGCGGTCGAGCTATCCCGGCGCGGGGCAAGGGTCGTGCTCGCCGCGCGGAGTGGGGAGCGGCTCGAGGCCCTCGCCGCCCAAATCCGCTCGAGCAGTGGGCAGGCTTGGGCTTTCCCCGCCGACCTCTCCAAACCTGCGGAAGTTGAGGCCTTAGCGAAGGCGGTTCTGGAGGCCCACGGTGTTCCCCACGCCCTCATCCATAGCGCGGGAGCCGGGGCCTGGCGTTTTGTCGAGGAGACTTCGTACGAGGAGTTCGCCGAGCTGATGGACACACCCTATTTCACCACTGTCTTTCTCACCCGGGCTTTTCTACCGGCGATGCTGGGTGAAAATCGTGGCTTCATCCTCTCGGTCTGCTCCCCCGCCAGCCGCCAGGTTTGGCCGGGCGCCGCAGGCTATATCGCCGCGCGGTGGGCGCTGGCGGGCTTTACTGAAGCACTGCGGGCCGACCTGTACGGGACAAACCTCAAGGTCTGCGCCTTCTTCCCCGGCAAGATCAGCGACAGCGAATATTTCACCCGCAACCCCGACACCGAGCATCGAATTCCCCGTGTGGGCCGTGTCCTGCCGGAGATTACTTCGCACCAGGCCGCACAGGGCATCGTGCGGGCGCTGGAAACCGAGCCCCGGACGGTGTTCGTCCCCTGGCAACTCAGGGCCTTCGACCTGTTTGCCCGGCTGTTTCCAGCGGTGGCAGAGTATTTGGCTTGGAGTTCGGGGGCGAAACGCAACATTGACCACGCCGTTTAGGGGTTGAGCCAGAGGTTGAGGTTATGGGCGAGAAGGGTGAGGG
>PSMF01000188.1:0-1623 GCA_040290005.1 Meiothermus sp.
GTACCAGGGGGATCGCCTGCTGGGGGGTGGCTTCATCCACAGGCCGCTCTACAACCAGCTTGCCTCAGCGGGCTCGCTCGCCGTTGGTTGATGGCCGATCCTCAGGCCCCCGGTTGGGGTCTTGTTGGACTGAGCGCGCCACCATAGCAATGCCCACCAGGGGAACCGAGCGGGAGGGATGGGTGTTTTTACCGCCTTTCAAAGGAGATGGCGGGTGGGATATTTCAGCCATAAGCGTTTTGCGTACGACTCACCTCGAGCCCGAGATCCCGGAAGACCGCTGTAGCGGTGCGTTTTTTGTCTGAACTCTCCACCCCCAACCGCATTTGCGGTCGGAGCCGATTCAAGGGCGTGCTCGGTGCTGTGATTCAAACTTCTATCCTGCAGCTGCTGGCTGGGCTGTCCTAACGGGCGTTGTTGACTAAACACTATCAAGGTAGTTTTATTTAAGCATGCCGCTCGAGCTTTCCCTGGACCGCTCCAGCCCGATTCCCCTCTCCGAACAGATCCGTAGCCAACTGCGGCTGCTCATCGTCGCCGGGGCGCTGAAGCCGGGGGAGTTGCTCCCCACCATCAAGGACCTGGCCAGCCGGCTCGAGGTCAACCCCAACACGGTCTCGCAGGTGTATGGCAGCCTCGAGGCCGAGGGTTACCTCAAGGGGCACAAGCGCGGGGGAACCCGGGTGGCGGAGAAGCCACCCGTGCTCGAGGCCCAGGAGGCGCTCGCCCTGCAACTCTCGGCCCGGGTGGCCCGCGAAGCCCGCAACCTCGGTCTGTCCCCCGCCCAGATGGCCCGCTGGGTGACGGCCCAGGCCGCCTTCCCGCTGAAGCCTCAAATAAAAGTGGCCGCCCTAGGAAATACATCAGCGCAGGCCCAGCGCTGGGCGGAACGGGTGCAGGCTTGGCTGGGGGAGGAGGTCCAGGTGGACGCGGTAGTGGTGGGGGAAGGGATGGACGCTGGGTATCTGTTCGTCGTGGTTGAGCCCAGCCTGGTGAGCCCGCAGCGCGCTTTTCCGGCGGTCCTGCCCCGCCCCAGCCGCCTCCGGGCCCTGCCCGCCTGGGCCCGGGCCTATTACGAAGGCCCGCAAGGGGCCGATTAGGAGAAAAGATGAAAGAGATCCCCGATCCGCAGACCCCCGAGTACTTTCTCGAGAGCTTCCCCCGCGAGGGCTTCCCCCGCTACCTTTGGACCGAGCGCCCCTCCGGCCTACCCCCTCAGGCCTGGACCACCGAGACCACCCACCGCGACGGGCAGCAAGGCGGCTTACCGCTCACCCCCGAGCAGGGCCTAAAGATCTACGACATTCTTTGCCGCTTCACCGGGAAATCCGGGGCCATTCGCCAGGCCGAGTTCTTCGTGTACCGCCCCGCCGACCGCCGTATGCTCGAGGGGGCGTTGGAACGTTACCGCTCGGGTGCGCCTATCGAGCCCACCACCTGGATTCGGGCGGCGGCCAAGGACGTGGGGCTGATCCAAAGCCTCGGCGTGCGCGAGACCGGGATGCTGGCCTCGGCCTCGGATTACCACACCTTCCACAAGTTCAGACCCGGCGGGCGGAACCAGGCCGCCAACGCCTACCTCGAGGCCGTGCAGATGGCCCTGGACGCGGGCGTGCGGCCCCA
>PSMF01000188.1:1742-4130 GCA_040290005.1 Meiothermus sp.
TGGTTGGGGCTGCCTTACGACGACGTGGCGCTGCCCAGAAGCATTCCCCGCATCTTCCGTGAGTTGCGCAAACTGGGGCTCGAGCCGCAAGACCTCGAGTTCCACCCCCACAACGACACCGGCCTCATCGTGGCGAACTGTTTGGCTGCGGTGCGCGAGGGCTGCGCGGTGATCAACGGGACCACCTTGGGCAAAGGCGAGCGCACCGGGAACGCGCCCTTGGAGCAGGTCCTTTTGCACCTGATCGGGATGGGCTACTTCGAACCCCCAAGCGGGCGCAGACCCGAGGGATCCGCCGAGGATAAATTTTTCGGCAGGCCAGACTTTACCGTCCTGGGCGAGCTGGCCGAACTCTACGCAGCCATGGGTGAGCCCTTGCCCGCCAAATACCCCCTCTACGGCAAGGACGCCCACCGCACCCGAGCTGGCATCCACGCCGACGGGCTCAACAAGTTCTGGTGGATGTACGCCCCTTTCGACGTGCCTAAGCTGCTGGGGCGGCCCCTGGAAGTTTCGCTCACCAAGGAATCTGGTCTGGCCGGGTTGATTTTCCTGATCCGGCAGCATCGGGGGGTCGAACTCGCCAAGGACGACCCCGGCCTGCAAGCCCTCCATACCTGGGTCATGGGCCAGTTCGAGGCCGGGCGGCAGACCGCCATCGAATGGGAGGAACTTGAGCCCAAGGTCAAGCAGTACCTCGGCGTGAACGCTTAGGACGGTTGGCATGGACCCTGCCCATGTTGAGGAGGGCCAACCCGGTGAGCGACCTGGTCGCTAGGCGCTAGGCGCACCCCCTACGCCCTCCCCCTAGTCCCCGGTCCTTTATCCCGTGCAGATGTTACGCTAGCGGCGCTAAGCCACTCGCTACGGCTCGCGCAGCTTAAACCGCTGGATCTTTCCGGTGGTGGTCAGGGGAAGTTCGTCCACGAAGTGGACCGCTCGAGGGTAGGCGTGGTGCCCGACCCGGCTGCGCACCTCCTGCTGCAAGGCCCCTACCAGCGCCTCGTCCCCGGTTTGGCCCGGTTGCAGCTTCACGTAGGCCACCACCCGCTGCCCCCGTTCGGGATCGGGCTGCCCCACCACCGCGGCCATCGCCACCGCGGGGTGGCGGAGCAAGGCCTCCTCCACCTCGAAGGGGCTGATGCGGTAACCGGCGGCCTTGATGAGGTCATCCTTGCGGGCCTTGAACCAGAAGTAGCCCTCCTCGTCCATCACCGCCAGGTCGCCGGTGCGGAGGTAGGCGCCGATGAACTTGTCGCGGGTGGCGGCTTCGTGGTTCCAGTATCCCAAAAAGGCCACCGGGTCGGGGGTCTCGAGGGCCACCTCCCCCACCTGGCCAGGGGGAAGCGGACGGCCCTCCTCGTCGATGACCCGCACCCGATGCCCCGGATAAGGCTTCCCCATCGAGCCGGGGCGGATCGGGTCGGTTTGGTAGCTGTTTCCCACCAGCAAGTTGGCCTCGGTCTGGCCGTAAAACTCGTTCACCGGGAGGCCGAAGTTCTCCCGCGACCATTCCTGGAGTTCCCCCCCCAAGGGCTCGCCGCCGGAGTGGATGCTCTCGAGCCGGGGCGGGTCGCTGAGCTTGCCCAGCCCGCGCAGGAGCTTGAGCGCGGTGGGGAAGAGGAAGGTGTGGGTCACCCGGTGCCGGCGCATCAGCTCGAGGGCTTCTTCGGGGTCGAACTTGGGGGCCCGGTGGGCCACCACGGTAAAGCCATAGAACCAGGCCGGGAAGAGTACGTCCAGCAACCCGCCGATCCAGGCCCAGTCGGCGGGTGACCAGTAGATGGCTTGGCCCTGGGGAAAGTTCGAGTAGAGGTAGAAGCCCGGCAGGTGCCCCAAGAGCACCCGATGGGCCAGCAAGGCCCCCTTGGGTTTGCCGGTGGTGCCCGACGTATAGATGAGGACCGCGGGGTCGTCGGGGCCGGTGGGGGCCGGGACTAGGTCGGGGGCGGCGGATTGGGCGAGGGCCAGCAGCTCGTCGGCGTAGACGACCCGCACCCCTTCCGGAACCGCTGTTTGGAGGGCCTCGAGGGCGTCTCGCTCGGCGATCAGGAAGCGGGCCCCGGAGTGCTCGAGCCGGTAGCCGAGGGCATCTTGCCCAAACAGCGTGGAAAGCGGCAGGGCGATGGCCCCCAGCTTGTACACCGCCAGGTGCGAGAGGGCGCACTCCAGCGACTGGCGCAAGAGGAGCCCAACCCGCTCCCCCCGCGTGACGCCAACCCCTTCGAGCGCGTTTGCCAGCCGGTCTGATCCCTCCCGAAGCTCGGCGTAACTCACCCTCCGCCCGCCCGCTTCGGTCAGGGCGGTGCGCTCGGGGTGGGTTTGGGCCACGCGGTCCACGGTGTCGGTGGCCAGGTTGAAGCGCGGCGGGAGGCTCCAGCCAAAGCA
>PSMF01000189.1:0-4075 GCA_040290005.1 Meiothermus sp.
ACGTTACCGCTGTGTTACCGGGGACGGCTCGGCCTTGAGCGAGCTTCGAAGAGCTACCGGCTAACTATGGTAAGACGCTTTACTCGAGTCTCATCCGATTGCCCTCATAATGACGTAGAGAGGATAGAGGAGACCCCATGCAACTGACGCGTTCGAGCGAGAAACGGGACGGCCTGACCTCAGTCCTGCTGGGCAGTGGCTTGGTGGCCTTGCTGGTGGGCTTCTATATGGCCCTGAGCGCACCCCCTGATGCCAACCAGGGCTGGCTGGTGCGCATCCTGTACCTGCACGTCCCGATGGCCTGGCTGTGCTATCTGGCGATCTTCGGCACTCTTGCTTACTCGGTGGCCTACCTGGTGCGCCGCAACCCCAAATATGACCGGGTGGCCGCGGTGAGTGCTGAGATCGGGTTGATGTTCTCGGCCCTCACTGTGCTCTCGGGGGCCTTGTGGGGCCGCCCGACCTGGGGGGTTTACTGGACCTGGGAGCCGCGACTGACCACTTTCGCCATCCTGATCGCGGTGTACGTAGGCTACTTCATCGTCCGCAGCGCCATCGAAGACCCCGAACTGCGGGCCAATGCCAGCGCCGCCATCGGCATCCTGGGCTCAATCAATGTGCCGATCAGCTACATGTCGGTGAAGTGGTGGCGTAGCCTTCACCAGACCCAGACCATTGACCTCACCACTGGCAGGATCAACATGGAACCGGCAATGCTGCTGGCCTTGATGGTTAACCTGCTGGCCTTCACCCTGCTATATTTCGCCCTGATGCGGCTGCGCGGAGCTGTCGCTAAGCGCGCGGCGGAAAGGTTTGAGGCCCAACATGGATAACGTCCTGCAAAACCCGGCCAACCCCTTTGTGGTGTGGGTCTATGTGCTCACCTACGGCCTGATCTTCGGCTACCTGGGCTACCTGCTGTGGCGGCGGAGGCGCGGATGAAGCCTAAACATATCGTTGGCATCGTCCTGGTGGTGGGGGCGCTGGCCTATCTGATCTTCGGCGGGTTGGGCAGCAACCTGGTCTACTTCATCACCCCCAGCGAGTACTTCCAGAACGAGGCCAAATACGCGAACCGCCCGGTGCGGTTAGGTGGGCTGGTGAAGGCCGGGACGGTGCGCTACAACAAGGACAACCTACAACTGAGCTTCGTCGTCACTGATGGAGTGCGGGAGGTCCCGGTGCAGTCAGTGGGCACGCCCCCCGCGCTCTTCAAGGAAAACCAGGGCGTGGTGGTCGAGGGCAAATTCGCTGGAGAGCGGTTCCAGGGAAGCAACCTTTTGGTCAAGCACTCTGAGTCGTATCAGGCCCCCAAGGACGGGAAGTATACCCCGGAGCAGATCAAAAAAGTCATCCAGGAGACGAATTAGTGTCGAACTTCGAACGCCAAATGCCGAGCGCAAAAATAAAAAAGCCCCTCTACCTTTGGGAGAGGGATCAGCCCCAGGCCTACCGGGAGAAGTGCGATAGCGTTAAGCCGCCGTGCTGGGGTGAGGGATGACCCCGGGACTCCTCGGGACCGTCACCCTGGCCGTCACCCTGCTGTTTTCGGCGCTGGGCTTAGGGTTGTCGGCGCTCGCTACATTATTGAGAGACCGGCGCTACCTCGAGGCCGCCCGCCGCTTCGCGCCACTTTCCCTTGTTGGGGCGCTGACAGCGTTTGGGGCCTTAGAGTGGGCCTTGCTGACCAATGATTTCTCAGTCGCCTATGTCGCCAACAACCATTCCGTCAAAGACCCGCTGTGGGTGACGTTAGTCACACCCTGGGCCGCGCTGGCAGGCTCGATTCTCCTGTGGGGAACGCTACAAACGTTATATACCTCGATTGTTAGTGCCAGGGCGGGCAAAACCCTCGATGTCTGGCGGGCTCCCATCGCGCTCGGTACGCTCTTCGCTATCCAGGTCTTCTTCTTCGCGGTGATGACCTTTGTGGTGCACCCCTTTGACCCGGTTCTCAACCCGCCCGCCGATGGGCGCGGCCCCAACCCGCTGCTGCAAAACCACTGGATGATGGCCGTTCACCCCGTCTTGATGTATTTGGGCTTTGTGGGCCTCAGCGTGCCGTTCGCCTACGCGGTGGCGGCAATGGTGGCGCGGCGCTACCAGAGCTGGATTTTCGAGACCCGGTGGTGGACCCTGGTGGCCTGGGGCTTTCTCACCGCCGCCATCTTCGCGGGCAAGTGGTGGAGCTACGAAATCCTCGGCTGGGGCGGCTACTGGGCCTGGGACCCGGTGGAGAACGCCAGCATCATCCCCTGGTTCTTGGCGACGGCTTTCCTCCACACCGCGCAGGTGCAGGAGCGCAAGGGCTTGTTCAAGGGCTGGAACTTTGCCTTCATCACCCTGGCCTTCGCCGGGACGGTGTTCGGCACCTTCCTGACCCGCTCGGGGGTGATTCAATCGGTCCACGCCTTCGCCGATGGGCCGGTGGGGGCGGTGTTTTTGGGCTTCCTGCTGCTGACGCTGCTCGTGGGGTTTGGGCTGCTCTCGAAGGTGGGCTCTGAACTCCGTGAGGCCGGGGAGGTGCGCTGGTTGAGCCGCGAAGGAGCCTTGCTGGCTGGGGCGCTGTTCTTCGGCACCTTCGCCTTCGTGGTGGTGCTGGGGACACTATGGCCGCTCGTCGTCGAAGCTGTCTCCGGCGCTAAAGTCTCGATTGGAGCGCCCTTTTTCAATCAGGTTTCGGCCCCACTCGGCGTGTTCATGCTGCTGCTGATGGGCGTGGGGCCGGTGTTGCCTTGGCGCAACACCACGGCGGAGATTAACCGCAACCTGATGGCGATGGGAAGTGCGCTCCTGGTGGGGTTTTTGCTCGGGTTGGTTTTAGCCCTCACCGTCGGGGTTTCTCTCGCCATCGGTTTGTTCGCTTACAACCTGACTGCGGTTTGGCTGATGGTGCGGCAGGGTGTGCGGGAGCGGGCTCGAGCCCTCGGCGTTTCCTCCGGGCAAGCTTTTCTCGATCTCGCCGCGCAAAACCGCCGCCGCTTCGGCTCGCACGTGGTCCACGTCGGCATCGCCCTGGCAGCACTTGCCATCGCCTTCAGCCAGACCTATCGTTTCACCGAGCAGAAAACCTTGAACCTGGGGCAGACCTGGCGGACGCACGGGATGGAAATCCGCTTGCAGTCGGTGGGGGCCAGGGAAGAAGGCAACCGCACGGCGGTCATCGCGCCTATCGAGGTGCGGGCCACCAACCGCGACGGCTGGGCTTCAGACGGGTTTTATGAGACCCGGCTCAACTTTTATCCGCAGATGGGGCCTCAGGCCCTCGCTACACCCGTCGTCAAATACTCGCCCTACAATGACTATTATTTCGTGCTGCAAGAGTTTGACCGGCAGGGGGGGCAGTGGGCCACGCTCAAAGTCATTGTTACCCCGATGGTGCTGTGGCTGTGGATTGCGGGCGCGGTGATCGTTCTGGGCACGCTTTACATTTTGTGGCCGAGCGGGGTGCGACAACCCTCGAGGTCGGCAGTGCCTCAAACCTAATATGCAGCGTTTTTTGTGGCCTCTAATCATCGTCCTCGCGGTAGGCGGGCTGTTCCTGTGGGGCTTGCGCCGTCCTGACCCTACGGCCTTGCCTTCGGCATTGGTGGGCAAGCCCGCGCCAGTCTTCGCCCTGCCGGTGTTGCAGCCGTATCAAGTGGAGTGGGGGCAAAAGCTCGAGCTCTCCAAACTAATCGGCAAAAAGCCCATCCTGCTCAACTTCTGGGCCAGTTGGTGTATTCCCTGCCAGCAAGAAGGCCCCACCTTGAGCGCTTTTTGGCAGCAAAACAAGGACAAAATCCTGGTGCTCGGCATCAACACCCAGGAGAAGACCGCCTCCGACGCGCTAAAGTTCATCCAGCAGTACAATCTGGGCTTTCCTAGCGTCCGGGATGACCGACAGTACATCGAGTACGGCACATACGGCGTTCCCGAGACCTTCCTCATTGACACGAACGGCAAGGTGCTGCTGCGTCACGTCGGGCCGGTGAGCGAGGCGGATTTGGCGGATATGCTCAGGCGGGTGGGGGGATGACGGCGGGGGTCGGGGGTCGGGGGTTGGAAAGGAGCCGCACGAATGCTGCGAAGAATC
>PSMF01000190.1:0-294 GCA_040290005.1 Meiothermus sp.
GGGTGTCCATGGGGGGTGTCAGGGGGGGTGTCCGGGGGGTGTCCGGGCTGTCCCTCCACCCTGTCCTCAAGGGGGGATTCAGCGATCCCCTCTCTCTCCTGCACGTTGTTTTCTCTATCCTCATTGGACATTTTTCTCTCACCACCATCTGCGATTTCTCTCGTCCTCAAGGGCTTTGGACAGGGGGTGTCCGGGGAGGGAGGAAGGTGGGGAATATACGGCAACAAAAGCCCGGTGCAGGGGGGGTGTCCGGGGTGTCCAGAGGGGGTGTCCGGGGGGATGCGTGCCCCTCGC
>PSMF01000190.1:368-4066 GCA_040290005.1 Meiothermus sp.
CCCCTCCTCTGTGGAAGCCTTTGGCGGGGCGTTCATTGACATCCGCCCGGGCGGGGAGACGGCGGTGAATATGTTCGACCTGGACGAGGGGGAGGCGGAGCCCTCGCCGGAGAAGCTCCAGGACATGCTGCGCTTCCTCCGGGCAATCCTTCCTCCGGGGGAGGATAAGACCGAGGAAGCCGTGGAGAACGCCATCCTGGAGGCGGCCATCCTCCAGACCTACACGCGCTCCAGCCCCGACCTGCCTCAGCCCGATGGGGGCTACCGCAAAACGTATACGGGGGCCAGGCTCTCTGACCTGGTGCAGACCCTGGTGCTCCTGGACGAGGTGGGCAGCCGCCCGGCCAGCCCCTCGGAGAAGGAGGTGGCCCGGAAGCTGGCCCTGCGGCTTCAGTCCTGGGTGGGGGACAGCCCCAAGGGGCAGTTCCTGGACCGGGATACCAACGTGCCTCTGGCCCAGTCGCGGGTGGTGTGCTACGAGCTCGAGGGCCTCAAGGACGAATTGGAGATCATCGGCACGCTGCTCATTGCCGACCTGGTCTGGAAGCGGGCCAAGCGGGGGCAGGGGCGGCGGGTGCTGGTGGTCCTCGACGAGGCGTGGAAGGTGTTCCAGAGCCCCTACGCCTCCCAGTTGATCGAGGAGCTTTACCGGCGCTTCCGCTTTTTGGGCGGCGGAATCTGGAGCATCACCCAGAGCCTGGCCGACTTCGCCGGGGAGGGACCCCGGGCGCTTTTGCAGAACACCAGCTTTCACTTCCTGCTGCGCCTGTCGCGTAGCGAGGCCGAGCTGGCGGTGATGCGGGAGGCGCTGGGGATGCCGGATCGGGCCATTGCGGTGCACGAGCGCCTCACCGGGGTCAAGGGGGTCTACTCCGAGGCCCTGGCCTGGATACGCACCGGGGAGGGCAGGGAGGGCGAGGTGATCGCGGTGCGCCCGAGCCCGGTGGACTACTGGCTGTTCACCTCGACCAAGGAGGAGGTGGCCCGGCGGCGGGAGGCGGTGAGGCGCTACGGCGGGGATGTGATGCGGGCGGTGCGGAGCCTGGCCTACGGAGAAGAGTATGCATAATGGAGTGAGGGGTGGGCTTTTCTGCTTTTTCTCCTTGCTGCTGCTGGGGGTGGGGCTGGCCCAGAACCCGCCACCGGGCAAGTACAACATCAGCCTCGCGCCTACCCCGGTGAGCATGGCTCCGGGGAAGAGCGCCAAATCCACCCTGGCGGTGCTGCCGGAGGGCGGCTTTACCGGGACCCTTCCCATCGCCATCACCGGGCTGCCCCAGGGGGTGACCTACAGCCCCACCAGCATCACCGTGTCCGACCCCAAGAAGAACGCCACGGTGGATGTGACCTTCACGGCGGCGGCGAATGCCCCGACCGGTGCGGCGTCGGTGAAGATCAAGGTGGGGGATAAGGAATACTTCTTCAGCGTGGTGGTGGACCCGGCGGCGGAGCCGCCCTCGCAGAACCCGGCCTCGCTGGAGGCCATCTGGAACCAGGTGCAGCAGTGGGGCGGCACGGCCTGCACCACCATCAACGCCTTCAGCCTGGAGAGCGTGCGCTGGGTGTGCACGGTCTACCGGACGCTGGAGAAGGCGGTGGGCATGTGGGATGAGGTCCGTACAGACTTCGATATGTTGAAGCGGGAGGGCTTCGTCACCGGGGTGAGCTACCTCGTCAACGCCGTGGGAGCCGAGCTGGGGCTGGCTCAGGCCAACGTGGGAGCGGACCAGCTCGAGCAGGACTTCCTCAGCCTGCGGCGGAACTACCGCCAGATGGTCGCCAAGATCTCCAACTGGATGGCGCGGGTGCGGGAAAAGCAGGTGGAGAACCTCCGCAAAAACCCCTACCCCAACGGCAGCCCGTCGTGGTGGGCGATAGAGGCCATCAAGATCAATCCCAACCTGGCCGCGGCACAGATTGTCAGCAACCAGGAGACCGAGCGGGTGATGCAGGTAAAGGCAGAACTCGAGAAGGTCAAATCTGCTGCGGAGGGGCAGGTCGAGAAGTCCAGCACGGGGCGCACCCAGGAGGAACTGGCCAAGACCCTCCAGGTCACCAACCCCCTGGGCGGTCAGGAGGGCGAGGCTGAGCAGGTGGTGCGGCGGGCCAAGGAGGCCAACAGCACCCGCGAGGTGCTGGAGGTGCTGGTGGACACGCAGGCCAAGATCATGCGGCAGAACCTGGCGAACACCCAGGATGTGGTGCAGGCCGTGCGGGAGGGGGCGGTGCAGCAGGCGTACACCACCGAGCAGCTCTCCAACCTCATTGAGATAGAGCTCGAGCGGCGGGCCAGGGAGGCCAACGCCTGGAAGGCGGAGCTGGAGCGGACCATGGGCCAGATCGCCGACGACGCCGAGAACCAGACGGCCAACCTCAGACTGCTGGCCCAGATGGCCCGCACGGTGGCCTGCCCGGATGGGGTGCTGGTGCCGGACGAGAGCGGAAAAATGACCTGCCGTCGTCTATAGGAGGGTGGCGTGCGGATCGGAGTGCTTCCCTTGCTGGTGTTGGTCCTGGTCCTGCTGGCCGGGCTGGCCCTGGCCGAGCCGCCTCAGGTACCTCCCAACGATGTGACGGAGCTACGGGGCATCTTTAAGGCGTTCTTTGACCTCTCGCTCTGGTTGAAGAGCATCAGCGGGGATGTAGATAAGCTCAAGGGGAGCGTTTCGGGGCTGGTCCTGGCCCTGGTCATGCTGGGGTTTGTCTACAGCATTGTGCAGGGCATCGCGGGGGGTGGCCTGGAGGCCATCAAGGGCGCGTTTGTGCGGCTGGCGGTGGTGGGCCTGCTGCTCTCGCTGTCCAACAGCGGATTTGTGGGGAATACCCTGGATGGGGCCATGGAAGCAGCTCGGGAGTGGAGCACCGGCTCCGCCACGGATACCCTCTCCCAAGCGGCAGAGAACCTCGATACGCTGGCGCTGCGGGTGGTGCCCTTTATGGGGGCGGTGGGGGCGGTCAAGGTCATCTCCTCGACAGCGACCAAGGAGGCCATTAAGAACGAGACCAAAACGGTCGCTTCCGGGATGGCGTCGGGTTCTACCAAGATTCTACAGTACCTGAACTGGACCGCCCTGCTCCTGATCCCGATGTTGCTCTTCTTTTTCATCATCATCGTGGTGGCTTCGTTCACGGTGAAGGTGGGGGTGGGCCTCTTTCCACTGGCGGCGGCGCTCTTGATCTTCCCCAGGGGGGCGGCGGTGGACTGGTTCGGGCGGTGGGTGGCGATGGTGATGGGGGCTCTGTTGCTCGTGATCCTGCTGCCGATCGGGTTCAAGGCGTCGGTGGATATGGGGATCAACCGCCCGGTGTACCAGGTCAACGCCTACGTGGACGCGGGGATGGAGGCGGTGGAGAGTCAAAAAGAGGCAAATTTGCAGGATTTGTCCGAGAAACTCCCCGATTGCGGCATCAACATGGAGTGCCGACTTGAGAATTTTGTGTCGCAGAAGTGGACGGAAGTCAAGAGCGTGGCCAAGAAGATCGGGATAGCCGTGTTGGCCTGGTTTATGGGGGTCATCTTCCTGGTGATGGGGACGGCGGCGGGGGCCTACATCCTGTTCAACGTGGAGCGGGTCGCCTTGGGATTCATCGGGGGCTTCGTGGCGAGCGGGGTGCGGCAAATGTTGGGCAGGGCGGAGGGAATAGGTGGCCAGGTGGTCCCCGGCGGTCCTCTGCCGAACGGTAGCGGTGGGGGCGGT
>PSMF01000191.1:0-4047 GCA_040290005.1 Meiothermus sp.
GAACAGGCATCGCTACCCGCTAGGTGCAGAACTAATCTTAGCCAATGTGCTCGTAGTTCAAGCAGACCACGCCCGACGGGAAAACTTTTGAATCCAGCAGCCGAAGCTTGGACATTTCTTTCACGTGCTTGAATAGCGGAATCCCCTTCCCGAGCACAACGGGATTGACGAACAGCCAGTACCCGTCAATCAAATCCTCGGCCATCAAGTCGTGGGCGGTAGTGGGGCTGCCAAACATCAATATCTCGCTGTCGGCTTCCCTCTTGATTTGATTCATACCCTCGGCCAAGTCGCCACCGATGACTCTGATATTGGGCAGATTGCCCGACAAGGTGTTAGACAGCACGACCTTAGAAACGCTGTTGTACCAGCGGGAATGTTCAATGTCGTGCTTGGTGGCTCCGGGCTGCTCGCCCGCAGTAGGCCAGTAGCCTTCCATCATTTGATAGGTGGTGCGCCCGTACAAGGCGGTATCGGTTTGATTCACGCGCCCACTGATGAACTCGAACAGTTCAGCCGGGGTGTCAACCCAGTCCATTTCGCCCTTTGGCCCCGCCACAAAACCGTCTAGCGATACATGCACAAACAAAACCACTTTTCTCATTGCGCACTCCTTTGCCGTTCTTGGCCTGAGCGGGCCTCTCGACCTGTGGTCCTAAAGGTCTCGAGCATCCTCCGAAGCTTCTCGAGATAGCGCCGAGGCTGTCGGTTCTTGTTTTGGTTCACCTCGGAATCCATCTCATTGATTTGGGCAACTTTTGCGTTCAACAAAAGCCCGGCGGCTAGAGATGTCAATGGCCTAAGCGGTGACTTAAGTGTGATTCTTCCCTGTAGGTGCCATGTAGGGATGACACCCGCCGCTTCCCCCGGTCATTAGCGGTTAACTTGCTCCTGCCACTCGAGCAAATTCACTTCCCGCACCTCACCTTCCCCCCTAGGCACGAGCAGCGTTTTGATCTGGTGGGGACTGAACTCCACCTCGAACTTGCGTCCCAGCAGGGAAAAATCCACCTGCGCTTTATAAACCTCGCCTTCGGTCTCGTACAGCCGCAGGATGATGTCCTCGGAATCCTCAGCACGCTTGAGCACGGTGGCGACTACGCCGGGCGGGTTCACCTCGAGGAAGGCATCTCGGGAGGGCAACGCGCCGGAATGGTACGTTTCGACCAGGGCGACAGGACGCTGGTTGAGCTCGAGGGCCTTTCTCGCCAGCCCTGCCGTTTCCCAGGAACCCGCGTGTGGGAGCAACCAATAATCGACACTCCCACGGCTAAAGCAACTTGTCATTACCCATAAGTCTTGATTTCACGTGCCAGACACACACCCTCAACCAGGGTTCGCCGTCTGGCTATCCCCTTCCACAGGCCAGCATTGCGGCCCTGGTAGAAAATCCGCTCCGCCCGCTCCAGTTCCACCAGTCCCGTCTTGAGGGCCTTGTGGGGCTCCTCTTGATCCGTCAGCAGTACCCCCTTGAACTGGATCCTCGGGATGTAGTTCCGTCGTCTTGAGCCATACGGGGTTGAGATATGGATAATGACAAGGGGAGAACCGCCGGGGGTTCCAGCCCACCTATCTCACCGGGAGCTACCAGGATGGGCAGTTTCACCCCGCAAAAGTTGGCCTTCTCGACGCGGGCGATCTGTACGCCCCCCAAGCCATGTGGGACCCCCAAGGTCGCTGGCTGTTGTGGGGGTGGATACGCGAGGCCTACGATTGGCACGAACAAACCAAGGTAGACTGGGCTGGGGTGATGTCGCTGCCCCGCGTCTTGCAGATCGGCAAGGATGGAGGGCTCGAGCAGACCCCCGCTCCCGAGCTAACCGCGCTGCGCAGGGAAGCCTTCCAACCGACTGGATCGCTTCAAGCCGGGGCCTCACTAACCCTGGCACAGGGTCTCGCCTACGAAATACAGCTATCTATGCCCATGGGAATCGGTTTTACCCTGTCGCTACGGGCCACCCCCGACCGCGCGGAGTCCACCCGCCTGATCTACCATCCTCAGACCGGGGAACTGCTCCTAGACCGCTCCAGCTCGAGTTTGGACCCTGAGGTCCATAAAAACCCCCACTCGCTCCTTTTGAAGCCGGGGACCGCGCCCGAGGTGCGGGTGCTTCTGGACGGCTCGGTGCTCGAGGTTTTTGCCCAGGGTCAGGCGCTGGCGAGCCGGATTTACCCCACACGTCCAGACAGCGCTGAGATCATCCTATCTGCACACAAAACAATAGATTTGGCAGGGGTAAAGGTTTGGGCGTTGGGTTTGCCTCCGCTGTCATCGCCGCTGTCGCAGCGGAATGGGACTGGAGACAAGCCCCAAACTTGAAGGTTACCCCCTCAAAGCTCTCCTCGGTACGCCTCAGGGTATTATTGGCCCTTTAGCTGCTTTACTGAGTCTTCACCCGGCGGCAATAAATCCGCTTTTCCATTGAGCTTTTCTCAACCCACAAGTTGAAATCTTTCCAAGACTCTTTACTCCCCGAAGGGTTTTGGTAATATACTTTTGACGCAGAAGGCAGATAAAATAAAAATCGCGTTGGAAACAACGTGGAAACGCTGCCAAAAGCTGCTGTCGTGCTGGCAAGGGAGGGTGTATGAAGAAAGCGCTGTTCGTCGCAGCACTAGCTGCTATGAGCCTAGGGATGGCTCAGGGCAAGCTGACGGTGTGGAGCCACTACGGTGGCCCAGAGTTGGCTTGGCTCAAAGACCAAGCCGCCAAGTTCCAAAAATCCACCGGAACCCAGGTCGAAGTCGTCGAGGTGCCTTTTGGCGACATCCAGAACAAGTTCATCCTAGGGGCTCCGCAGGGGCAGGCCGCCGACCTGATCGTGAGCATTCCCCACGACTGGGTGGGGGCGATGGCCCAGGCGGGTGTCTTAGAGCCAATGGGTAAGTACGCCACCAGCAGCTATCTGGGCGGCCTCAACGATGTCGCGGTGGAGGCGATGAGCTACAAGGGCCAGCTCTTTGCCCTGCCGATGTTCGCCGAGTCGGTGGCGCTGATCTACAACAAAAAGTACGTGCAAACCGCCCCCAAGACCTGGGACGAGTTCCTCAAAGTCGCCCAGGCCAACACCACCGGCAACCGCTTCGGCTTCCTCTATAACTTGAACGATGCCTACTTCAGCTACGGCTGGTTTACCGCCTACGGCGGCAGCGTGTTTGGCAAAAACGGCAACGCCCTCGACACCACCCAGGTCAAGCTGGGCGGCGACGCGGGGAACAAGGCCCTGAGCTTTATCAAAGACCTGCGCTACAAGTATAAGCTGGTCCCCGAAGGGGTGGACGGTCAGGTGGCCGACGGAGCCTTCAAGGACGGCTCGCTGGCGATGATTATGAACGGTCCCTGGGCCATCGGCGACTACAAAAAGGCCAAGATTGACTTTGGCATCGCCCCCATGCCCGCCCCTCCCGGCGGCAGCACCTGGAAGCCCTTTGTGGGCGTGCAGGGCGTGGCGATGAGTGCCTACTCCAAGAACAAGACCGCCGCTGCCAACTTCGCCAAGCTCCTGATCTCCACCCCCAGCCAGGTCTCGATGAACCAAGCGGGCGGGCGCATCCCGGTCAGCAAGGCCGCCGTGGAGCAGCTCAAAAACGACCCGGTGGTGGCCGGTTTCTCCCCCGTGATCGCCTCGGGCTCGCCGATGCCCAATATCCCCGAGATGGGCAAGGTCTGGGGGCCGTGGGGCAACGCGCTCTCGCAGGCCACCCAGAAGCCCGACACCAACGTCTCCAATATTGTGAGCAGCATGGTCGCGGAGATTCAAAAGGGCATCTCCGGCAAATAAGCTCCCCGAACCCCCGCCTGCAACGGCGGGGGTTCCTGATTGGGCTCGAGATGCAGGTTATTACGTTTCCAAGGTCGCGATCCACAACGGTAAATCACGATATATTGGGAGGTCCGCGATACCCGTGCAAATAGATGACCACCGCGTGTAGGGATGACCGGCCCTGAGTACCGGCACAGGCTCCGCGCTAGGGCGCTTCTCCTGAGGCTCCGCGCTAGGGCGCTTCTCCTGGCCGGGGGCCTCGCGGCCCTTCACGGTCGTACCT
>PSMF01000192.1:0-4007 GCA_040290005.1 Meiothermus sp.
GGTGGTGAGGATCAGCGAGCCGATCGAGGCGGCGTTTTGTAGGGCAGTGCGGGTCACCTTAGCAGGATCCACGATGCCCCACTCCATCATGTCGCCGTACTCGCCGGTCGCGGCGTTGAAGCCGTAGGTAGCCTTCTTGTTGGAGAGGATCTGATTGACCACCACGCTGCCTTCGAACCCAGCGTTGGCCGCGATCTGGCGGGCGGGCTCCTCCAGGGCGCGCAGCACGATTTTGGCCCCGGTGGCCTCGTCGCCTTCCAGACCCTTGATCAGGTTCTTGACCGCGCTGGCGGCCCGCAGCAGGGCTACCCCACCGCCGGGCACGATGCCCTCCTCGACCGCAGCACGGGCGGTGGAGAGGGCATCCTCGTAGCGGTGCTTCTTCTCCTTGAGTTCGGTCTCGGTAGCGGCCCCCACGCGAATCACGGCCACGCCACCGGCCAGCTTCGCCAGCCGCTCTTGGAGCTTCTCCTTAGCGTACTCGCTGTCGGAGGTCTCGAGCTCCTTCTTGATCCCGTTGATCCGAGCGTCAATGTCTTCCTTCTTGCCCTTGCCCGCGACCACGGTGGTCTCGTCCTTGCTGATGCGCACCCGCTCGGCGCGGCCCAGCATGGACAGGGTGGCGTTCTCGAGCTTGAAGCCCAACTCCTCGGAGATCACGGTGCCGCCGGTGATCGCCGCCAGGTCCTTGAGCATCTCCTTACGGCGGTCGCCGAAGCCGGGGGCTTTGACCGCGGCAATATTGAGGGTGCCGCGCAGCTTGTTCACCACCAGCGTAGCCAGGGCCTCGCCCTCCACGTCCTCGGCGATGAGGAGCAGCGGCTTGCCGGTTTGGGCAACCTGCTCAAGCACCGGGAGCAGCTCGCGCACATTGGAGATCTTCTTCTCGGTGATGAGGATGTAGGGGTCGTCGAGGCTAGCCTCCATGTTGTCGGGGTTGTTGACGAAGTAGGGCGAGATGTAGCCCTTGTCGAACTGGTAGCCCTCGACGAAGTTCAGCTCGGTGTCGAGGCTCTTGCTCTCCTCGACGGTGATCACGCCTTCGCGCCCGACCTTCTCCATTGCGTCGGCGATCAGGTTGCCGATCTCGGTGTCGTTGTTGGCCGAGACACTCGCCACCTCGTAGATGGCCTTGCGATCGTTCACCGGGGCGGCCATTTTCTTCACTTCCTCAACCGCGGCGCCCACGGCCTTCTCAATGCCGCGCTTGAGTTCGAGGGGGTTGGCCCCAGCGGCCACGTTGCGCAGACCCTCGCGCACGATGGCCTGGCCCAGCACGGTGGCGGTCGTGGTGCCGTCACCAGTGATGTCGTTGGTCTTGGAGGCGATCTCGATGATCAGCTTGGCGCCGATATTCTCCAAGTGGTCTTCCAGCTCGACTTCCTTGGCGACGCTCACTCCGTCCTTGGTGATGGTGGGCGAGCCGAACTTCTTCTCCAGCACCACGTTGCGACCACGGGGGCCAAGGGTCACTTTCACCGCGTTGGCGACGGCGTTCACGCCGCGCTCCAATCCGCGCCGGGAGGCTTCGTCAAACACTAGGGTTTTTGCCATGATTTTGCTCCTTTCACTCGCGCTAATAGCCTTTTTGTTTTCGCTACTTGGCTATTAGCTATTGACTATCGGCTTTTATTTACATCACTGCCAACAGGTCGCGCTCGCTGAGAACGATGTACTCGGTGCCGTCAATCTCGACCTCGGTACCGCCGTACTTGGCGAAGAGCACTGTGTCCCCGACCTTGACCTCCAAGGGAATCTTGGTGCCGTTGTCGAGCACCCGGCCACTGCCTACGGCGATCACTTTGCCGCGCTGAGGTTTCTCTTTGGCGCTGTCGGGAAGCACGATACCCCCACGGGTCTTGGGCTCTTCTTCCACCCGCTGAACCAGCACGCGGTCGCCTAAAGGTTTCATCTTGGTAGCGACTTCTGCCATACTATTGCCTCCTTTGACAGTCAAGGGTTTAGAGTGTCAACCCAGAAACATAGTATTCCCCTCACTCCATGAGATTGTCAAGGGGTCTAGCTATAGAGTTGAGTGGAGTCGAATCAAGTTTAGGGTGTATTTCTATCCATGTTGGTGCGTTGGCGGCGGGCCTCGTAGAGCAGTAGGGCTGCTGTTACCGAGACATTGAGGCTATCGGCTTGGCCCCGCATGGGGATGCAGACTCTGGTGGTGGCGGCCTCGAGCCACCCTTCGCTCAACCCCTCGTGTTCCGGCCCTACGGCAATTGCGACAGGGCCGCGCAAATCGGCCTGCCAGAAAAGCGTGTCGGTGTGCGGGGTTGTGGCGATTAAAGAAATTCGATGCTGACGCAACCAAGCCAAAATCTCCGACTCTGAAGCTCCAAATGTTGGCAGCGAGAAGATAACTCCGGTGCTGTTGCGGATCACCTGCGGGCTGTATAAATCCACACCGCCCGCGACTAAGACAGCGCTCGCGCCCGCCGCGTCTGCCGAACGCAGCACCGCGCCCAAATTGCCGGGTTTCTCGAGCCCCACCGCCAGCAAAATCAGCGCGTCTATCGGAGGCTTGAAGGCTGAAAGCGAACGTTCGGGAATCCTGGCAACGGCGATGAGCCCAGCAGGATTTTCCCGGCTGCTCAGGCGCTTCATCGGGCCTTGGGAAACCTCGAGCACTTCTAAGCGTCCGACTCGAGCCAAATCCGCGTAAACTCTGGCTTCGTTGTCGTTCAAAGAATCGGAGATTATCACGGTCTCGAGCCGGATTCCCGCTTCTGCTGCTCTTTCGATTTCCCGTGCCTCTTCAATCAAAAATTTACCCTCGCGCTCGCGGCCCTTGCGCTCTTTCAAGTCAGCCAAGGCTTTGACGCGCGGGTTATGGGTGCTGGTGATGCGCATGGATACGAGGATAAACGATACGTCGCCCACGTCCTTGAAACGGGCCGGATGGGATGCAAAACTTGTTGGTGATGAGCATTCTCCTCAAGGAACGATTGCTCGACTCACCTTTTGTCGAGACCGCCATGCAGGGCCGGACGGTGTGCGGGGCCTACCGGGTCCGCCCCGCCGAACCTCGTTGGCATATAGTTATCTAGTTATCACGAAGTATCAGGACAACGTGCAATCTTTAGTGGTCGGCCCTTGGGAGATCTCGGGCATGGTTTCTTACCCCGCAGACGCGGAGATTCTGTGGATTCGCTTCAAACTCAGCACGTTCATACCCCACCTGACCACCAAAACCTTTTTGAGCGCCGAAACCGCCCTGCCCGAAGCGTCCAGCAAACGTTTCTGGCTAAAGGGTTCGGCGTGGCAACTGCCCAACCTCGAGAACACCGATGTCTTCGTTGACCGGCTGGTAAGGGCCGAAATTCTGGTGAATAACTCTAATTGAACGAGCCAAACAGGCCGACATGCTTTTGCGCCAAGGGGTCTCTATACTCAACACGGTTTGCCAGCTCGGCTACTTCGACCAACCCCACGTGACCCGCTCGCTGCGGCAGTGGATTGGGCACACGCCCGCACAGATTGTTCGCTCGAGCCTCGAGTAGTCCAAAAGCGACACAGAGCGCCAGAACTTACAAAATCACCATCGTTGTCATTCTGAGTCGTGTTCTTTGCGACGAAGAATCTGATGCACTGAAAAGCCCGATACGTGCCCATCTTTACAGCACATTAGATTCTTCACCGTGTTCAGAATGACAAGGGTTTCTCTCATTAGATTGGCGACCTTGCCGTTTCGTACAAGGCTCTCGCTACGGGCTCCCCTTAGCGTACGGAGGCTTCGGAAGCAGTCCTGGAGCCAAAGGAGGCCTGAAGTGAGAAAACTGACTATGCAACTCGAGCCGACCCTGGACGGATTTTACGCAGGTCCCAACGAAGAATTCGATTGGTTCAGCCTCGACCCAGAAGCCTGGAAAACTCGAGATGCCTTGGCGCTGTGGGGAGTTTAGCGATAAGGGATAGAAGGGTATTGACGAGCATCAAGGGGTGACGTTCTGTACGCGATAAATGAATGGTTGATGCGCGTAGGGGCGGGTCTGAGACCC
>PSMF01000193.1:0-3990 GCA_040290005.1 Meiothermus sp.
GTAGTCGGCTACGCTGTCGTAGTGGAACTTCTTCTCCATTCGGCGCCTCCTCGGGCCACCCACAAGGTGAGCATGGGGGACGCCCCCTTGACCGGTATTTTAACCAGGAAAGGCACGCTCATGCCGGCATCCAGCGCTTCCCAGTGGAGAAGCCGGGGTCACCTCGACCTTGCTCAACGCCTCATCGCTAGCCCCCTGTAAACCCTCGGTCGGGTCAAAGCTGACGGCCCCGCGAATCTCTTCCGTCGAGGCTGAGGAGGATAAGGACTTCACCACCGGCGGTCATGACCCATGTATCCCCACATTGAAAATGCGGGGGATTCCCCACACCCCCTCCCTTCTATAAAAACGACTCAGCCTTGCGGAAGCGGTCCTCGAGGAAGCGCCCGTTTACCAGCACCTTCTGGGCATCGCCCGCGTAGACGCTCTGGGCGATCTCCTGCAGGGTGGCCTCGAGCGTCGAAAGCTGCTCTACCAGTAGTTGTTTGGCCGTCTTGCTCTCCTTGAGCGGATGCACCTGGGCGTAGGCCGGGGGCAGATTGAGGTAGTTCTGCAAGGTGGCTGGAAGATAGTCCAGCACGGTCTGGCGTATGGTATAAGCGTTCGGGTCGCCGCCTTTGCTCAAATCCTGAAGCTTGGGCAGCAGCTCCTCGATGAGATTCTTGATCCTCACCACCTGGTCCAGCGCCTCCTTGGGCAGGCGGCGCTGGACTCGGCGAACGAGGTCCTCGAGCTCCCCCTTCAACTCGGCGGCATCAGCCTCAGCGTGCAGAGCCAGCTCGAAGCGCTCGTCCCTGGGCGTGATCAGTACCCCGATCAAATACAGCCCGACCACCAGGAAAAACCATCCCTCTCCGAGGAACCCGGCGAAGTAAGCGGTGAGACCGAGCAGCCCCAGGACAACCCCGGTGAGGTTGCGGCGGCTGTAGAGGAAGAACAGGAGGTTACGCATACAGGTTGCAGAGGGCGCAGGGCGTTGAGCACTGCGCCAAAAACCTATTTACCCTCTGCCCGTTGTTCTGGACTTTCTGCCGATTCATCACTGATACCCGCGGATCTCCTTGAAGGCTGCGGCCAGCGAGTTTCTGCCGTCAAAGACTCGCCCCCCCGTCGCTTGCGCCAGTCGCTCCATCTCGGCCTTGTTGCCTTCGCCAAAGAGGATGGGAAAGATATGGGCGGCCCTGGCACCTTCGGATAGCCCGTTATAGAAGCTGACGAAGCTGTTCAGGTCAATGCCCTGGTTGTTCTCGCCATCGGTCATCAGCACCACCGAGTAGATGCGCTCGGGTTCTTGAGATTGGGCTTGCTGAAGCAGCGTATACGCCTGTTGCAGGGCTGAGTAAATTGCGGTTCCCCCGTCGGCCCGCAGGCTTTTCACGTAGCCTCTCATCTGAGAGAGTTGAGGGTCATTTTGACCCCTCCCGATGCGGAATTCCTTGGGCGGGTTGATGCGGTTGGAGAAGGTGATTACGGTGACTTCCTCTCGAGGCTGGAACCGCGCGTACTGCCCCGTCGTACTCGTGTCAGCCCCGGCGAGGTTGAGGATGGCCTGTTGTAGACCCTGAAGCCGTTGTCCTGCCATTGATCCGCTTACATCCAGCACGAAAAAGGAATGGGCTGGACGGCGTTGTTCGGCGAAGTATTGCGAAAGGATGCCGTCCACCGCAAGGGCGCTGGCAGGGAAGGGCAGCTCGACCAGCAGGGCGTTTGGGAAGGCCGACGACAGGGTGACGCTTGCGGTTACGGGGCGGCGCAGGGTCATCTCCATGATTTTCTTTTGCAGGTCGGGTTGCTTGAGGTAGGCCACCGCTTTGCTGAACGCCTCGCGCTGGGCTGCGTTGAGCAGGATCAACGGGTAGTCCGCCGTGACCACGCCTTCCGCCGGGTAGAGCAGCGTCAGGGGCTCGCGGAGCTTCCCGCCTTGATTCAGCGACAGCAACACCGACTCGTAGTTGATGAGCCCGTCCAACCGGTCTTGCTGCTGGACGTAGCTGTCCGCCAGCCAGCCGCTGCTCCCTGCGGTCGCCGCCTGCCCCCGGAAAAAGCCCTTCAGGGCTTGCGGGCCGACCTCGTTCCCCTGCGCCGCGTCGCTCTTCCCCGAAAGCGCGGCCCACACGCCCAAAAGCCCGGTAAAGCCGGAGTTGGAGGTAGCTGGGTTGGTCATGGCGAAGCGCAGCTGGCCCGCCGCCGATTTCTCGGCGATGGCTTTCCAGGTCACGCTCTTGTCCCAGCCCCAGGCTTTGGCCTTGCTGGTCTTCACACCCATCACCACTGGGGAGAGCATGATGCGCTCCTGCGCCACGGCGAGCTTGGGGTCGCGCAACAGTAGGTATTTGGCATGGGAGAACCAGGCCAGATCGAACTTTTCGCCGTTCAGGAGACGGTCTACGCCCTCAAGGGTTCCGGTGTAGCTCATCTTGAGTTCCACCCCGGTCTTGTCGCGCAGGTCGGGGAGGAGGGGCTCCAAGTCCTTCAGCTCCGAGCCCGCCAGCACCGTAAGGGTCACAGCCTGCGGACGGGCGCGGCAGCCGGAGGCGAGCCATAGCCCTCCGAGCAGGACTACCCAGAGAACGGCGCCAACCGTAAACGGCAAACGGTAAAGGTTTTGGGCGTTCCGCTTCATAGCTGGTACGGCAGCTTCAGCTCATCTACGACCTGCTGCGTGGTTTGCGCTCTGGTGCGGTCCAAGTAGCTCTGGGCCTGCTTGACCTCGGTGTCGAGGACCTCGATGGTCTTCTGCATACTGTCCAGCGCCCGCACCTTGTACTCGCTCACCGTGTCGAGGGCGCTGAACACGTTGGCGAAGGCGGTTTTGAGCTGCTCGATGTTGACCGTGGCGCTCACCGCCTGCTGGGCGATCTCGCCACTCTGCTTCTTGAGCATCGCCGAGGTGGACTCGATCAGGTTAGAGGTGGTGGTGTTGAGCGCGCTGATCTGGTCGAGGACGAGCTTTTGGTTGGCCAGGGCCTGGGCCACGATCACCGCCGTGCGCAGGGCCGAAACCGTGGTGGTGGTGGCGCGGTCCACCCCTTTGATCAGCTCGGCGTTGTTCTTCTTGATAAGGTCGAGGGCCAAGTAGCCCTGTACGCACACCGCGAGCTGGGTGAGCAGGTCGGTGACTTTCTGGCGCACGTTGAAGAGGATTTCTTCTTTGACCACCCTGGCCTTCTCTGCGTCTCGAGCCTCGATCTCGGGGAGCTTGTCGGAGATTTGCTGGTCAATCAGGCGGCCTACGTAGACGTAGCCCTGGAGGGTTTGCATCAGGTTCCAGAGGTTGGCCTTCTCCTGCTCGATGGTGGCGTTGTCCTTGCGCAGCTCGTCCTGGCTTTTATAGAGCGTGTTGAGAATGGCGTTGATGTGGCTCTGGGCCGACTGGTAGCGGAGGAAGTAGTCGCGCAGTCGGTCGCCCATCGGGATGATGCCGAAGAGCTTTTTCGGCGCGAACAGGTCGCCCTGGCGGGAGGGGTCGAGGTCTTCGACGGTCTTCCGCAGGTCAATCAGCGACTTCCCCACAGGCGAGCCGTTGTCGAAGAAGCCGGAGTTGGCGGCGTTCAGGGGGCGCTCGAGCATCCGGTTCGACACCGAGGCGGCCTGCCGGGCCTCGGCCACCCCCAGCGCGTTCACGGCGGCGATGCGGTTTTTGAAATCCTCGGACTGGACGTCGAATTGCAACACGTCGGCCACGAAGTCCCTGACCCGCTCCTCGAGCTGCGGCACGACCTCGGGCTTGAGCTTCACCAGGTTTCCAGCTTCTTGAGGCGTGACTTGCTCGACAGGCTGCGGGGCGGTGAGCGGTTCGGGCGGGTTGAGTTCTTGGGGCATAGAGTTCCTCCGATAGAGATGGTTTGGGGGGTTGCTCAGCGAGGGGGTTAGCGATCTGCAGGAAGCGAGAAGCTATATCGCAAGTCACGCCCGGATTTGTAGCCTCCCGTCCGCGCTTTCCGCTACGGCTTGCTTGGCCCTAAGTTGGACTGCACCGGGGCTTTGCCG
>PSMF01000194.1:0-3977 GCA_040290005.1 Meiothermus sp.
CATAAGGCAGACCGCCTATGGGCTTCCAGAACCCCCAACTGCTCCTCCTGCTCCTGCTCCTCCTGCCGCTGGTGTGGGAGTACTGGCGCACGTACGCGCGGGGGAAAGCCAGCGCCTATGTGGTATACCCCGGCGTGGCCCGGCTCACGCACATCCGGGAAGCCCCTTGGAGACGGCACCTGGGCGCGGGTTTGTACCTCCTGGCCCTGACACTCGGCATCGTGGCCCTGGCGAAACCCCAGGCCACCGTGCTGATGCCCGATAATCTGGCCGGGATCATGCTGGCGATAGACATCAGCGGCTCGATGCGGGCCAGCGACATTGACCCGGACCGCATCACCGCCGCCAAGAAAGAGGCCCAGAACTTCGTGCGGGCCCTGCCGGAGGGGACCAAGGTGGGGCTGGTGAGCTTTGCGGGCTACGCCACCTTAGAGGTTCCCCTCACCACCGACCGGCAGCGCATCATTGACCAGATTGACCTGTTCCAACTGTTTCGCGGGACGGCCATCGGGGACGGGCTGATGGAGAGCCTGAAGGCCTTCCCGACCGACGACCAGGGCAAGCTTTTGGGCCCCTCAACGGTGGTGCTGCTCTCCGACGGGCGCAGCAACCGGGGGATGGACCCCTTGGAGGCCGCCAAAAAAGCTAAGGAGATGGGCGTGCCGGTGCATACCATCGGCCTGGGCAAGCCGATCAGCGCGACGGAGGTCCCGAGCTACCTGGCCTTTGACGAAGAAGCGCTGAGGGCCATCGCCGATGCCACCGGCGGAAAATACTACGCCGCCGAGTCCGCCGAGCAGCTCCAGGACGCCTACCGCAACTTGAGCAAGGTGGTGGGCTGGAAGCCCTCGCGCACCGAGGTTAACGGGCTCTTTGGACTGGTCGCTGGGCTGGTGCTGGCCTCGAGCCTGCTGGTCTCCGGGATGCGCCGACGGGTGATATAGTGTGTGCGTGACAAAACTTCTGGTGGTTCTGCTGAGCGGTCTCGGCTTTGGCTTGGCCCAGAGCTGCGACAACCCCAAAAGTGAGTTCGACAGCCTGTACTGCGTGGTGCAGGAGTTCCAGCAGTCCGACAAGGAACTCAACGATGTCTACAAGGAGCTGATCGGCAAGCTGAACCCCGAGGGCCAGACCCTGCTGCGCACCAGCCAGCGCCGGTGGATTCGGGAGCGAGACAAGGCCAGCGCGGCGGTGCTCGAGGGCAAAACCGTGTTCTACATGAGCACCGCTACGGATATGACCAAAGAGCGCACTGCGTTCTTGAAGGCCCGCCTAAGGGAATGCAATAGCACCGGCTGCGTCAATGCCAAGCTGCGCTAGACCAGACCCCGCACGCTCAGGTTGAGTTTGCCCTCGAGCAATTCCAAATTTTGGACGGAGAGTTCCGGGTTGGGCTCGAGGCCCAGCCTTTCCTTGAGGACTTGGCGTAGCGGCGCTTCCTCCAAAACTTTTTGCAATAGCGGTTGCAGACGCAGTTCTAAAACCATACCTTTCTCCGTCCCCAACAGCCCCGGCAGGCGGCGGTTGGCTTGGGCGGCGACGACCTCGAGCACCCGGCCCGGCGCTAGATTAAGGAGCGGTGCGCCGCTAAAACCGGAAAAGTGCAGCTTTTCGACTTTCAACTTCCAGAACTGGGTTTCGGGCTGGTACTCGAGCGCTTCCAAACTCACCTCAATCGCCGGGCCGGTGCTGAACCTCACCCCGAGGTTCCAATGACCAGGCGTAAGTTCGCACTGTGTCACCTCGCCACCGTGTAAACGTCCGAGCGAGAAGCGCAGAATCTTGATGGGCAGGTCCAGGTGGGCGATTCCGGCGGCGATGGCGGATTGGATGAGGGCTTGGGAAACCTCGAGCTGAAGCTGGGCGCGCAAATGGCTCATTAGTCGGCCTCGAGTTCTAAAGCGTCTTTCCAGCGCGGGGCACGCGGGTACTCGAGGCCGAACAAGTCCAGGATGCGCTGGGTGATGAACCCCAGCAGGTCGTCAATGGACTCCGGCTTGTTGTAGAAACCTGGGCTGGCGGGGAGAATCGTGGCCCCGGCTTGGGCGGCTTTGAGCATGGCCTCGAGGCTCGGCAAGGGCAGCGGGGCCTCGCGCGGGAGCAGGACAAGCGGACGGCGCTCTTTGAGGGTAACGTAAGCGGCTCGAGTCAGCAAATTATCCGCGAGCCCGTAGGCGATTTTGGACAAGGTTGTTGCGCTGCACGGCACCACCACCATCCCCACCGTGCGGAAACTTCCAGAAGCCACGCTTGCGCCTAGGTCGCTGCTGCGGTGGACCACGTGGGCAAAAGCCTCGGCTTCCTCCACGCTCAGCTCGGCCTCCTCGACCAGCACCCGCTTAGCGCCTTGGGTCATGATCAAGTGGCTCTCCACATCGGGGATTTGCCGCAGGGTTCGGAGCAAATCGAGCGCGTAGGGCATCCCTGAAGCCCCGGAAAGGCCCACCACTAAGCGTTTGGGTGTGTTCATAGCCTCTTGAGTTTACCGGGAGTCGCGAGCAATGAGCGATAAGCAATGAGCAACTAGCTAAAGGCAAGAAAAGTAGAAACACCCAGCGCGTAAAACGAGAATGCTCAAGGTGAGATTCTCTCGTCCAGGACAGAAGCTGATTTTGACTTTACTTTTATCCTTTCTCCTTCCTCCGTTATCGCAGTTTTGTCCTCACTTATCGCTCATCGCTTTCTCGGGTGTACACTACTCCCAAACCTATGCCCAACGTCCTCGTGCTGCACGGTTTCACCTCGCACCCGATTCTGACCATGGGGCCGCTGCCTGAAGTGCTGCGCCAGGCGGGTTACACCCTGGCTCAACCGGCCCTACCTGGTCACGGCACCAGGCCTGAAGACCTGCGCGGGGTGAAGTGGGGCGACTGGGAGCGGGTGGCAAGAGAAGCCTACCTCTCCTTGCCAGAGCCCAGGGCCATCGTCAGCCTCTCGATGGGCGGGCTGCTGGCGGCCAAACTCGCCGCCGAGTACAAGCCTGCGGCACTGGTAGCCCTCGTCCCGGCGCTGGGGTTCGTCAACAAGGCGGCGTATCTGGCGCCCTACATCCACTGGTTTATGCCCTGGGCGGGCGGCACCGCCTCGGTGCGAGACGCGGAGCAACGCAAGCAGAGCCCGAATTACCCGCGCTTCCCCACGGTCGCCCTGGCCGAGATGGTCAAGCTCCAGCGGCAAATCCCCGCGCTACTTCCCAAAGTCACCGCCCCGGCGCTGGTGATGCAGGCCGCCCACGACTCGACCATCCCCGAGTTCGAGGTGCGGCGCTACTATAACTTGCTCGGCAGCCGACAGAAAAAATACAAGGTCTACGACAGCGAACACGACCTGCTGCTGGATACGGAGGCGGACAAAGTGGCCGCGGACATCCGCGACTGGCTGCTGAAGGTGTCGCCGCCTATAGGGGCCGCCCGCGCTCGGCAGTAACCACGATCCCGATCCCGCCGCGAGGGGTCTGCTCTAGCGTCACCTCGAGCCACTGTGGCTGGATGGCCGCTACAATATCGTCGGCGATGCGGGCGGTGAGTTCCTCGCAGAAGGCGGGCTCGTCGCGGTAGGCCCAGAGATAAAACTTCACCGATTTGCTCTCGAGACAGCGCTCCTTGGGGACATAAGTAATTCTGACCCGGCCAAAGTCGGGCTGACCCGAGCGCGGACAGATCGAGGTGAACTCACTGGCCTCTAAGCTCACCCGGCTGACCTTGGGGGCTGGGAACGCTTCATGGGCTAATACTTGCCGAGCTTGCTCGAGGGATTCAGGGCGCGGCAAGGGGCCGCTGCGGGGCAACCAGAAGTCTTCCACGATTTCGACTTTACCTCACCCCGTACCGAGCCGAACCCTTACCCATTCATGATGGCCTGTATCATCTCCTGCACCGCCTTTACCAAACCCTCTGGGGCAGCCCCGATGCGGTCAAACCGACGTTCTCGCCAGTCCAACATTCGTACCTGTCCTGCTAACACCGCCCCTTGGGTTT
>PSMF01000195.1:0-3963 GCA_040290005.1 Meiothermus sp.
GATACGGAAGCTTAGATGCTTGCCCTCCCCCATCAGCCGCACCGCCTCGGGCCGCCCGCGCAGGTGAAAAAGCGGCTCGGGGTTACCCTCACCGAGGGGCTCGAGCAGTTTTAGGGCGTCGTATAGCTCCCGCGCATCTTCCCCGTCCAGCGAGCCGTCCAGCAGAATTTCCGGCACCGGCACAGGATGCTGACTGGCATACCCGTGAATAATCTTGGTGAAGGTCGCAATCTCCTCGTCCTTAATGGCAAACCCCGCGGCGGCGGCGTGCCCGCCGAAGCGCTTCAGATGCTCGGCGGCGAGCCGCAAACCGCCCACCGCGCTGATTCCCGGCGTACTCCGCACCGAGCCCTTCCCCTGCGCGATGATGAAAACGGGTTTGTAGAAGCGCTCTAAGACCCGGCTGGCCACGATGCCCATCACCCCCGGATGCCCGTCCGGGTCGTGGATGACCAGGGCCGGTGCGCTGGGGTCGAGGGTGGGCCAGATGCGCGAGAGCATCTCCTCCTCGACGCGCTGCCGCTTGGCGTTGAGCTGTGAGAGAAAATCCACTAGGGGACGAGCCTGGAGCATGTCGCCTGTGGTCAGGAGTTGAAGCGCCACCTCGGCCTGCCCGAGCCGGGAGGCCGCGTTGATGCGCGGGGCGATGCGGAAAGCGATCTCGGTAGCGCTGAACTCCCGGCAATGCTCGGCGGCAAGCGCCTTGAGGCCTAGATGGGCGGAGTCGCGCAGCTGGCGCAAGCCCTCCTTGACCAAGGCCCGGTTGAAGCCTTGCAGCGGGGCTACGTCAGCGACGGTGCCGATGGCGGCTAGGTCGGCGTGGTCTAAGGGCGGGTCTTTGCCCAGCAGCTCGTAAATCTGCCAGAGGAGCAAGAAGGCCACGCCGGAGCCCGTCGGATGCGGCTTACCCTCGAGCGTGGGCGAGAGCATCGGGTGAACCAGGATTCCGGGCGGCAATGCGGGGCCGGGGGTGTGGTGGTCGGTGACGATCACCGAAATGCCGTTCTGAACGAGGGGCTCAAGCTCTGCGTGGTTGGAGATACCGCAGTCTACAGTGACGAACAGCTCGCAGGCCCCGATGTGGTCGGGGACCCGGCCCGGCAGCACCCCGTAGCCCTCGTCCAGCCGGTGCGGGATAAAGGCGTGGATATCCGCACCTAGCTTGCCTAAGCCGGAGAGCAATATGGCTGTTCCGGTAAGGCCGTCCGCATCATAGTCGCCGTGGATACGGATGCGCTCGCGGCGCTCCAGCGCTTGTAAAACCCGCAGTGCAGCGGTTTTGAGGTTTTCTAAGGGGAGAAGCTCTAAGGGAGGCTCTAAGTCTGCCGCCTTTTTGAACCCCCGGTTCCACAGCGCCGCCGCCGCCAGCGGGGGAATCCCTAACTCCTCCACGAGTGGGCGAAGCTCGCAAACGTGGGGCCAGGGCCGGAAGCACCAGTTCATCGGAGCGCCTCCGGCGCGTTCACCGTTGACGGTTGACCGTTCACCGCAGAAAGCGGTCGCAAGCCACAAGTCTCGGGTCTCGGGTCAGAAACAGGGCTTTTGTCCTGCGACCTGTGACCTGCAACCTGAGACAAAGCACTTTCGGGAAACGGTAAACGGTAAACGGTAAACGTCTTCTCGCCCATCACTGCTCGGCCCTATCTGGAATCACCGGGACTTCCTGGATTTGCCCCTTTTTGAGGCTGTCCAACTCACCTCGAGCCTGCCTTAACTCGCGCTCGTAGCGGGTCAGCCGGGCGCGGTACGTCACCCACCCTGCCAGCACGTACATCCCCGCCACCGCTGCACCCAGCAAAAACGCGCCACCCAGCAGCAGGGCCACGTGAACCCTTCCCCAAGGCGTGCCAAGGAGCAAACCGGGCTCGTAGGTATACAGCGCCCAGACCACCACCCCCACCGCCAGGGAGATGAGAAAGGCCAAGCCGTTGAGGATTGCCATGACAACAGTCTAACGCTAAAGACGTTGACCGTTCACCGCCCACCGTTCACCGCCCACCGTTGACCGCCACTGCCTTCACTGCGCCGAAACTTACGACCGAGCCTCCCCTTGGGAACGCCATTATCTGCTCCTGTCCAGAACGCTATTCTCTGTCAATATCAAAGGGAGGTGGCCAGAGCCGGTGGGGTTCTGCCGCACCGCTCACATCCAACGCGAAAGCTGAATCTTCCCCTCGTACACAGCCTTCCCGGTTATAGCCCCCTCGACCCCCAAACCCATCAGCCCTTCGATATCCGCATCCGAAGCGATGCCCCCGCCTGCAATCAGAAAGCCAGGCCAGCTCGAGCGCACCGCCTCCACCACGGACAAATCCAGACCGGCTAAAGTCCCGTCCCGGCGCACGTCGGTATAAATCAGCGTTCGCACTCCCCTGCCCCACATCCGCTGAGCCAGTTCCCGCACGTCCAGCGCGGTATTTTCCGCCCAGCCCGAGACGACCGTCTCGAGCCCGCGCGCATCCAGACTTACCACGACTTTCTCCGGCCCGAACTCGTGCAGCATCGCGTCTAGGACTTCGGGGTTCTTCACCGCCGCGGTGCCTACGACGACTCGAGCCGCCCCCAAGCTCAGCAATTCCCTGGCGGCCTCCATGCTGCGCACCCCGCCCGCCATCTCGAAGGGAACGTTAGCCCGCGCGGCGATTTGCCGCAGCACCGCGCGGTTCTCCCCGCGCCCGGTGGCCGCGTCGAGGTCAACCAAATGCAGCAGCTTGGCTCCCTGACCCTGCCAGTGCAGCGCGGCCTCCACCGGGTCCTCGAAATACACCGTTTCCCGGTTCGGGTCGCCCTCAAAAAGCCGCACCGCCCGTCCGCCTTGGATGTCCACCGCAGGAATCACCAGCACCAGGGGATTCTAACAGGCGGCTCGCGGATTATATGGTCTCCTATGCCGGAGGCTTTTGTTTCCCCTTAGAGGAATAGCGCCCCAGACACAAACCCTCTGTTTTAGTAAATCTTTTTCCCTAACAGACTGCTTGCCAACTCCACCATCGTCCGGGCAGTGCGGTTCTCGCGGTCCAGGATGGGGTTTACTTCGACCAAATCGAGGCTCGTCACCATCTCGGCGTCGGCGAAGAGTTCCATCAACAGGTGGGCCTCGCGGTAGGTCAGGCCGCCTGCCACCGGGGTGCCCACGCCGGGAGCCACCTCGGGGTCGAGCACGTCGGCATCGAGTGAGATGTGAACTCGGGCAAAGCCTTTGAATTTTTCGGTCACCGCGAGCGCGACCTCGGGGATGCGCAGCCGGTCTATCTCCTTCATGGTGTATACGCTCATCCCGTGCTCGCGCAGCATCGCCACCTCGCCGGGGTCGAGGCTACGAATCCCGATCAGCGCGACATCCTCAAACCGCACTTTGGGACCGTCCCAGCCTAGATTAATCAGGCGCGGGTCGCCGATACCACAGAGATGGGCCAGGGGCATCCCGTGGATGTTGCCGCTGGGGCTGGTCTGGGGCGTGTTGAAATCGGCGTGGGCATCTACCCAGATCACCCCGACCCGCTCCCCCCGACCCGCGCCGGTCACCGAGCCCATGGCAATCGAGTGGTCCCCGCCCAGTACCACCGGGAAGGTGTCCGCGGGCATATGCGAAAGGGTTTCTATCGTTTCTAGACAAGCCTTGCGGATGGCCTCGAGGTAGACCAAGCCTCCCCCAGCGCCACTTTCCTGGCGCAAGCTCTCCACCACCGGCACGTCCACGTCGCCGTAATCAAAGACCTTGAGCCCCAAGCTCTCGAGCACTTCCTGTAAGCGGGCATAGCGCAGGGCGCTCGGCCCCATGTCCACCCCGCGTCGGCCCTGCCCCAAGTCCATCGGTACGCCAAGAATGCCAGCGGTTTTCATATATGCAACCAACTATACACACCCCGGCAAATATGCGCCACAAACGTATTTCTTTTCACCTTCTTACTGACCTTCAGTTCTGACATCGGACAAATCCGCGGACCAGGTTCCTGAACCACT
>PSMF01000196.1:0-1776 GCA_040290005.1 Meiothermus sp.
CCTCTGGCTTGGCTGTACCCGCTTCTGTACTCGAGGCCACCCGGCTGACCCCCTACCCCGGCCAGGATGACCCGGTTAACCAGCGGCTTGATCTACGGTCTGCATCAGATCCTGGGCGAAGGGGCCTAGCTGCAGCTCGACCTGAGCCCGCACTGCCGCCTCGGCGACCTCACGGGGGTCCAACCGCCCGCGCTCGAACGCTTCCAGCAGCCCGCTGTAATAACGGGTCGGCAGGTGCTTGCGCAGGATGAAGCTGAGGAGCCGGATGGCCTTGGTAGCTCTCCCCTTCTCGTCCAGACTTTCCCACTCCGCCTCGACCTGCTGCTGCCGCCGCTCCTCCGCCCGGTGGGCCGCCTCCGCCCGCCGGGCCTTGGCGGCATCGGCATCAACCCGCCGGGTCCGGGTCACGAATCCCTCGGGGTCGGCGTATTTGCCTTCCTCATCGCGCACCACGTCTACCAAAAACCCCGCCCGGTTTCGGGGGGTGTAGCCCGCTGCCAGAATGGCCTCAAACCGGGTGACCCGCTCCTCCACCCGCTCGGGGCCGTAGGCAGTGATGAGCGAGTGCGCCACCGGCCTGGCTACCCCGTGGCGGGTGAGGCGCGCGGCGGTCTCGAGCGCCGCCTCGGGGATCACCGGCTGGCGGGTGAAGGTGTAGATTACCTCTTGCTTAGGCCCACGCCCCCGATACTCCACCCCTGCCAGGTAGCCGCGCTCGACCAGCTCGCTGTGGGCTCCCTCGAGGGTCCGCCGAACCCGGGTGGGGGTCTTGTCCACAATCTTACAGGCGTCGGCCCACTCGGCGATGTTGGTACGGAACTGGGTCACCTCGCCGCCGTCCGGGCTCACCCGCTGGGCATCCAACAGGCGGTATAGGGCCCGGGTCAGCGGGCGGTCGAGACTGGTCAGGAACCCCAGATCCAGCGGCTTGATGTATTTGGCCCGAATCGACTCCACGATCTCCCGGGCCAGCCTGATCTTGAGAATGCTGCGCTCGGAAAATCCGAGTTTGTCGTCCTCGCTGGTGTACTCGAGACGGTCAATGTAACGAAATTTGACCGTGGTCCACTTCTTGCCACTGCGCCACGCTTCGCTGGCGGTGAAGGTGGCCGTGGTCAGTCGATCTAGACTTTCCTTGAGGGCACGGTAATAGTGTCCACTGGTGTCCCATCCGATGATGGAGAGGATACGGTAAGCGGTGGTCACGATGGTGCCATCCTCGGGGCTTCCAGCCTCCTGGTACAACGAGATCAGGGCCAGGCTCACGTCATTGTCGAGGCCATGCGGCACCCCGCCATGCTCGGCCACCGCCACGCAGGAGAGGCGGGCCCGGCGGCCCTCGAGGTTGAAATCAATGCTCCAACTGGTGAAGTCGGGCGGTATACGCTCCTGAATGCTGATGAGTCCGAGGCGGGCCACATTCGCCTCGTCGAAACGGCGGATCTCGCTTCCCTCTCTCCGCTCGTTGAGTTCCATTGAGGCAGATTATAGCAACTCAGGAAGGCTTGACGCCGTCAAGCCCTGATGTTGATTTTAAAAGTTCCTAACAGAATTTAAAAAAATTGAATTGACAACATCAAAACATCCGGAATAAAGCGCGTATAGCACAAATCTCCTCGAACCAATCCGCCAAGTATTCCGATAGTTCTTGGAGATAAGTCACCCAGTATTCCGATACCCTGAGGCGTCGAGTAGCCAAGTATTCCGAGGTACGAAGCCTAGTAGTCGCCGAGTATTCCGATAATCCGGGGCTGGATCTCGCCAAGTATTCCGATA
>PSMF01000196.1:1876-3384 GCA_040290005.1 Meiothermus sp.
AGTATTCCGATAATCCGGGGCTGGATCTCGCCAAGTATTCCGATACGGAACGCTGTGAAATGGCCGAGTATTCCGACAGTCGATCGCTTAATTAGCCGAGTATTCCGACAGCGAATCGAAAGAACTGATCGAGTATACCGATACCAAGCAGAGCCTAAGGCCGTTCAGCTTTGAGGAACTCGGCACTCCCCTGCAGGACGAGAATTAACCGCCCTAGATCCAAGGCTGAGTCCGGGAATAGCCAGGTGTTCCTATACGGTGCAGATTTATTTTAGCCAAGTATTCCGATACGGAACGCCGCGAAGTGGCCAAGTATTCCGATACGCTGGCGGGGCTGCAAGGCACCGCGCCCCCGCATCACCGCGTCCGGCGCCTCGGGGCTGGGTGGGCGAGCCCGAGTGAGGGTGCGGCAGCCTACTGCGACCCGGCCAGCGAGAGTGATAGCAGCCCGTCCGGGTCGTACAGGGTCAGGCCGCTGCTCAGGCGGTAGGCGGTGCCCCAGGCGGGCCAAAGAGCGAGGCCCCGCAGGGCCTCCAACAGCTCCCCCTTGGGCTTTACCCTGAAGGGCCCGGTCCTGCGGGTACCCTCGTCGGCGGTGGCCTGGTGCCGTTGGTGAACCGCGAGCCGATGGGGTCTGCCTGCAGCTTTGCCCTGCGGAGAGGAGATGTGCTGAGCTTCCGGCAGGCTGCGGAGGGGGTGCAGGGCTACCTGGCCCTGGCGGGTGGCCTCGAGAGCGGGAGGTTCTGGGGCAGTGCCCCGAGCGGTGCGGGCGGGATTCGTCTTAGATCCGGTTGCTGGCGCGAGCTCACGGCCACCCGCCCAGGTCCGCGCCCGGCTGCTGCCCGGACCGCAGTACAGCCCGGAGGCCCTGCAAGCCCATCGCTCTGCTCAACGACCGGGGGTGTATCGGGCTACACCAAACCGGCGCTGGTTCACCCGGCTGGCCCAGCTGCGCCCAGGACAGCGGGTACGCTTTGTGGAGAGCCCCAAAGACAGCAGCTGGCCGTGGTATCGGTCATGGGACAACCCCTAGCCCTAGACCGCTGCCCTTCCCATCATCCCGATGGAGGGTGCTGGGTGACACCTGGGCCCACGGCCAAGGCCAGTACCCCGTCCTCAGGGCCATCGTGCTGCTTGAAGGGGGCAGCTCCGGAACCGAAGAGATGCTGCAAGAAGCTCTTTGCCAGCCTCAGTCTGAGGGTGATCCGCCAGTACCAAAGAGGCGCTCTACCGCGAGGCGTTGGCCTGGGCCGAGCCAAAGGGTGACCCCGCCACCCTGGAGGTAGCGGCGAGTTGCGCCACGCGGACCGAGCGGTATTTGGAGCCGCTTGCAGTCTTTCAGGGCGGGCTAAAGGGCCTATGGTAAACCACCCCACGGCTAAAGCCCTTGTCATTACCCATAAGTTTTGATTTCACGTGCCAGACGCACACCTTCGACCAGGGTTTGCGGTCTGGCCATCCCCTTCCACAGGCCGACATTGCGGCCCTGGCAGGTGTAGCTGCGAAAA
>PSMF01000196.1:3610-3944 GCA_040290005.1 Meiothermus sp.
CCAGCCATATCCGCTCCACTGGCTGTGAACGGAACAGGCGGGTGGATGCCCGCCCATCTTCCTGGGCTGGTGCCGGCGGCTGGGGGTGGTCAAACTTCCCTCACCGGGGCACTTCTGCTTGGTAGAGTTGGTAGCAAATGTCGAGCGATGTGCACGTGACCTTGGCTAGTCTGGTTCATGACATTGGAAAGCTATATCAGAGGGCATTTTGGAACCATGCCCCAGAGGGCTTTGACCTGCCCGATCGTTCACACCCCGCCTATACCGCTTGGGCTATCCAGCGGCACCGGAAGCTCTTTGAGCGAGCGGGTCTCGAGCCTGACTGGCTGGGCCC
>PSMF01000197.1:0-1685 GCA_040290005.1 Meiothermus sp.
CCTACGAGTGCGGGGCTTGCGGTTTGGTCATCCACCGGGACGTAAACGCGGCGCTGAACATCCTGAGAATGGGGCGGGGCGTGTACCCGTCCGCAGATGGGCAGGGCTTGCCCCTGGGCGAGGGCGATGAGGTTGCTCATGCCCGTAGACCCCAGAAGCCCCCGGCTTTAGCCGTGGGGTAAGTCACCAGAATGGCACCTTCACCGCTGCTGTAGGCTTCCTCGCCGTGCTGGGTCACGTCCATGCCCAAGCCCTCTTCCTTGACCGGCGCTTTGAGCGGGGTGAAGGCTCCGATAAGCTTGAGCAGCGCGAAGGTCCCCAGGGCGCTATAGGCCGTGGAAACGCCGACAGCAAGGGCCTGGATAAAAAACTGGTTGGGGTTGCCGTAGAGCAGGCCGTCGCCAATGCCGTTGAAGGCCTTCTGGGCCAGGATACCGGTGAGGAGCGCCCCGGTGATCCCGCCGATGGCGTGCCCACCGAACACATCGAGCGAGTCATCGAGGTTAGTGCGCGCCCGCCATAGGATCACGAAGTAGCTAGGGAAGGTAGCGATGGCCCCCAAAACAATCGCGTTCATCGGGGAGACGAAGCCCGAGGCCGGGGTGACGGCAACGAGCCCCACCACAATGGCGGTGGCCGCGCCTACCGCGGTGCTCTTGCCGGTGCGCAGGATATCCAGAACCGTCCAGACCACCAGCGTCGCCGCCGGGGCCAGCATGGTGTTGACAAAGGCCAGCCCGGCCAGCCCATTGGAAGCCACCGCGCTCCCGCCGTTGAAGCCGAACCAGCCGAACCACAGCAGGGCCGCGCCCAGCACGATATAGGTGACGTTGTGGGGCAGGATGGCCTGGCGGCCAAAATCCTTGCGCTGGCCCAATACTAAAGCCGCCACCAGCCCGGCGATACCGGCGTTGATGTGCACCACCGTGCCGCCTGCGAAGTCGAAGGCCCCCAGCTTGCCCAGGAAGCCGCCGCCCCAGACCATGTGGGCGATGGGGGCATAGATGACCAGCGACCACAGGGTGATGAAGATCAGGTAGGGCACGAAGCGCATCCGCTCGACGATAGCCCCCGAGATGAGGGCCGCAGTGATGATGCAAAAGGTGGCCTGGAAGGCCATGTATAGCACGTGGGGAATCGTCAGCGAGACGACCGCACCAGTGGGCTCCAGGCCCACCCCGTTCAGGAAAGCTTTGCTAAGCCCACCGATAAACCCGTTCCCATCGCTAAAGGACAGGGTGTACCCGAGGATTGCCCAGGCGATTCCCACGAATCCCAGCGCTGCCACACTCATCATGATGGTGTTGAGCGCGTTTTTGGAGCGCACCATCCCCCCGTAAAAAAAGCCCAGCGCCGGGGTCATCAGCAGTACCAGTGCGGTCGAGGCCAACATCCAGGCGGTGTCGCCAGAGTCTATTTTTGGCGGGTCTGCGGCAAAGGCCAGCGACCCCAGCGCCACCCCCCAAAACGTGTAGGTACGAAGATTCTTCATCCTTCCCTCACCCCCTGGGCCTGAGCCTAACAGCAGGTTGGTATGTTGTCAATTATTTTTTGTACACATGAAACAAAATTTGAACCGAGTTACATATAGCTTGGGCATTTTGCGCACATTGTCGTCCAGTATTTGTGCAAATGTATTTGGAGCCAAAACGCGCTTGATTCTCTGGGTTACGGTTGGGGTTACG
>PSMF01000197.1:1785-3928 GCA_040290005.1 Meiothermus sp.
GGGTTACGGTTGGGGTTACGCAGATTTGCAAACGACCAAACGTTTGGGGAGACCAATCCGTTCTAAACTGTAAGTACAGATGACCGAACGGCAGCGACGGATTTTGCACCTTTTGGTAGATACCTATATCGGGACCCAGACCCCGGTGCCTTCCAGCATCCCGGCCGAGCATCTGTCGCTGTCGCCCGCCACCGTGCGGTACGAGTTGATCGAGCTCGAGCAGGCTGGTTTCATCACCAAGCCGCACACCTCGGCAGGACGCGTCCCCACCCGCCAGGGGTTCCGCCACTATGCCCTTTCCAAGCTGCCTCCCAGCCCCTTTCCGCAGAGCACCCTCGACCGCCTAGCCCAGGCTTTGGAAGGCGCCGGGGGTCGCCGTGAGGTGCTGTTGGTACAGGTGGCTTCCCGTCTGAGTGGCTATCCGGCGGTGCTACGCCTCAAACCGCAGCGCGCGCCCAAATTGTTACAGGTGCATCTTTCCCAGCTCGCACCGGGCAAGGTGCTGGCGGTGGCGGTGCTGAGCGGCGGGCGGGTACGCGAGGTGCGGCTCGAGCTATCCTTCTCCCCCACCGCGGCCCAGCTCGCCGAGGCGGAAGCCCGGCTGCACGGGCCGCTGGAGGCGCTGGACCCCAAGAAAGCCCCTTCGCTGGCCCTGCACGAGCTGTTTGAGGCCATCCAGCGGGCCTTCTCACAGGGAAGTCTCGAGGAATACCGCGAGGGCGTGGGGTTGCTCCTCTCCGAGCCCGAGGCGCAAAACCCGAGTTTCCTGCGCCAAGCCATCGCCGTCTTTGAAAACCCCGCCGACGAAACCCTCACCCCGCCGGGCGGGATGAACCTGCGGGTGGGCGAGGGGGAGGGGCTTTCCCTGGTACAGGCCGGGGTCGGCGTGAGCGATCAGGTGGGCGAACTTTCGCTGCTGGGGCCGGTGCGGATGCGCTATGGCCAAGCGCTTTCGGTGGCCTACGCGCTGGGACAGGTGTACATGGGAAACCAGCGCTGAAGCGTGGTCCAACGTCCAACGCCGAAGGACGAGCGCAAAAATGGATTTTGTAGGGGAGCACAGCTGTGCTCCTGGTGCGGGGCTGCCTCAAGCCCCACATCCTCGCGTCCAGAACCCATCTCTTGCGTCATCAAAAACACTGTTGCAGACGCGAGCTTCTCCTTTGGCGTTAGACGTTCAACCCTCAACGCACTACCATTGCACTATGCGCATCCGAGTCCTACTCTTCGCCCTTTACCGCGAGCAGGTGGGCCAGACCAAGCTAGAGCTCGACCTAGACCCAGGTTCCACCGTGGCCGATGCCAAAGCGGCGCTGGAGGCCCAGTTCCCGCTACAGCTTTCGGGCGGGTTGGCGGCGGTCAATGAACAACTGGCCCAACCCGACACCCTCCTGCAAAACGGCGACGAACTGGCTTTTCTGCCGCCGGTATCCGGCGGGGTGAGCGAAGTCGGGGGGGCCAAGGACCGCTATGGGCTGACCACCGAGGTTCTACAGGTAGAGCCTTGGATTGAATGGGCGAGTGACGACCCCTACGGTGCGGTGATCAGCTTTTTGGGCACCACCCGAAGCCCCAATAAAGGACAGAACGTGGCTTGGCTCGAGTACGAAGCCTATGGGGGCATGGCCGAGCGGACCATAGCACAGATCATCGCGGAGATGCGCGAACGCTGGGTGCTGGGGCGAGTGGCGCTGTGGCACCGTCTGGGACGGGTTTATCCCAAGGAAGCCTCCATCCTGATCGTGGTCTCCTCGCCCCACCGACCGGAGGCGTTTGAAGCCTGCCGATACGCCATCGAGCGGGTCAAGCAGATTCTGCCCATTTGGAAGAAGGAATTCCGGCCCGACGGCTCGCACTGGGTGGAGGGCCACGCGCCGGAGAACCACCGTTTGTAAACCGCTCCTCGCGGCATTCTTTCGCATACGGGTGCCGCACTTAGCCGAGCAAAGCTCTCCGCTCACCCAAAGGGTCTGAAATTCTTTGGCTCCAGGCATGGTTTCCGGCCGCGCCTGGTTTGTGAGATTTCCATTGTAAACGAGGCCTCCTCTCTCATTTTCGCCGGCTCGAGGCTAATGCTCAGGCGGGGTCTACCGGGTTGGGTTCAGAGATGCTTGATTTTGCAAACCGGGTGTAATAGTAATTA
>PSMF01000198.1:0-3902 GCA_040290005.1 Meiothermus sp.
GGCTGTCGCCTTCTCAGCTGGCTCTTGAGCCCTACGTGACGACGCCTCGGACTGGAAGTCCGAGGCGTCACCCCGCTCCGCGGCGAAGGGGGCACATCGGTTCGCACGGGACGGCCCCTGCCGTGCCCATCCCCTTGGTGCACGGGCCTCCCGCCGCCAGGGGCCGGGCGACCCGCACTTTGGAAATGCGGGGGATTATAGCCCCCACACCCCCATTTCTCTAAACCTCCGCCGGGGCTGATGGTTCGGTGACAGAAGCTAGGTAGATTCCAGCTGTCGGCGCAGCCGAACGATGGGGGTAGCAATGAAAAAGTGGTGGCCTGCTGTATTTGCGATCTTGGGATCAGCCTTGGCTCAGCAACCCGTGACCATCCAATATTGGCACATCAACACCGAGACCTTTGGCTTGCCTGCGGTAAAGGAGTTGATTGCCGAGTTTCAACGGGAGAATCCAGGGATTCGGGTGGAGGAGCGGTTCAACCAAAACTCCTATACCGGCCTGCTGCAAAACCTACAGGCAGCCCTCGCTGCTAACAATCCGCCCGATGTTGCCCAAATCGGATACCTGTATACCCGCTACGTGGCTGAGAACTTCCCCTTTGTGCCGATCACCGATCTCATCGGCAAGTTCGGCGGCACCCTTTCCCGCTTTCCAGCAAACGTCTTGGGGCTGGGTCAGGTGGGCGGGGCACAGCTGGGAATGCCCTACTCGCTCTCCAACATTGTCACCTACTACAATGCCGACGCCTTCAAAAAGGCCGGGCTGAATCCGGATAAACCGCCTACCACCTGGTCCGAGTGGCGGGCGGCCGCGCAACAGCTCAAAAAGCCCATCTACATCCAGCTTCTCGACGACAACTGGAGCCTGGAAGCTCTTATCGCCTCCAACGGTGGAAACCTCCTCAGCTGCCAGAACGGGAACGCGGTTCCTGCATTCGCCAGCCAGGAGGCCATTGAGGCCCTCCAGTTTTGGGCTGACCTGGTGAAAGACGGCCTGGCTATCAACGCCTTGTGGAATCAGGGCGAACAGGTGTTCTTGGCTGGGGAGGCCGCGGCCTACATGACCACCATCGCCAAGCGCGCTGGGCTTCAGGCTGCCTCACAAGGTAAGTTTGAGCTGCGGGGAACGCGCTTTCCCAGCTTTGGCAATAAACCCACCAGGCTGCCAGCAGGCGGAAACGTACTGATGGTCTTTTCCAAAGACCCGGCTAAGCAAGCGGCGGCCTGGAAGTTTATTCAGTTTCTCACCTCGGAAAAGGGGTTTACTATCTGGACCAAGGGGACGGGTTACGTTCCGCTCCTTCCCAAACTCGTCGATGATCCTCGCTATCTCAAGGATTTCGTTGCTCAAAACCCGATTCAGCGAGTAGGTGTTGAACAACTTCCCAACGTTTTTCCGTGGACCAGCTTCCCTGGTCCAAATGGACTGGCTGCTTCGCAGGCCCTGTTCAAGGCCACCCAGCGAGCCTTGAGCGGACAGGTTAGTGCACGAGTCGCCCTGAACGACGCGGCCCAAGAAGTAGGCGGGCTGATCAAGGGCGAGAACTGCGTCAAATAGTCGAGGCAGCGCTTGTGAACCGACCACGGTGTTGCCTATGGATTTAACGGTCCGAGATGACCCTGCCCCCCATCGGAGCTGGCATCTTGCCGGGTTGGTTCCGTACCTCTACCTCGCCCCAGCTCTCCTCGTCTTGCTTCTCTTTGTCTACTACCCGCTCCTAAATACCATCTACATCAGCTTCTACGAATGGAACCTGGTCAGCGCTAAGCGGACCTGGGTTGGAGTTGGGAACTACCAGCGCCTCCTCAGCGATCCTGAGTTATTGCGCGTTTTGGCCCAGAGCGGCCTCTACGTGCTGCTTGCCCTTGTGGGAAACTTCCTGCTGCCAGTAGGGCTGGCACTCCTCACCTTGCAAGTAGGTGAGCGCGAGGGTGAGGTGTACCAGTCCCTCCTTTTCGCCCCGACGGTGGTCGCGGTCTCGGTGGGGAGCCTGGTGTGGCTGTGGTTTTATCTTCCCGTAGGGGGAGTGTTCAATCTCCTTTTGGACCGCCTGAGCCTGCCCCCGCAATCATGGTTGAGCAACGCAGCAACGGCGCTTCCAGCGGTTTCTTTGGTGGCGGCTTGGAAGTTTCTGGGATTCCACTACCTCATCGCCTTGGCCGGCCTTCGGGCAATCCCGAGGGATCTGCTCGAGGCTGCCCGTGTGGATGGAGCCTATGGAGCCTCCTTGCTAAGCCGAATTATTGTGCCCCTATTCGCTCCAAGCATGTTATTTTTGTTTCTTTCGACCGTGATACAGGCCCTCGAGTATGCCTTTATCCCCATCGAAGTCCTCACTGCGGGGGGGCCGTTTGGGCGCACGAACAACCTAATGTATGCGGTATACCAGGACGGATTCAAATTTTTTCGTGCCGGACTTGCTTGTGCACAGGCGACGCTGATGATTGTCCTTCTCGCCGGATTCATCCTATGGCAGTTCCGGCTTCTGGAACGCAGGATACAGTATGAGCGCTAGACGGGGAGTGTGGCTGGCTCGGGGCGTGCTGCTTGGCGCAGTTGCCCTGGTGCTGGCGCCGATGGTTTATCAAGTAGGCCTGAGTCTCAAACCGGCTAACGAACTCTTCACCTCGGGGCTGAGCCCACTGGCTTGGCCGCTCACTCTGGAAAACTATGCGACAGTGTTGGAAAAGCTACCTTTTTCACGCTATTTGCTAAACACCTTGATTTTCGCTCTGGGGGTGACGTTTGGGCAAATTTTACTCGCCATCCCCGCCGCCTACGCTTTTAGTTTCCATCGCTTTTGGGCCAAAGAAGCCCTGTTCTACCTCATTCTGGTCTCGTTGATGATCCCCTTCGTGGTGACCTATCTGCCAAACTATCTGCTGCTAGCCCGTCTGGAACTTCTCAATACCCTGCCGGGGCTGATCCTGCCGATGCTCGCGGGTGGATACAGCGTTTTCTGGCTACGGCAACACTTCAAAACCTTCCCACAAAGCATCCTGGAAGCCGCCCAGGTAGACGGTGCTACTGCTTGGCAAACGTTGTGGTGGGTGCTTGTCCCAGCCAACCTGCCCGCCCTCGCCGCTCTCGCGGTATATCTCTTCATCGGGGCCTGGAATCAGTTTGTCTGGCCTTTGTTGGTTGCCAACAAGCCCGAGGTTTATGTAATCACGGTGGCGGTGCAGCGATTTGCTGGAAGCGAGGGGGTCAACAACTGGGGCGCAATGATGGCCGCGGCCACCCTCGCCACATTGCCCACGCTGTTGCTATATCTGAGCATGCGTCGGGCGATCCTCGAGACGTTCAGCGAGGGAGCCATCAAAGGATGATCCTGCGGGGTAATCACCTCCGAGCTCGATTGCCTCTACCAGCCGAACGCTAACCTCAAGGCTGTCCTCAGCGACATCTGCCGCCAGGTGGACGCGCTCCAGTAGATCGAGACCCCTATGCAGCTGCGGCAGCAGGAACAACTCACCGGGCTACTTTCTGATCCTGCCTACGGTAAGCACCGAGCTGGTGAGCTGGCGTTGGAGGAGTTTGTGCGAGACGTGAATCTCCAAGGGAAAAAGGAGCTGGTGCTGATTCTGGACAACGCGGGCTGGCCTCGCACGAAGGGGCTTAGGGTACCCCAAGGGCTGCGGCTTGTGTATCCACCGGCCTACACCCCGGAGCTATCGCCGGCAGAGCCGGTGGTGCCTTTGCTGCGGGAAGCGGTGGCCAAAGCTGCTCTCGGAGCAGGACCAGCTTCCACTGGCTGCCAGGGGTGTGAGGGGAATGAGTGGAGTTAAGATGGTATGAGGTGGGGTGTTAGCGCCAGAGGGCCCGGGAGAATTCCCAGGCCCTCTCGCTTGCAAGCACCCGTCAGTGGGCGTGGAGCTTGCCCTCGGCCTGCGCTCCTGTT
>PSMF01000199.1:0-3887 GCA_040290005.1 Meiothermus sp.
AGTAGGCCCTGGGGGTCTCGAGCTGCACTCCCCGGTCGGTCAGGCGCAGCAGGGGCAGCTTCTGGGGGTAAGTAACGTAGGGGTTTACCCCGTTCCAGTAGGGGTTGGCTCCGGGGCCTGTGAACTCCGGAAGGGGCTCGGTGACTTGCGGCGAGGTCTGCCCGCGCACCAGCCCAGCCGCTGCTACCAGGCCCACCGCCCGCTGAACAAACTCACGCCGGCCCAAAATGACCTTGGTGGGTGTCTTTTCCATATTCACGCTCCTTCGCTGGCGTTCCTATCTTTGATACCTTGGATTTGCCTTGTTTGTCAAATCAGCCTTTGCTATTCGCTTATAAATAGAGCTTATAAGTAGACAAGTTGTTCCTTAGAATTTATAAATATTTTTTATAATTTTCCTGAAAATATCTATTTGATTTATAGGTTTACGCTTTGTTATCTTAAACGAAGAGAGGAGACTAAGGTGTTTCGAGATGAGCTGGAGGTGGTGGTCAAGGCACCAGTGGAGATCGTGTGGGGATGTTTCATAGACTTTTCTCGTTGGCCTGAGTGGAGCCAGCAACTCGCCAAAGTACGGCCCCACACTCAGGGTTGGTGTTTTCGTTTGAAAGCCTATCCTAAGGTGAACTGGGTGGCTCGAGCAGTGCGCCTAGAGCCACCTACCTTACTGGAGTTTTGTGGGGTTGAACAGGATGATCATACACTTGAACTCAGTGGCACGCTCCGGTTACAGGAGGTCCCCGAAGGTACTTGTGTGTGGCTCGAATACACTGCTCGGCCAAGCCACAAAACCCTTTTGGGGCACCTGGAAGACCTCCTGAGCAGTATCTTTGGCGAACCCAACAAGATTATTGGTGAGATATTGGAAGAGTTCAAACGAGAAGCAGAGCGGCGAGCCCGGTAGACCACCAAGGCTGCCCGCAGCTTGATTTCAGCAGGTCGGCTGCGTTTGATCGGTTGGTGACTGTACCACAAAAGCATACTGCGCTCTATTTTAGCTCCCTCTTCCATGCTGAGGAGCTTCTGGGAGGGCTGTCTAATGCGGTAGAAAGGCAGGTTAGCCCGCCCTCGTTGAGAACTGTTCTAAAGAGCTTTGTAACTCCTCCTCGAGAAACCTCCGCGCAGCCCAAGAGAGCACCTCGAGTGGGGGGTGGAGCAGAGTGAGATTACGTTCCAACCCTGCCAGCTTGAGTGGCAACACCACGAGTTGTCCGGCCTCGATCGAGCGGTGCACTGCAAGGGCGGAAAGAAAAGCCACTCCCAGACCTTCCAACACTGCTTCCTTGACGGCCTCCGTGCCGGACAGCTCGAGTACCCCCTCCACCCTTACCCCTGCCCGCAGCAGGGCTTGCTCAGCTACCTCGCGGGTTCCCGAGCCCGCCTCGCGCCAGATTAGGGGCTGGCCCGCAAGATCGGTGGGCCTGAGCTGCCCGCGCTGGGCCAACGGGTGATCAGGGCGGCCTACCAGCACCAGACGGTCACGGGCGAAGCTACGGCTGTGGGTGCCAACTGGGGCTTCACCAGGGCCCTCGATGAAGGCTAGCTCGACCTCTCCGCGCCCCAAATGCTCTATAACTTCACGGGTATTGCCCGATTGAAGCTGAAGCATCACCCCCGGATGCTTGTGGCGGAAACGAGCCAGAGACAAGGGGAGCAGATACGCCGCGACCGTAGTGCTGGCAGCGATTCGCAAGGAGCCCGCTTCCACACCCCGTAGCTCCCGGGCATAGGCCCGCGCGCCTTCTAAGGCGCGTACCAGGGCTTGGGCATAGGGCAAGAGACCTTCACCAGCCGGGGTCAGGCGGATGCCGTGGCGGTGGCGAAGGTAAAGCGGCTCTCCTACTGACTCGCCAAGCAAACGAAGCTGGCTCGAGAGCGCGGGCTGGGTGCGGTGAAGGCTTTGGGCTGCAGTAGACAAGCTTCCGGCCTCGGCCACCCGGGCGAAGGTCAAGAGATGTTCGGGTTGGATGGACATGTTTTTAATATAAGCTGAACAAATGGGAACTTCAATATCATCTATTTGATTTATATTACTGTCTGGACTATGGTTGGGACTGTGATCCTACCCAAACCTGTTCTCCCGTCATCCCAGCTTGCATGGCCGCTTCAACTCGTGCGCGGCTTCACCCCAAACTGGTTCACTGTGACGATGGGCACTGGTATCGTGGCGCTGCTGCTGCCCAAGTTGCCCTGGCCTGTACTATCAAGACTTGGGGAGGGGTTGTGGTGGCTTAATCTGGGGTTGTTTACGCTGTTTGCCCTGCTTTCCCTGGTTCGCCTTGGGCTCTTTCCTACCGAGGCCCGCGCGACTTTGCATCATCCGTTGCAGTCTATGTTTTTGGGTGCGATTCCCATGGGCTTCGCCACCTTGGTCAACGGTTTGGTGGTTTACGGGCCGGAGCGGTGGGGTGCGATTAGCGTGGGGGTGGCCTACTGGGCCTGGTGCTTGGACGCCGTCGTCGCGGCGGCGGTGGGACTGCTAGTTCCCTACGTGATGTTTACCCGCCACGAGCATCGCCTCGAGCGGATGACCGCAGTGTGGCTGCTCCCCATCGTGGCTGGCGAGGTGGCTGCAGTGAGCGCCGGCACCTTGTTACCGCATTTAGAAGGAACTCAGGCTCAAACCGCGCTCTGGGTTGGGTACGTGCTGTGGGCGCTTTCAGTGCCCCTGGCGCTCTCGATTTTAGCGCTACTCTTTTTGAGATTGGCGCTGCATCGGCTGCCCCCGCCCGAATTAGGGGTCTCCGGCTGGCTGGCCTTAGGACCGCTTGGCACCGGTGCGCTGGGGCTTTTGTTGCTCGGCCAAGCTGCTCCGGCAGTTCTTTCGGGCACCCCCTTAGCACCGCTAGGGATTGTGGCCAAGGGGATTGGGCTAGTGGGTGGGCTGGTGCTTTGGGGGTACGGGCTATGGTGGTGGCTTATTGCCATGCTGAAAACCCGCTACCTATCTCGCCGCGGAGGGTTGCCCTTCAATCTTGGATGGTGGGGCTTTACCTTCCCCCTTGGGGTCTACGCTGCGGCTACCTTCGCCCTAGCAGGACTCACTGCGTTCGCCCCACTGCAGGTGCTGGCCGAGCTGCTGACCCTGCTGCTCGTCGGCCTATGGGCGGTCGTCATGGTGCAAACCCTGCGGGGAGTTTGGGTCGGCCATCTTTTCCATGTTTCATACCAAGCGGTAGATAGATAGTCGTCCATGTGGGGATCCCGTCGAACCCTGCTCCCCGCGGACGATCTCTGGGGGGTGCTGGAGATAGATCCAATGCTGGCTGTACGCTTTCCAGCTCGGTGAAGGTCCGGTTCGCAGGCGGTATCCCACAGAAGACCCGCTGGCCCTGCGGCCTTGTAGCACCGAATCCCCTCATCCCGCTGATCCGGCTCACCGCCAGGGGGGTGGGTTGGTTCTCCCGTATCCCGAGGCATCTTTGCAGCTACAGGGGCGCTTGTTGAGTTCCTCTAGGCCCAGGTGAGGCTACAGGAGTAGCGGGTTGCTTGCCATCGAGGATTCTCTACCGTTCGGTATCAAGGTTTGCTGAAAATACCAAAACTTTTAGGAGCCTAGCGCTGCTGCACCTGGCGCAGGTCAACACTCCCACCGTTCCGGACGTAGGGTTGCAGACCCCTAGAGATTTTGGTTCGCGAAGTGTCGCGCCGTACGACCCGAAAACCCGCGTCCATCCATCGCAAACTGAAGCGCCGATTTGCGCAAATCCTCGTCTAACTCGCGGCCTAGGATGTGCTGGACGGCCTCGAGGTAGTGCGCCTGGTCGAAGGGCGGGAAGGTTAGCACCAGGCTTTGCTGGGATTGCTGATCCCGGTTGATCTGGTGGTGGCCCATCCTGCCGATCTGGAGCGCTATCACACCGCCTGGATGACCATCTATCCGGAGG
>PSMF01000200.1:0-3855 GCA_040290005.1 Meiothermus sp.
CTACGCGGTGAAGCCGGCCAGGGTGCTCGTGGCCTCGAGGCTGGCCTTCGGGGTGGCTTCACCCTACGTTTCTACCAAAGCCGAGACCTACAGTTTTCAGGCCCAGCCGGTGGGCTCAAGCAAAGCGGCTTTAAGCTTGAAGGGAGTGAAGCTCGAGGGAGGACGGGTCTATACCATCTACGTGGTAGGCGATAAGACCCTCTCTACCGTGCTGGCGCTCGACAGCGAGTGACTCACGGTCGGGGTTAGGTAGATAGCTTTCGCTCAAGGCTTCTTGAACTAGCCTAAAGATGTACACAGCTCGAGGACGGTACACTCGATGCGTAAGGAGGCTTATGCGAAGAATCCTAGCTTTGCTGTTCATGATGGCCTTGGCCCCAGTGTTTGCCCAGGTCCGACCCCAGAGCATCATCGTCAATCCGGTTCCCCCAGCCGACCTACGGGTGCAAGTATGGGTAGATAAGGACCCCGGTAAAACCGGTAACCCGGTCTACAACTTCGGCGAGAACATCGAAATCTCCGTGCGGGTGACCCAGGATGCCTATGTGTACCTGTTTGGGGTGCGCTCTACCGGTGAGATTGACGGCATCCTGCCCAACAGCTTCGACCAGGATAACTTCCTGCGGGCCGGGGAAACCCGCACCTACCCCTCGAACGCGCAATACACCTTTACCATTGACCCGCCCGCCGGGCAGGACCGGGTGCTGGCTGTGGCCAGTCGCACCCCCCTTGATGTCAACGACATCGTGGATATCCAGACCGGTCAGGCCAAGATTCGCGGCGCCGATAACCTGGCAAGATCGCTTTCCATCGTGGTTAGGCCGATCCCCAGCAACGACTGGGTGACCGACGAGGCCTACTACATCGCGGGCAACCTGCCGCCCCCACCGCCACCCGCCACCGGCACCCTCTCGGTGAGCGCCAATGTCTCCGGTGCGGCGGTGCTGCTCAACGGACGCAACGTGGGGAACGCGCCGATCAACCTGACCCTCAACCCCGGGACCTACACCCTCGAGGTGCGCCGCAGCGGGTACAACCCCTACCGCGTCACGGTGAACGTGCAGGCGGGCCAAACCGCCCGGATCAATGCCCAGCTACAACCCGTCGCCCCGCCCCCTCCGCCCACTGGCACCCTTGTCGTCAACTCCAACGTGCGGGGCGCTGAGGTGCTGATCAATGGCCGCCGGGTCGGTTATACCCCGCTCACCATCACCCTGAACGCGGGCAACTATAGCCTCTTGGTACGCCGGGGCGGATACAGCTCCTTCAGCACCAGCTTCTACCTGGCGCCGGGCACCACCAGCCGGATCAACGCCAACCTCAGAGACATCATCCCGCAGCCCCAGCCGGTCCCGGTACCCCCGCCTGCGGTCACCCCCAGCGGGCGCATCACCTATGTCTGCAACGGCGGCAGGCTGGTGGTGGACTGGGCTAACCCCAATCTGGTAAGGGTCTTCTACGACGACGCCTTCCAGAGCCTGCCCCTGAGTGGCGGCGGGAACAACTTGGTCTATAGCAACGGGAACTACACCTGGCAGTACGCCAACGGCCTTGGCAGCTTTGCCGCTGGTGGCGGTACGGTGCGCACCAACTGCCGCCCACAATAGCCGATAGGAGATGTGAAAACCCCGCCCATCGGCGGGGTTGGTTTTATTCTCGAGACCGACCTCGTGTCAGGAACGGGCTTCTCGACAATGGGAATTTGCCCGCCTGGACGGTATTTGCTAACTTGAGGTCTTTATCGCCGCCGTCTGCGCTTGCTTTTGCTCCCCGCAGTGGTCGGTTCGGGCAAACCTTTCATCCGTGCTTCGAGTGCGCGAATCTGGTCACGGATTCCAGCCGCCTTCTCAAAGTCGAGGGCTTCGGAAGCCTGCCACATCTCGAGCTCGAGCTGCCCCAGCGCCTCCGCCATCGCGTCGGGGTCGTCCAGCAGGGCCTCCTGCGCCTCCTCCTCGTAATCCTCGGGCTTGATCATCTTGCGCACGGTCTTCTGCACCGTGGCCGGGGTAATGCCGTGCTCGGCGTTGTAGGCCTCCTGAATTGCGCGGCGGCGGTTGGTTTCCTCAATGGCGACTTTCATCGCGTCGGAGACCGTCTCGGCGTAGAGGAACACCTCACCACCGACGTTTCGGGCCGCCCGGCCAATCGTCTGGATTAAGGAGCGCTCTGAGCGCAAGAACCCGGTCTTATCCGCGTCGAGGATGGCGACGAGCGAGACCTCGGGCAAGTCCAGCCCCTCCCGCAGCAGGTTGATGCCCACCAGCGCGTCGAAGTGACCCAGCCGCAGGTCGCGCAACAGGGCCTGGCGCTCGAAGGCATCGAGTTCGTGGTGCATGTAGCGGGCGCGAACGCCGTGCTCGACGAGGTAGGCGGTGAGTTCCTCGGCCATTCGCACGGTGAGGACGGTGACGAGGGTGCGCTCCCCCCGCGCCGCCCTGGTGCGAATCGAGCCCATCAGGTCCTCGATCTGGCCCTGAGCGGGTTTGACGGTAACCTTGGGGTCTAAGAGCCCGGTGGGACGAATGATTTGCTCGACGATGCGCCCCGAGACCTCTTGCTCATACGGCCCCGGCGTGGCCGAGACAAACACGACCTGCCCCACCCGCTCCAAGAACTCGTTGAACTTGAGAGGGCGGTTATCCAGAGCACTCGGCAGCCGGAAGCCGTAGTCCACCAGGGTGCGCTTCCTCATGTAGTCGCCGTTGTACATCCCACGAATCTGCGGCGCGGTGACGTGCGACTCGTCGAGGAGGGTGAGGTAGTCCTCGGGGAAATAGTCGAGGAGGGTAAAAGGGGCCTCCCCCGGAGCCTTGCCAGAGAGAAAACGGCTATAGTTCTCAATGCCGGGACAGGTACCCATCACCTCGAGCATCTCTAAGTCATAATAGGTGCGCTCTTTGAGACGCTGGGCCTCTAAAAGCTTGCCCTGCTCTTCAAACTCCTGCAGCCGCTGGGCCAGCTCGGCGCGAATCTGCGGGATGGCCTCTTTGAGCCGGTGCTCCGGGGTGGCATAGTGGGTCGCACCCAGCAGCACAAAGCCAGGTAAATCTTTCATCCGCTCGCCGGTGACGGGATGGCTCACGGTGACACGGTCAATGCTATCGCCCCACAGCTCGATGCGGATCGGCTCGGTCTCGTAGGCGGGCCAGACCTCCAAGGTCTCGCCCTTGGCGCGAAACTTGCCGGGCTCGAGCTGTAAATCCCCACGCTCATACTGAAGGTCCACCAGCCGCTCGATCAGCGCCTCACGGGGGATATTCTGCCCGACCTCGACCACCAGGCTCATGTTTTTGTAGTCCTCGGGGGAGCCCAAGCCGTATATCGCCGAAACCGAGGCGACCACGATCACATCGCGCCGGGTGAGCAGGCTGCGGGTGGTGCTATGGCGCAACCGCTCGATCTCCGGGTTGACCGCCGCGTCCTTCTCGATAAACAGGTCGCGCCCCGGCACATAAGCCTCAGGCTGATAATAGTCGTAGTAGCTGATGAAATACTCCACCGCGTTCTCGGGGAACAGTTCGCGGAACTCAGAGGCGAGCTGCGCTGCCAGCACCTTGTTGGGGGCCATCACCAGCGCGGGGCGCTGCAATTGCTCGATGACCTTGGCCATCGTGACCGTTTTGCCAGTACCGGTAGCCCCAAGCAGGGTCACGAACCGCTCACCATCTCTGATCGCCTCTTCCAACCCGGCAATGGCCTTGGGCTGGTCGCCTCGGGGGTCTGGGCCTTGGTAGCGGAACATAGATTCTCTAGTCTACCTGAAGCCAGTATATTCTGTCTATATCAGAATACTGACCTTTGGATCCGATATCGGACAAAGGCCCTTGATGGGAGGTAAGCTAGGAGAAACACGAG
>PSMF01000201.1:0-3815 GCA_040290005.1 Meiothermus sp.
TGCGCGGCGAAACCGGCATCTCCGCCCTGCGGGCACCTCCCCTGAGGTTTGCAGATAAATATGTGTAGGACAGGAACAGATGATCGTGTTCCCAAGGGGAGGCTTCGTCTTAGTTTGCCCAGCTTAGCAAGGGGGGCCGTCTGAGGTCGCCAGAGGTCAGGTGATCCAACCATAGACCTTGACCGATGGGGGGATTTCTGCCCCAACCAATCGCCAAAACTCGAGGGCGTCAAACTTCATCGGCGAATAGGCTTTCCCAGCTCTGTTTGCGCCGCAGAACTTCCCATTCGCTGCCGTTCCAAAGTACTTCCAGCGGCCTGGGATAGTCGAGATAATTGCTGCTCATGCTGCTGCCGTAGGCCCCAGCCTGCAGAATCGCCAGTGCATCGCCTTCTTTGGGAACCGGTAGCCGAACCCTGTGGGCTAAGATGTCGCCCGATTCGCACACCGGCCCGGCTAAGTCCCACTCCTGGACCCTGCGGCCCTTGTACAGCGGCAAAACCGGATGCACCGCTCCGTAGAGCATCGGGCGCAACAGCGTCATCATCCCCGCGTCTACCAGCAAGAAGTTGCGGCGGGTGCGCTTGGTGCCCCAAATTTTGGTGACCAGCACGCCCGCGTCGGCGATGATGTAGCGGCCCGGCTCGAGCCACAGCTCCGCGTCAAACTCAGCCGCTAAGGCCGTCGCAGATGGGGCTAAACTGGCTGGGTCAAGGCTCAACCCGAAGCCCCCGCCCAGGTTGATCACCTCGAACGGCCCGTAGGCGCGGTACAGCTGCTGCAGCACCTCGTACCCGGCGTGATAATCCTCCGGTTGGGAGAGAGCCGAGCCCAGGTGAATGTGCAGCCCGAGCACTTCCAGGCCGCCCTTTCGGGCCGTTTGGAGTACCTTCCCGACCTCCTCTGGCAGCACGCCAAACTTGCTTTCACCCCGCCCGGTGGCGAGGTGGTCGTGGGTGGCGACGGGGAGGTCGGGGTTGACGCGGATCACCACCCTCGAGCCCGGCAGCAGCTTGGCGATGTTGTGGGCGTCGGCGAGAGAGTCAATCCCCAGGATGGGCACGCCGATTTCGCGCAGTTCTTCGAGAGCCGCTGGGGTCTTGACGGGGCCGTTGAGCAGCACCTCGGTCATGCGAAACCCGGCGCGATAGGCCCGGTGGACTTCGCCCAGGCTCACCGCCTCCAAGTTCACGCTCCACTCCAGCAACCGCCGCAGTATCCCTAAGCGCGGGTTGGCCTTCATGGCATAGAAGATTTCAGCACTAGGAAAGGCCGCTTGCAGCCGCTCGACGCGGCCCTTGAAGGTTTCTAAGTCGTAGGCGTAAAAAGGGGTCTCGAAGAACCGACTGGCTTCTTGCAGGGCCGCTTGAAACTCGGGTCTGAGGGCGTTTCCGTCGTAAGATTGAACCATGCTCATAGGCGTCGCATCCCAGTATCGCACCACCGAAGGTCTGATGCGCTACAAGATTTGGGGCCTCCTGGACCCCTATCTCAAAGCTCTGGAAGCCCAAGGCTCGAGTGTGGTGATTATCCCCCCCCAGTCTGAGAGCCGTCTGACGGAAACCCTGAAAAACCTCGATGGGGTACTGCTGCCTGGCGGAGTGGACGTGGACCCGGCCCGCTTTGGTGAGGAGCCGATCCCCGAGATGGGTGAGGTGAGCTTGGAGCGCGACGCCCTGGAAATCTTCATCGCCCAGTATGCCGCTGAGAACGGCCTTCCCGCGCTGGGAATCTGCCGGGGCATCCAGGTGATGAACGTGGCACTGGGGGGAAGCCTGTACCAAGATTTGCCTGCCCAAGGCTTTCGTGCCGTGCAGCACGCGCAGAAGTCGGAGCCGGGGGTGTTGGCGCATAGCGTCGAACAGCTCGAGGGCAGCCCCTTGCACGGTTTGTTCGAGTCGCGCTTCCGGGTGAACTCGTATCACCACCAAGCACTCAAAGATTTGGCGCCGGGGCTGCGCTCGGCAGCCGTCGCGCCGGATGGGATTGTGGAAGCAGTGACGCTCGAGGGCCATCCTTTCTTTCTCGGCGTGCAGTGGCACCCTGAGCTTTTGCCGCAGCAGTGGGGGATTTTCCGCGCTCTGGTCGAGGCCGCCGGGCAGCCGGTGAAATAGATTTTGGGGTTGTAGGGGCGACAGTGAAGCCCCCGGCTCGTATCGCCATCGGCGACCGCTACATCGCGGCTGGAGCTGCGCCGGTACTCAGGGCCCGTCGTCCCTACAGGGTCGTGAACGCATGATTTTAGACGAAGAAACACTGCTCGAGGCCGCCGAAATCCTGTCCGCTAGAGATGCGGATTTGGCTCGAGTCCTCCAACTCTATGGACCGCCGCCGCTGTGGGCAAGAGAACCGGGTTTTGCAGCGCTGGTGCGGATCATCTTGGAGCAGCAGGTCTCGCTGGCCTCGGCAAAAGCGGCATTTGAGCGGTTGAAAGCCGCAACTCCCCTGACACCGGAAGGGTTTTTGACCTTGGACGACGCAACGCTCAAGGCAGTTGGTTTTAGCCGCCAAAAGATGGCGTATGTCCGGCATTTATCACAGGCGATATTGGACGGGTTCGATCTCGATGGGTTGGAGCATTTAGACAATGTGGAGGCCAGGAATCGCCTGATAGAACTAAAAGGAATCGGCCCCTGGACGGCGGATATTTACTTGTTGATGTGCTTGCGGCGTCCCGATGTATGGCCGGTGGGGGATTTGGGGTTACAGCTTGGGATGCAGCGGCTTAAGGGTTTGGCTGCTAAGCTGTCGGCGCTCGAGCTGGAGGCTATTGCGCAGCCTTGGAGGCCCTGGCGAGCGGTTGCCGCGCGGATTTTGTGGCACTTTTACCTTTCGGCGCTGCACCCTGCGGGTATAAATCCGCCAGCATGAACACGCTGTCTCGGTCGGGGTTTTCTCGACCTATCAAGATGCCCCTGCTGACGAGAGCTTCGAGGGCCTCGAGCGTATCGTCCAAATCCCAGCCAAAGAGTTTGCGGATATCGCTCAGAAGGGACGCACCCAACGAGCGAAAATAGGCCTCGAGAATTCGCGCTCGTGCCTCTATCCCATCTATCGCCCTAGCTTGCTGCAAAAACTCGGGGTAGTGCCGATGAACACACTCATACGCGAAGGCGTACTTCCAGCGACCGGCCTTCACCACTGCCGTCGGCAACACCTTGAAGTCCGCTTGCAGCTCCTCGAGGGCCTTGCCGAACTTGTAAAGTTCTCCTTTGAGCCCAGCTTTTTTGCGCAGAAGCTGGGTGTGAAGCGGGCCTTCCGCAAGCAACACCTCATAGACCTGCTTGGCCTCCGAGGTGAGTTTGCCCTCACGGTACTGCTCGAGGTAATCCTCCTCCGGGTCGCCGTAGTTCTCGCTGATGGCGTAGAAATAGGGGGCCAGCTCGAGGCTGATCATCGTACCCTTGCGCTTGAGGATTTTCGCGTAGTACCACTTTTTCTTGCCCAGCATTCGGTCTTTCCAACCCCAGGTGACGTGCCCAGGGTCGCGCTGATTGCTCGCCACCGGACGGTCTCCGGCAACCGCCACCCAGAGGCTCGGTAGCGCAATATTTTGAATCGGCCAGAAGAAGATAACCCCCCGTTCTTTGACGAACTGGCGAGCTTCCTCAATGGTTTTTATTCTTCCTGGTTTGAAAGTTTGGTTACGGTATTGCTCTAAAAAAGCCAAATCTGACATGCCAATAGCATAACGAAACTCGAGGCGCTTTAGAGGCTCTTTGGGTGATGCACAAACTGTCAAATAAGCCTTGATTGAGGTCTGTACCCGGACAAACACATCCTGGACTCCTGAGGGATGACTTCAGGTAAAAACT
>PSMF01000021.1:0-36613 GCA_040290005.1 Meiothermus sp.
TTAAGAAACGTTCACCTAACGGACTTTAGGCTTGCCCGCTTTAGAGTGATTGGTCTATCATTTTTAGGCAAGACCTCATACCAGGAGGCACACCCATGAAGCTACGAAATCTAGCGGTCTTCGGCACTTCGGCGGCTTTGCTTTGGCTCTTTCGGCCTGCGGCACGCAGACTGCCAAGGTGGGCGACAAGCCCTTGACCCAGGCTCAGGCCGATAACCTCAAAATCGTGGCCCCTTACCTGGGCAGCGCGATGGTGAGCGGTATACGCGGAGGCGGTCAGGGAACAGCCTCTCAAAGCGCCAGACAAAGCTTTGTGAGCGGAACTTGTAGCGCCAGCGTTTTCACCGACAACGACAAGGATAAAATCCCCGTGGGCTATAGCGCCACTTTCAAAGATTGCACCGAGGACAAGCTGCTGTTCATCCAAGTGACCAACGGCAGCGTGAACATCAACGATTCCAACGATTCAGACCCTAACAGCGGCTTCACCTCCAAAGCCAGCAACCTCAGCTTCGACTTCTACGAGCGGGCCGCTGCCAACACCAAGGGCAAGCAGTTTTTCCGCATCGTAGATAACTGGGATGTGACCGTAGGCGTGACTTCCACCAGCGCCAGCGTGGACTGTAAGTTCAGCCTAGCCCTCACCAGCTTCAAAAACGGCGTGCAGGACAAGACTTGGAACGGCTCGCTGGACTTCAAGGGCAGCTATGTGCCCAAGAACGATGGCAACCTCGATAACTTCGACGCGGGAACCATCAATCTAAACGGAACGCTCGTTCTGGGCGACTTTGCCCTAAACGAGACCGTCACCGACCTCAAGTTCAACGCCTCCTGCACCGCCGGGCCGGTCAGTGGCAAAATTCGCTTCGACGACGGGCTGGGGAACTTCCTCGAGCTCACCTACACCGGGTGCAACACCGGGACCTTCACCTACAACGCCACCGGCTCGGGAACCTTCTAAAAGATTGGTTTTTGGCCGGGGATGGTTTGTGCCGTCCCCGGCGTTTTGTCAAGCCCAGATTCACCGTTTTCCCCTGACCTAGGCCAGTACGATAGGTCTCATGGCAAGATTCCTGGTTTTATTTGTCCTGCTGCTCAGCCCCTCGCTCGCGCAAAACCTGCTCTCCCTCGCCCCACAAGGCGCGGTGGCCGGGTTTTACCTCAACAACCTGAGCGGCAGCCGCTATTTCAAGGGCGTCGCCGCCGACTGGAAAGCGAGCGGGATGGAAGCCCTGCTGAACCGCGAAATGCGGATGCAAGGCGGGGGCGACTCGGCCTTTTTGGGCATCGCCTCGGGTGGAGCCGCCGTAGCACTCTACCCCGACGGCTTCTTTGTGATGGCCCGGCCCAGCGCCCAGGCTATGAGAGCGATTCGTAGCGATACCAAGGGGCTCAAGAACCAGAACGGGTGGCTCGTGGGCAGCGATAAAGACACCCTCACCGGCTTCAGCCGCGACCTGGTGTTTATCGCCACACCTAAGTACGGACGGCTCTTCCTGCAAAACAAACGCGGGCTGCAGGCCCCGGTCTCGGGTGACATACTGCTGTGGGGTGCCCCGCCACAAAACCTGATCCAGTCGCTGCAACTGCCCCCACGTACCAATGGCGCGGCCAGGGTGATCAAACGCTTTAGCTACGCGATCAAGCTCACCGAGGGTGGCTACACCGATGAGACCAGGGTCGAGGTCAACCCCGCCCCCGACGCGGCCTTTGCCAGCTTCTTCCTGCCTAAAGGGCAGCCCTACGACGCTGCCGATCTGCCGCAAGGCTTGTCGGTCTCCACGGGCGTGCTGGACTTCGCCAAGTTCGCCAGCTATATGAGCGGGATTGCCAGGGAGTTTGACACCAAACTGAACCTAGACCTCTCGGCTTTCGGCTCCCATTACGCCGCCGTGACCGTGCAGGGACCGCCCCCTGCTGCCGACGGGCGTTCGCAAGACGTTTTGGGCCACACCCTGTTCTACGTTGAGGTCAAAGACCCTGCCACCGCCGAGGCCAACCTGCTGGCCCTGCTGCAAAACCTCGCGGCTTTCGCCACCCCGCAGGGGAAGGGTGGGTTCAAAGTGCTGCCCGGTGAGGGCGGGTTCAAGGCGGTGGAAGTGGGCTTCATCGGGAAGCTCTACTACAAGGCCGAGGACACCCGCCTTATCGTGGCGACCAGCAAAAACGCACTGGACGCGGTGAACGGGCCGACCTGGAAGGACAACCCCAACTACCAAAAGTTCCGCGTGCGCATCCCGGCCAACGCCATCGGCTATAGTTTCGGCGATAACGGCGCGGCTCTCAGCATGAGCGCGGCGCAGCTCGGGGATGCCCTACCCCAGACCATCGGCAACCAGATGGATGCCAAGTCTTCCAAGGAGATCGCCGAGAGCCTCTCCGACTTCCTGGGCCGCCTGGCGAAGCGCTTCGGCTCGGGGCTTTCATACGCGACGGTGGAGGGGGATAGCTTGGTCAGCCGGGGTTTTTACGAGGTGAAGTGGTAAGTGGGCTGAAAGCCGAAAGCTGAAGGCTAAATGCAAGGGGCTCGAGCGTGAACTCGAGCCCTTCGCCTTGCGGTCTAAAACGATCCCCCTATATATCAAGGTCTATCGGTCTAGATTATGACCTGTGCGACCTCGGATGGCCCCCCTTGATAAGGGGGTAAGCACTGACTCCCCTCGAGCAGGCTATTATCTACACCTGTCCTAGACGCTATTCGCTGCGTTCATCAGGGGAGGTGCCCGCAGGGCGGAGATGCCGGTTTCGCCGCGCAGCGGGGTGGGGTTGGGGTTGACTTTGGCCTTTAGCTGATCGCTCATTGCTCAAAGCTTATCGCTTCCCCTCACCGCTCGCTCCACTGGAAGAGCAGCCGGACGAACCCGCCAGGGTTGAACCCCCCCTCGAGCCCCACAAAAATCTGCGGCGACAGGTACATCAAACTGCCCGCGTACACCTTGGGCACGCTGGTCTTGGGAATAAAGTCGTAGTAATACTCGGCCCCCAGATAAGGGATGAAGGGGATGAGGACGGCCCCGACCCGGCCCGTGACTCCCAGCCGGACGCGGTTGGTAGGGATGAAGTCAAAGTAGGTGCTTGTTTGGGCGAAGCCGTCTATGCCCTCGGCGACGGGGGTCCTTCCGTCGGCTCCGGCGGTCAGGACCGCCCTGGGGAAAAACTGCGGCACTAAGCCGATGCCCATCTCGAGCTTGCCATACCCGCTCAGGGTGGTGTTCACGTCCTGGAGCAGGTTTTGCCGGTACTCAATAAACCCGTTGGGGACGATCAGCACCGGGCTGCTCAGCGGCAAGCCCTGGAAGCTGGCCCGTACGCCCCAGGTCAGGTTTTGGTCGAGCTTATCGGCGTACTCGGCTTCGGCCTCGAGGCCAAACGCCCCGAAATACCACAGCGCCCCCCGCACCGAAAACCCCAGCGCCAACGCCGAACTACCCACCCACATGCCCAAAAGCATGACGAAGATTCCCAAACGGCGCATTCCCACCTCCAGATTGATTCCCGGAAACGCTAACATCCGGCGCAGGGCTTTGTCGAGGGGTTCATGATTGCTGACCCACCATCCCCGTACTCTGGAAGGGTGCAACTGGCCTTCGCGCTCCCCTGGCTCCTGCTAGCCCTCCCTCCGGTGCTCGGGCTGATTTGGTGGTGGTATCGCCGTAGACAGCCCCCCGAGCGCAAAGTCGCCGGGCTGTGGCTGTGGCAGAAGGCACTGCGGCAAGGCCGGGCGCGGCGCAAGTTCGACATAAGACTGTTTTTACTGCTGCTGGCGGCGAGTCTGGCGATTCTGGCCCTGTCCGCGCCTAAACTCTCCTTAGACCAACCCGGCGAACTCGTCGTGGTCATCAGCGCCTCGGCCTCGATGAGCGCTACTGATGTGTCCCCGAGCCGGTTAGACAAGGCTAAGGAAGAAGCCCGAAAGCGATTAGAATTTGCCCCTCGAGCCGTCCTGGTCGTAGCGGGCAGCGAGCCCCAAGCGTTTGGCCCTGCGCTGGGTCGGAGTCTACTGGGACCACTCGCTCAAATTCGCGCTGAGGACCGAACCGGGGACCTCGAGAGGGGCATCGCACGCGGCAAAGCGCTCCTGCCCGACGCGAGAACCCTGGTCGTTGCCGACACACCCGCACCCAAAGGGGCGGACGGCTACGTCAACGTCGCGGGGAACGGGCAGAACGTGGGGATTACCGCGGTAGAGACGGGGTTCGTGGCCTTGGCGAACAGCGGGCCGGGGCTATGGAAGGGCCAGGTGAACGTGGACGGGAAAGCCTATTCAGTGCAGGTCCCAGCAGGTGGATATGCCAGTTTGGAAGTTCCCCTCACCAGTTTCCGCGCCCGCATCGCCGGGAATGACGTGCTGCGCCTCGATGATGAAGCTGCGTTCTCGCGCAGGCTGGTGCGGGTGCAAGTCTCGGGCAGTTCGCCCGCGCTCGAGCGCCTCCTGGGGCTGCTGGGAACCCTGCGCGGTTCCCCCGCGGAGCTTGCCTTTGAGATCGGCACGCCTAAAGCTGCTCCTAAAGAGTTCACCGTCTACTTCGCCCGGACCTCGAGCGGCCAAGCCACCGTCTACGACGTCGAGCGCACCCTCCCCTACCTGCGCGGGGCCGAGCTGGTCGGATACACCCTTTCCATCCCGCCCAAACCCGGCGGAACCGGCTGGCAGCCCTTGGCGACGAGCGCAACCGGACAAGCTCTGGCCTGGTACAGCGCGGGCGGCCTCTATCTGCCCCCCGCCGAGACCTTGCAGAACATCCCGGCGTTCCCCGTCCTGCTCTATAACCTGATCACCCCGAGAAGCGCCGTCCCAAAGGGGTTATTGGCGAGCAGCCAGACCCTGCTCCCGCGCCCCACCCCAAACCGACCCTTACCCCCGACCCGGACGGTGCAACTAGCGCCGTGGCTGGCCCTTCTAGCTGCGCTCACCCTGATCGCCGAGTTCTATTTCTTCCAGTACCGCCCGCGTCAAAGCCCCTCTTTTTCCCCGGCCCCCGGTCCCCGGAGCCCTGTACCCTAATCCTATGACCTACCGCGACTTCCAAGAATTCGATTTCCCGGCGCTGGAACGGCTCGAGAAAAAGCTCCTGGGCGACCAACCCGCACACCGCTACCGCACTAATCCCGCCGCGCTGCGCTTCTTTTCCCGCAGCGGGCACAGCTTTCTGGCCCATTTCGCCGGGGAGGTGCACGGCTTCGTGCTGGCCCAGGCGGTGTGGCAGGGCGACCAGGTGACGGTGCTGATCACCCGGCTGCTGGCCGACTCCGAGGAGGCCTACCGGGGATTGATCGCGGCGGTGGTGAAATCCGCCTATGATGCCGGGGTTTACGAGGTCGCCCTCCACATTGACGCCGGGAATGCCCCGGTGGTCCGGGCTTTGAGCGAAAATGGCTTCACCGTTGGCCCGCTCCTGTTGGCGGTGCGGGTCTTGGGCAGCCGGGGGCTGCGCGGGGAGGTCGGCGGCGTGCTGGAATAACCCGCCTAAGCCGCGGTTCGCCGTAGAATCGAGGGCGAGATGAACCGGGTGCTGTTGGGCGTGAGGGGTTTGGAGCGACCTGAGCAGGTGGAAAAGGTGAGCGCCGCGCTGCTGAAAATGGACGGCGTGAGCAGCGTGAAGTCGGGGGAGCCAGGGCAGCTCGAGATCGAGTATGACCCTTTCAAGCTCACCGTGATGGACCTCATCCGCAGCGTGCGGGAGCAGGGTTTCCTGGCGGGGATGTTGTAGAACTATGGTCGGGGCCGAACCAGCCCCTCGGTTAGCTCAAGGAGCTGGTATAGCGGAATCCCGCCATCTATCACGGTAGATTCGTCTAGCATTTGACCTGTATAACCTCGGAAGGCCCCCCTTAGCAAGGGGGCAAGGCAAGACGAAACCTCCCCTTGGTCACGTTATTATCTGCACTTGTCCCAGATTTGATTTACGGAAACACATCAGCGCGGGTGGGGAAGGCCAGAGGGGTTGTCTTTGACCTTCCCCGGACCCCTATTGCAGCGAATAAGTATCCTCGACCACCACCGCATCCAAGGTTTTGTCCGCCGAGCTGCCTACCGCGAACACCGTATAGACCTTGCCGGAGGCGAAGGCCAGACCGGAAAGCGGCAGCGCGACCTCAGTCTTACCCGCCGGGCGGACCTCCAAGTCATAGGTCCCCTCTTTCACCCCTGTAAAGGCCGAGGCTTTCCCGAAGCTGAGTCCCTTGAAGAGCACCGTGCCGCCTTTTACCGCCACATCTACGGCGGGGGTGTCCGCCGAGGCATGAACCACCCGCACCGTAGCCTGATTCGGGTCTATGTTGAAATCATCGTTCAAAACCTGGCCTTGGAGCTGTTTAGCCGTGCCCATCGCCGCGATGGTGTACCGCTTCCCGGCCTCGAGCTTAACCTTGACCTCCAGCAATCGCGGCGTGGTCTTGGTGGTTTCGACCACCGCAAATGTCACCTCGCCCGCAGGGACGGGGGCGTATGGGGTGACATCCTTGTACGCCAGTTCCTCGAACACTTTTTTGTCGCCATTCAGAATATCCACCTTTGGCCCGTCAGAGACGAGATGGGCCACCCGCACCAGGGCATCGTTTGGCCCCGGTTTGCCCGGTAAGGTGGGGTCTTGGGCGAAAGCTAATCCAAACAGAGCCAAGCACAATGGGAACAACCACCGTTTCATGGGAGAACTCCTTTCAGATGACCCGCAAGTCACCACCGGTTCAGTCTCCAGCTCTAAGCTGAGCATCAGCTTAGTCGAGGCTCGAGTACGCTTAAGGTTGGCTTGATGAACCCTGATTGCTAAACGCGCAACGCGTGCAGCACGTCAAACCCCAGCAGAAAAACCCCCTGAACCACGATTGCCCAACCCAATCCCTTGTTCAGTGCACCCTTGCGGGCCAATAAGAATAACCCCACCAGCACGTAAGCCACGTCTAAACCGGCATTAATCCACAAAACCCGGCGCAAGCCATCAGCGGTGGGCTCACCGCCCAGCAGCCCGAACAGGGCGATCCCCGCGTCTATAAAGGCCCAGACCCCGCTCATCAGCCAGAAGGCCCGCCAGAACTCGCTTTTAGCCCGCCACAAGCCAACCATCGCCGCGCCCATCCAGGGAAGGGCCCACAACAGCAACCCAATTGCAATCGTCTCGCCCATCAAGCCCCCTTGCAGCTGGCCTCCTGACGGCAGCGCCGGGAGCAATACTTCACCTGGTCCCAGTGGCGCGCCCATTTTTTGCGCCACTGGAAGGGTCTCGCGCACACCGGGCAAACCTTGCTAGGCAGACCCTCCTTGAAGCCTTTGAGTCGCATTGGGGCAACCTTACCCTTTAGGCGGCGCTTGCCGAGGACCCGACTTGGCGATTTTCTCGGCGGCGGCCAAGTAACGGCGCCGGGCAGCTTCTAAGTCCAGGACAGGTTTTTTATAGGGCTCAGGGTTCCCCTTTGATTCGGGCACCCACTTCTTTAGCCACTCGCCGCCGGGGTCGTGGGTGAGGGCCTGGTTGGTCAGGTTGAAAACCCGAAAGTAGGGCGCGGCATCCACCCCGAGGCCCCCGGCCCACTGCCAGCCTTGCAGGTTGGAGGCGTTGCAGCCGCACAGCAGCAGGTTGCGGTAGTCGCGCTCGGCTTTGCTCCAGTACATCAGGGCCAGCTTGACTGCGAACTGGGCCACCACCATCCGGGCCCGATTAGAGACAAACCCGGTAGCCTGCAACTCGCGCATCGCCGCGTCCACCACCGGTATCCCGGTCTGGCCGTGGAGCCAGGCATCGTATAGCTCGGGGTCGTCCACCTTGGGCAATGACTCCCAGCGCGGGTCGAACGCGGTTTTGAGCATCTGCGGGTGGTGGTAGAGCAGGTCCCCACTGAAATCGCGCCAGGCCAGCTCACTCACCCATTTTCTGGCCCCTTCCCCGCCGACCTTCAGGGCCTTTTGCGCGGCCAGCCGGGGCGAGAGCACCCCGAGGGTGAAGTAAGGGGAAAGCCTCGAGGTCCCCGAACCGTCGAGGCGGTCCCTGGTTTGGTGGTAGTTTGGCAGCTTCTCGCGCAGGAAAACCTCGAGGGCCTTCAAGGCGGGTTCCTCCCCTGCGGCAGGTAACTCGATGTCGGATTTCTCCTCGGGGATGTCGCCAAAGGGATACCCCGCTGCCAGCTTCACCGCGGAAAAGCGTTCGGGTGCGGGGAGTGCACGGCCTTGGTCGCTCATCCACCAGCGCTTGGAGTAGGGTGTGAACACGGTATAGGGCGTGCCATCCGGCTTGACGATATGGCCAGGCTCCTGGATGTATTGCCCCTCGAGCCAACCGATGCGCCCGCTCAGGGCATCCTCGGTCTGCTGGTCGCGGAACTTAGCGTAGGGGGTGGAGTTCTTGACCGCGAAGACCTGGTGGATGCCCAACTCGGCAACCAGCTTTGGCAACACCTCCCAGGGCTTACCCGTACGCACCAGTAAGGTGCCACCGCGTTTGGCGTAGGCCTCCCGCAGCGCTTTGGTGTTCGCGTAAAACCAGGCCCGCCGCCGGGCGGAGGTTGCGTTCAGGATGAGCGGGTCGAAGACCACTAATCCCAGCGTAGGTCCGGCTTTGAGCGCGGTATCTAGCGCTTGGTGGTCGTGGGTGCGCAGGTCGGCGCGGTGCCAGACGAGGTTCATAAACCCCGTTGTATACGGAAATGCGCCGGGTAGCTCTAGCACACCTTACAAACTTCCCGCACAATCAGGGCATGAAGCCCCTGCTGTCTGTTGCCTTTGCACTCGGGGTCGGTATGGCAACCTCGGTGGAACTCGAGCTCGTCCCCGACACCCCACAATGGGCTGCGTTCCGCGACGGCAACGGGCCCTGGCAGGTTCATCCCCCGAGCCAAACCCGTTACCAAAGCGAGGCCAGGGAGCGCTTCTACGAATGGGTGGTAGTCTGCGCGGGCAACGTAACCCACCTGCGGATGGCAGCCGATGAAATACCGAGTTTGCGCTGGCAGTGTCAGGACGGCTCTAAACCGCACGAGCCCGCACCCGAGCAGCTAGTTGAGGTGAAGGTAGCCCTTAAGGGGCTGAATGTCAGCCGCTCGAGGGCGCGGCAAAGCGCCACCTTATATATCGGTCGCTCGGGACAATTGAACGGTCTTAACACACCCACTATGTCGCTTGAGCTGCCCTCTAGCTCAGCGCCAGACCTAATTGCCACCCGGAAACTGCTAACCTCCAACGCCCCCGACCGGATGCTGCTGTTTAGGCAGTTTCAACCCCAAACCGGGGTGCTCGAGCTGGATTTCAGCGGTCCCAAAGCCCTACCCCTCACCGCTTACATCTTGCAGGTGAGCGGCTGGCAAATCACCGGCCAACCTACCGCCCCCGCCTCAGTTCGCTGGCACTCCTGCGGGGGAGCTGTGGCATGGCTCGGGGACTCGGTGGGTGAGAGCAACGCGGCGTTTTATGGTAGGCTTCCCACCTCAGCGGTTCGCCCGTGTGACCGCTATGAATTCAGCTCGTTTGCCATCGAATCTTCCGAGAATGGGAACGGCGACTTTCAGATGGCCTTCCGCTTCTTGAACGATCCAAGAGATGTTCTGCTGCCCTTGCCTCCGCTTCCCAAAGGGCCCGAAGTACGGTTGGAGAACGGACATCCTGTCGCGAACCGTCCAGAAAACCAGCCGTCCAGCCTCAGCAGTTTGGCATTCCCCTTGCTCAGCACTTTTGGGTTCGGCGACCAGGAGCACCGCTGGGAAACCTGGCAGCCGGGCACCGCGGCACAGAGTTACACCCCGCCCGAGCTGCGTGGACTCGGTGGCTGGAACCCCGAGTGGGAGCTCAGGGGGTCCGTTTTAGATTGGAGTTACGGCGTACTCCTCGGTACTGGAACCCCAATCCAAACACTTCGCGCCTTCCAAACCAACAGCATTACCGGCTTCGAGGGGCCGCTCGAGGCCTTCGATGGGTTATACGTTGGGTTCACCGGGGTGGGTGGCAGGCTCCGAGCGCCCACCCAGCCGTGACAACACCAACTCCGCCGCCCGCAATCCCCCCATCGCCACCGCCGGAACCGACTGCCCCGGAAAAATGGTCTCCCCAACCCTAAAGAGGTTGGTGAAGGAAGTGCGCGGCGAGGGCGTGCGCAGCGGATGAATCTGCGGGTAGCCGCCCACCCAGCCGTCCCGGCGTGAGGTGTAGAACTCGAAGGTGCGCGGCGTGGCTCCGAGAATCAGCGCGGATGATTCACGAAAACCAGGGATGATGCGTTCAACTTGAGCGACCACGCGGTCCTGCCAGAGCTTTTTCTTGGCCTCGTATTCGTCCTCTTTCAGGCCGCGCCACTCGGAGAGCGAGGTGTGCACCGAAGCTGAGAGGACTCGAGTCCCCCCCGGCCCCCTCGATGGGTCCCCCGCGTCGCTCAGGCTGATGAAGGTCCAATCGCCATCCCCGGCCCACTGGCGGTAGGGTGGCCCGGGTGGAATCGCAGACTCGGGGATGGCCGCGTGGATCATGAAGGCGCCCCAACCGTCGTGAGGAGGGTTGTGGGTTCCGGGTTGTGGGGTCAGGGCGGCTAAATCGCCAGGGGTGAGGTTGGCGACGAAAAGGTCGGCACCCAGCCGTTCTTTCTCTCCCCGTCTGCGGCCCCCCAAAGCGATTTCTACCGCTTTGACTTCGCCGTTCTGGACGATGAGTTTCTTTGCACGGTGGCGGTATAAGACCTGCCCACCATGCTGCTGGACCGCTTTGGCTAAGGTCTGGGCAATCGCCCCAGTTCCGCCTTTGGGTATCGCCGGACCGCGGTGGGGCAAGTCCAAACAGGCCGCACCAAATAAGGCATAGGTGTGGGCGGCATCGGCCTGGGAGGCGATAAGGAGCTGTGCGTCGAGGAAGCGCTGGAAGGCGGGGTCGGAAGGGGCGTGGCTCGAGGTTCTCTTTACAAAATCCGCCAGAATCCCCGGCAGGTCACGTAGGTTTTGCAGCGCCCAGGGCAAACCCCTTTGAGCAAGCCTGACGAACTCCCTGGCATCCGCAGGCGGGAACGGCAAGCCTTCCGCTACGGACCAGAGCGCTCTGGCACGGCGTTCCTGCCACTCCCAGAAGGGCTTTACCGACGGGCCGAAGGTCTCGAGCTGGGCCTCGAGTTCGTACTTTCTCCCGACCGGACGGTCCACAGTGCGCCCGTCCGGCAGCCAGACGCGCATCAGGCCCTCGCCTTCATCCAGCTTGCGAACGGGGAACGCGACCCCGAGCCACTTTTCCAATCGAGGGAAAATCCCGTCAGGGTCAAAGCCCGCGAGCAAGGTCGCTCCAGCGTCGAAGCGATAACCTTTGTGAAAAAACGTCCCTGCCGAGCCGCCCGGATAGGTGTGGGCTTCCAGGACCGTGACCTCGAGACCCGCTTTAGCTAGGAGCGCCGCCGTCGTCAACCCGCCGACCCCGGCTCCAATAACCACCGCCTTCATTTGCCCGCTTTATCCTTCACGTACTGAAGCACCGTATCCGCGTCCTTGAAGGGGTTCACCCCGCGCCAGACCCGCTCGATCTTGCCCTGCGGGTTGATGAGCACGGTGTCGCGGTTGTAAAACCCGAACAGCCCGCCCACCCCGAAGGCCTTGGCGATTGCGCCGTCCCGGTCGGGAAGCATCCCGCCTTTGAGGGCGAGTTTTTCGATAAAATCACATTGTTCCGCGCTGGGGTCGTGGCTGACGCCGAACACCGCCACGTTTAGCCGCTTGAACTCGTCGTAGAGGTCGGTGTAGCGCTTGCCCTGCGCGGTGCAGCCGGGGGATTTGGCCTTGGGGTAAAACCACAGCAACACGTAATCCCCAGCCTTGGTCAAGGCGGCGAAGTCCACCGGCTTGCCGTAGGAGTCCTGCACCTTGAGCATCGGCGCAGCCTCGCCTTGGGCCAGCCCGCGTGAGCCGAACAAACCTAGGATCAGCGCCCAAAAGAGAAGTTTCATGAGGTCAAGTATGCGCCGGTTTGGAGGCGCTGGCTGTGAGCCAAGGTAAGATGCGGCCATGAGCGAATACCGGAGGCGCATCCTGGGGCTGCTCGCAGACCGCAACCCAATAACTGTTCTGAGCGAGACGCCGAAGCAGTTGGAGGCCATGACCGCTGCCCTACTCGAGCGCTCTGAACAAAGCTATGCTCCGGGGAAGTGGACCGCACGAGAACTCCTCTGCCACCTGACGGATGCCGAGCTTGGCATAGGGTTCCGGCTGCGGCAGATTGTGGCGGGGGTCGAAACCATCCAGCCCTTCGACCAGGATGCCTGGGTAAGCCAGAACAAAAAGCTACCGCTCGAGCTAGCTCTGAACACCCTTCTGGCGCTACGGGCCTGGAATTTAGCGTGGCTAAGGGGCTTGGATAAATCCGTCTGGGAGCGGAAGTATCATCACCCTGAGCGCGGTGAGGAAACCTTTGGCGTGGCCGTGCGACTCCTCGCCGGGCACGATTTGAACCATTTGGGGCAGCTCGAGCAAATCTCGGCTCAACCCACCCCATAACCTCATTGCAGCCTTTGTGGGGACGACGGGCCCCTTGTCCGGCGCGGGTCACGACGCAAATCTTTCGGGTAAGAAAACCCGTTTTTTGCGTCCGGCCCGTCAACCTATGGAGAAAGTAGGGGCGATTCATGAATCGCCCCTAGTCGCGCCGCTCGTTCATGGCTCAAGTACAAAACAAAGTTTTCTCATACTCTGAGGAATCTCACCCTGACGCGTGGGACGATAAACAAAAAGTCTCTAAAACACCGATTGGACCGAATTAATCGCCTGCTCGAGCCCCCACCCGCGCTGCCCCCGCGCCCTCAACCTTGGGGTTTTTCCACAGGGCGATGCCGCGCAGGGGGGCGTAGACCTCCAGGCTCGGCAGGGCTTGCCCGCTCAGGCTCAGCCGGTGCACCTTGCTGGCCCCGCGCCGGATGGCGTAGAGAACATCCCCCAGCACCACCATCTCGACCTGCGCGCTCGCGTCCTCACCCTCCTCCATCGGGAGCGGCCAGGAGCTCACCACCTCGCCCTCCAAGGTCAGCTTGCGGATTTTCTGGCTGTCGGCGTCGTAGATCAGCAGGTGGTCATCGGGGGTTACGCCGACCCCGGCTAAGAGCCGCAGTTCCTGCGACTCCTTGCTCTTGCGGAAGGCGTAACGCGAACAATATTCGCCGTCATGGGTGAGGCGCTGAATCTGCCGGTTGCCGCTGTCGAGCACGAAGACGTAGTTGGCGTTGGCGGCGATGGCCTTGGGTGAGTCGAAAAGGCCCCGCCCCTGCCCGGTCCCGCCAAAGCGGGCGGTCGGGTTGCCCGCACGGTCAAAGCGGGTGATGGTGCAGGTTTCGCCGTCCAGCACCAAGAGGCCGTCGCGGATCGCGGCCAGGCTGGCGGGGTAGAGTAGCTCGCCCAGCTTCATCCCGTAGGGGGCCATCGAGGCGGTGATCTCGCCGTCCACGTCGAAGCGGTGGATCAGCCGCACCGCGCCGCCGCCGTACTCGAACAAACTAATCCAGAAGCCGCTTTTCTCGTCGGTGGAGAGGGAGAGGGGCGGGGAGGGGAACATCCCGCGCCCGCTCCCAACCCCACTCCACATCCGCACCAAGGTTCCCTGGAGGTCCATCAGACGCAGGGTGCCCTTCTTGGTCTCGACCGCCAAGGCCAGGTAGATTGGCGCGGAGAGGCCGGGGTCTTCCTGCCACTTGCCGCGCAGGACTTCCAGGATGGCCTCAAGGCCAGGGCGCTTCTCGGGGTCTTTCTCAAGCATCCGGTACACCAGGTCGGAGAGGGCCTGGGGGATGTCGGGGTTGACCTGTTTGGGCGGGGCGGGCATCTGGGTGATCTGCTGGTGAATCACCGCCTCGTAGGCCCCCTGGAAGGGCGGCTGGCCGGTCAGGGCCTCGTAGAACACCACCCCGAAGCTGTAGATGTCCGACTTATGGTCAATCCGCTGGCCCTTGGCCTGCTCCGGGCTCATGTAAACCGGGGTGCCAATCCTCGCTCCGGTGATGGTGAGCCGGGTGAGCACCTTGCCCGCGGCGATGCCAAAGTCCATCAGGCGCACCCCGCGCGGGTCCACGCTCCCATCCTCGCGCACCGCGTTTTTGAGCACCATGATGTTGCCGGGCTTGATATCGCGGTGGATGATGCCTTGGGCGTGAATGTGCTGGAGGGCCTCGGCGACCCGGCCCATCACCTCGACCAGATTCGCCACCGAGAGCTTTTTGTTCTCGATCAGGCGGTCCAGCCCCTCGCCGTCGAGGAACTCCATGGCGATGTAGTGGGTGTCGCCGTGGTTGCCGTGGTCATAAACCTTGACGATGCCGGGGTGGTCTAAATGGGCCAAGAGCTCAGCTTCGCGGTGGAATCGACGGACGAAGCGGGCGTCCCCGACGTATTTTTCCTGCGGGATTTTGAGCGCCACGATGCGGCTGTCTTTTTTGGTCTTGGCCTTGTAGACCGTCGCCATCCCGCCGATCCCGACCTTTTCCAAGACGTCGTAGGTGGCCTCGAGGCCGCTGACGTTGCTGCCGCCGGTGAGCCCACTGCCTCCCAAGCTGATCTTGGCATTGGGTTTGGTCTTGGTCTTGCTCTGGGCCGGGGCTTTGGGACGCGGCTTCACCGGGGCACGTCCCGGCGGGACCCACATCGAGGCTAGGCCCAGAAGGGCGGCTTGCAGCAGCACCAGCGGGCTGGCCCCCAACACCCCCAAGCCCAGGAGCAGTGCCCCCATGATCGCCAACATCACCCAGACCCGGTTAAACCGCAGCACCAACGCGGTGGAGATTGCCACCAGCAAAATCGCAATTACGTAACTCATCGAAACCTCGCCCCCACCACGGTAATGTTGTCGGTGCCACCGCGAACCAGCGCCTTGCTTACCCAGTCTTCCAGCGCCGACTGTAAATCCCCGCTCACGTTCCACTCCTCGGGGGGAACCAGGCCGTAGAGGCCGTCGGTAGTCAGGGTGATCACCTCGCCCGGCGCGAAGTTCACCGGGATGATATCGTGTTTGACGTCGGCTAAGCCCAGGGCCTGGGTGAGCATGTGCCGCCAGGGGTGGGCTTCGGCCTGGTCGGCGGGAAGCACCCCTTGCCGGACTTGCATCGCCACCCAAGAGTGGTCCTGGGTGAGCTGGGTCCACCTCCCGGAGGAGTAGCGATAGGCCCGCGTGTCGCCCACGTGCCCGATTACCGCCTGGCGGTTCCATTCGGTGAGCATCACCGCGGTGAGGGTGGTGCCCATGCCCTTGCGCGAGGGTACGCGAGCCCCCTCCTGCACGATGCGTTTTTGCGAGAGCCGCAGGGCCTTATCCATCACCGTGCCCAAGTTCACGCCGGGGCGGCCGGTGGTGAGGTGTTCGGCGTAGCTTCTCGCAGCCTCGCTCACCCCTTCGATGGCGAGTTTGCTGGCGAGTTCCCCCGCCTCGGCCCCGCCCATGCCGTCGGCGACGGCCAGAAGGATGAGGTTGCCGGAAGGAGTGGGGTGAACGGCCACCCGGTGGAAGTCCTCGTTGTTCCTCCTCCGGCGACCGATATTCGATTCTGTGGCAATTTCGAGCCGCGCCAACCGCATGACACCTTATAATACCCGCACAATGACGGCAGGCTTGGTCGAATTACTCGAGCTCTACGAATACAAGGTGGACGACTTGGCGCGCGGGGCGGAGCCCAAGGGCGGCTTGGCGGGGCTCAACCGGCTGCGCCAGAGCCTGATCGCTTCCAACCTGAGCGGCCCTTTGGGCAAGCGTTTCCGCGAGATTGACTCGCGTTTCAAGGCCCACCGGCCCGGCTATGGGAGCGTCGCCGAGGAGCCGCCCCCGGACATCGCCATCCTCATCGAGGACGAAGGCCCCGCCCCGGTGAGCCCCGAGCGCGAGGTGCTGGACAAGCTGACCGAGGCCCTGTACTGGTCGCGGCTGGAGAAAGACCTGGGCCGGGCGGCCAAACAGTTCAACCAGGGCAAGCGCGACGAGCTGCGGATGGTTTACGCCATCCTGCAAAACTTGGAGGCTTACTCGGCCACCCCGCAGTTCGCCGGGGACTATAACCTCTCGAGGTTCTCCCTCTCGCACGCCATTCCGGGGCTCTCCGACCCAAGGGTAGCGCTGGAAAATACCGAGGTCGGCCAGGCCATGCTGACCGAACTCTTCCGCCAGACCTACACCCTCTCGGACAAGCTCAACCTGCCCCCCGAAGAGACCGTCCCCTACCTGCGCCGCTTTGCCAGGCGAATCCTCGACAGCGAGGGCGCGCTGCGCACCAGCATCAAGGGGCCGAACGTGGACACCCTGCGGCGGGCCTTGGAGGAAGCGCGGCGCCAGCAGCTCGGGGTCGGGCAAATCCGCGAGCTCGAGGAGCGCCTGCAAGCCGCCGCCGCCGAGGAGCGGCGCATGGCCCTGGTACACGAAGAGGACAAAAACCGCTTCGCTGCAGCTATCGAGCGGATCAGTGTACTGCTCTCGCGCTACCTGCCCGCCCCGCGGGGCGAGACGCCCTGGCCGCAAATCCCACAGAAGATTTTTGGGGCCCAGAACCCGGACTATGCCCTCAGCGAGATTTCCCCGGATACACGGGTGCTCACCCTGCGGCTCCAACCCCAGCGGCTGCGGCTGGAGGGGCACGAGATCGCCATCTCCCAAACCGGCCAGCTCTACGGCCTCAGCGTGGAAGGCCAAGAGCGTTCGCTCGACGAACACCCCTGGTTCACCCTGACCCTACGCGACGCCGAGCTGCAGGTGTTGCGGCACAAGGATTACCTGCACCTGCGGCTGGAGCCTAGAGAGGCCGCCACCCTCTCTAACCTGCTCGCCGAGGGCCGGGTGCTGGCCTATTTGATGTGGCCCGAGCGCGACTACGCCTATCTTCGGCTGATGCGCGCCCTCTCCATGCGCTTCAAGGGTGAGACCAACTACGCCCAGTTCGGCCCCGAGTCGGCCTCGAAGTACGGCGAGGCTACGGTAGATAACCTACAGGACTTCGCGCGGAAGGGCCTCGAGACCGTCAGAGGGCGCATCGAGCGCACCCAAAACTGGCCCGCTCTGCTCTCCGAGACCGCCGAGGCGATGGGCCTGGAGGCCTACGGTCAAAACCTGCGGCGCGAACTCTCCGAGTGGTTGGGCTTCCAGCCGCCCTCGCGCGATACCCTGGCCGGGAATATCGGTTCTACCACGGTGGGCGACAGCCCCAGCAGCGTCAAGGCGGGCGGGACGGTGCTCAGCCTGCGCTTCCAGGAGAGCGAGGTCTACGTCTCCTCTACCGGTCTGATCCCCCGCAAGCTCCACGACATGATGGTCTGGCCCGTCCCCGAGGGTGGGTTGGTGCTGGCAAGGGAGGCGCACCGGGTCGCCCACACCCTCGTGCACATCCCGCAGCACCAGACGGCTTCGGGGAAGTAAGGCCCGATCCGCTAATGCTCTCCGAGCAGCTTTTATATCTTCGTAGCTTGATAAAAACTGTTCCCCACAGCGTAGAGGGACGTAGACTCTGCGAGTGGCTTGGGGGTTTGCTCCGAGGTCGCACGTTTACCATGTTGCTGACTTTTAGGCATCAACATGATTCGTGTCTGGGGCAATGAAGTTAAGGGTGAAGAATCTCTCCTGGAAGTGACATGAATATATGCCTTCGACATCTACCTTACCCTAACCCTCTCCTCGGCGTAGGAAGGGACTTAGCCGCTTGGCAAATGGCATAAACTCGCGGTTAGGGGCCTGTCTTTTATGGATGTAAATTGAAGGGACCAAACCCCTCAAAAACTCGTCAGGGTTAGCTTTAGATATTCTTTCGGGAACGGCTTGCGCCACAGCTCGCCCACGCACTCGTCCTTGTCCCCGCCCACGACCTTCCACATCACCTCGTCGCCGTCCCATTCAGCAAAGGCTTTGAGGCGGCTTTCCGAACCGTCGTACTCCAGCGTAGTCTCCCCCAGCCGCCCTACCAGATGGGCCTTGACCCGTGCGTATACGGCTTCAGTGGGCTCATCCGGACCGGGGAACTCGACCAGCCGCAGGCAATGCTTTTCGGGGTCAACCGTTTCGTCTACCACGAACTTCCCGGCGATGCTGCACTCGAGGCCCCCCAGACAGGCCATCTCGTTCCAGGTCAGGGTATCCTTGTCGGGCCGCCCGTCCTCCAAGCCGAGGAGCATCCGTGCGGCCCGGTGCGGCGTGTACCAGGGCAAAAGAAGGCGGTGGTTCTCGAGGTAAAGCCCCCGTTCCAGCCCAGGCGGGGCATCGGTGAGCGTGGTCCTGAGTTCTTCCATAAATGTTTTGATACCCCCCTACTGTAAAGCGTAAATCGGTCTGGAGATGTGACCGATAACCAGAGTGTGCGCCCGCCTAACCGCCGGTGTGTAGTTACATCGTGCATTACGCCCAAACCCAGGACGATTTTGCGGTACACTATAGAGGCTAAAGCGAGGGCGCACCCTCCCGGCACCGAAACCAGCCCCTAAAACTCAGAAGCGGAAGCTTTTCCGTTTTCATAAGTCTTTTTTACTTGGAAATAGCCGAGTAAACTTAGAAGGCTTCGCTAACCTTGTGCTTTGCCCCTAGCGGCGGGGCACTCTAGGGCTGGTTTGGCCTTGAAAGGAGCTTTATGGCCTACAGAGATGAATTTGGAGCCCGCAAAACCCTCAGCACCAAGATGGGGGAAATTCACTACTACGACCTCCTGGAGCTAGAACGCCAAGGCATCGCCCCGGTTTCCAAGCTGCCCTACAGCATCCGGGTGATGCTGGAAAGCCTGTTGCGCAACCACGACGAGTACAAAGTCTCGCGCCAGGACGTGATTAATCTAGCCAACTGGCAGCCCGACCCCGGCGAGGTCAGCGTACCGCTGATGCTGGCACGGGTGATTTTGCAAGACTTCACCGGGGTTCCCGCCGTGGTGGACCTGGCCTCGATGCGCGATGCCATCGCCAAAAACGGCGGCGACCCCGAGGCGATTAATCCCGGCGTGCCGGTGGACCTGGTGATTGACCACTCCGTCCAGGTGGACTATTTCGGCACTTCGTATGCCTTCGCGCAGAACGTGGAACTCGAGTACCAGCGCAACGAAGAACGCTACCGCCTCATCAAGTGGGGCCAGAACGCGCTCAAGGGCTTCCGCGCGGTGCCGCCGGGGACGGGGATCGTGCATCAGGTGAACTTGGAGTACCTCGCCAGCGTGGTGATGAGCCGCAAGGACGAGGACGGCAAGCTCTACGCCTTCCCCGATTCACTTGTCGGCACCGACAGCCACACCACGATGATCAACGGCCTGGGCGTGCTGGGCTGGGGCGTGGGCGGGATCGAGGCCGAGGCGGTGATGCTGGGGCAGCCCTACTATATGCTGGCCCCCAAGGTGATCGGTTTCAAGCTGCACGGGCAACTGCCCGAGGGCGCCACCGCGACGGACCTGGTTTTGCGCGTCACCGAGATGATCCGCAAACACGGCGCGGTGGGTAAGTTCGTGGAGTTCTATGGCCCCGGCGTTTCCCGCCTCCCCATCGCCGACCGCGCGACCATCGCCAACATGTCGCCGGAATACGGTGCCACGATGGGCTTCTTCCCCATTGACGCCGAGACCCTGGCCTACCTCAAGCTCACCGGGCGGCCTGACGAACTCATAGATTTGGTCGAGGGGTACACCAAAGCCACCGGTCTGTGGCGCACCGACGAGGCCGAGCCGACCTACAGCGAGTACCTCGAGCTAGACCTCGGCACGGTCATCCCCGCCCTCTCCGGCCCCAAGCGCCCGCAGGACCGGATTGACCTGGGGGACGTGAAAAAGAGCTTCCAGCTCTCGCTCACCAAAGATGTCAAAGAGGGCGGCTTCGGGCTTTCAGCAACCCAGCTCGACACCAAAGTGACCGTCAAACGCGGGCGCGATGAGTTTGACCTCCAGCACGGCTCCGTCGTCATCGCCGCGATCACCTCCTGCACCAACACCTCCAACCCCTCGGTGATGCTGGGCGCGGGGCTCCTCGCCAAAAAAGCCGTCGAGGCCGGTTTGGACACCCAGCCCTGGGTCAAATCCTCGCTGGCTCCGGGCTCCAAGGTGGTGGGGGAATACCTCGACGCGGCGGGGCTCACGCCCTTCCTCGAGGCCCTCAAGTTCCACATCGTGGGCTACGGCTGTACTACCTGCATCGGGAACTCCGGCCCCTTGCCGGAGGAGATTTCTAAGGGCGTGAAGGACGGCGATTTAGTTGTCGCCGCTGTGCTCTCGGGCAACCGCAACTTCGAGGGGCGCATCAACCCCGATGTGCGCGCCAACTATCTTGCCTCGCCGATGCTGGTGGTAGCCTACGCCCTGGCAGGCCGGATGGATATTAACTTCACCACCGAGCCCTTGGGCTACGACCCCAACGGGCGGGGCATCTTCCTGCGCGACATCTGGCCCAGCCAGGACGAGATCAAGAACATCGTCCACGCCACCCTCGACCCCGAGATGTTCCGCCGCGAGTACAGCAGCGTGTTTACCGGCGACGAGCGCTGGAAGGCCCTCCCCGCCCCGACCGGTACGCTGTTCCAGTTCGACCCGGCCTCGACCTATATCCAGAACCCGCCCTTTTTCGGGAACCTGGGCGGCTCGAGGGAGATCGGCGACATCCAAGGGGCTAAGGTGTTGCTCTTGCTGGGCGATTCGATCACCACCGACCACATCTCCCCCGCCGGGAACATCGCCAAGAACTCCCCCGCCGCCAAATACCTGATGGACCACGGGGTGCAGCCCGCCGACTTCAACTCCTACGGCTCCCGGCGCGGCAACCACGAGGTGATGATGCGCGGCACTTTCGCCAACATCCGCATCAAGAACCTGATGCTGGAGGACGTCGAAGGCCCCTACACTAAGAAAGACGGCGAGCAGATGTTCGTCTACGACGCGGCAATGGCCTATAAGGCCGAGGGCACACCGCTCGTGGTGATCGGCGGGAAGGAGTACGGCTCAGGTTCCAGCCGCGACTGGGCCGCCAAGGGCACCTTCCTGCTGGGCATTAAGGCGGTGATCGCCGAGAGCTTCGAGCGCATCCACAGAAGCAACCTGGTGGGGATGGGGGTGTTGCCGCTGGTGTTTGTCGAGGGGCAAAACGCCGCCAGCCTGGGCCTCACCGGCTACGAGACCTATGACATCTTGGGGCTGGAGAACATCACCCCCGGCATGGAGGTGACGGTGGTGGCGACCAAAGCCGACGGGAGCAAGACCGAGTTCAAAACCAAGGCCCGGATTGATACGGCGGTGGAGGCAGATTACTACAAGAACGGTGGGATTTTGCAGACGGTGCTGAAGAATATGCTGGCGGAGAAGGCAAGAGCGTAGCTATCTTCATCTAAAGAAAAACTCGAGCCGTGCTGGTCAAGCAGCACGGCTCGAGTTTTGTATCTTATTGCAAATTAAAGAAAGGACGTTATGACCGCAGAAAACCAATGGTTCTACGTGCTTAATGGCAAGCGTGAAGGTCCTGTATCCGAAACCCAACTTGGAGGATTGATAGCGGCAGGAAATCTAACACCCGACACGCAAGTTTGGAACAACAGTATGCCTAGTTGGGCTCCTGCTCGCTCAACCTCACTCGCATCTTTATTTCAAACAACTCCTCCCTCGGTTCCTAAATATGAGCTTCCTTCTTATTGGGCTGGGTTTGCGTTAAACGTGCTTATAGGCGGCGCGGGATTTTTTGTCATTCGTGAATACGGACGTGGCATAGCATGGTTTCTGGGTTCATTCTTTTGGGGCGTGATCACAGCGTTGATTGTACCGAATATGGTGGTTGCAGCAGCGAGAGCAAATGCGGCTTCGACAGGTTATATAGACCCTAACACGCAGAGCAACGCGGATGGAGTGGGTTATTTCGTATGGTTTGTTGGTGCGGTAATAATACTAATTCTTCTGCTAGTCAGCTACCGCTCAACATACCGCCGCAAGTATGGCGTGTAGTTCTGGAGTCCTAGTTTTAGCCCTCTGAATAGCCTCGAGCCCCACGCTATACTCAGGACATGAAAACCTTCACCGCCGTTATCAAACAAGACAGCCCCTGGTAGATTGGCTGGGTCGAGGAAGTGCCCGGCGTGAACTGCCAGGAGGCTTCCAGGGAAGAGTTCGTCGAAAGCCTGCGGGTGACGCTCTTGGAAGCTTTGGAATTCAACCGCCAGGACGCGCTCGAGGCCGCCGGAGACGAGTACGAGGAACTGGCCTTGGCGGTATGAAGGGCAGGGATTTACTGAAGCACCCAACCAAGCAGGGCTGCGAGCAGCTACAGGAGGGCCCAAACCACTCCTGGTGGTACAACCCGAAACAGGATAAGCGCAGCGCCGTACCCAGATACACCGAGATTAGCGAAAACCTCGCCCGCAAGATTTGTAAAGATTTGGGAATCCCAGACTTCAGATTTTAGCCCACCACTTCTTTTGCCGCTCTAACCCCACTCTCCAACGCTCCTGCTACTGTCCCTGAATTTCCGTGGATGTCTGTAGCTTCGCCCGCGAAGAATAGCGTCTCCTCCACTGGTTTCCCCAGAACAGCCCGCGCTTCCCCCGCCCCCACCCGCTCGTAGCTATAAGCTCCCAAAGCGTAAGGGTCTCGAGGCCAGTTGTAGACTCGAGCCGCCTCGAACCCTTCGCCTATGCCCGGAAACATTGCCTCCAAGCCCTCGAGTGCCTTCTCCACCAACTCCGCATCCGTGCAGCCCGCCAGCGCCGCCGCTTTCGGCCCGCCAGCCCAGGCGGTGATTAGCGTGGAGCGCAGCGGCAGCGTCGTCCAGTAGGTCGGGAACGGGGCATTAGAGTGGTGGAAAAATGCCGTGCTGTAGAACCGCCCGTACTCCACATGCTCCCAGAAGGGCTGGCGGAACTTGAGGACGGCCTTGACCACCGGCCCCATCTCGAGGCCCTCGAGCGCCTTCCACTTCTCCGGCAGCTCAGGGACGAAGCGCGGGGCCTGGGCCGATTTCAGCACCCCGATGGGAAGGGTGATGACAACCCTGGGCGCGGTAAATACCCGTTTCTGACCACGATGATTTGTCCGAACTTCTACTGAGCCAGGTTGCCAGCGAATTTCTTCGACACAGGTCTCGAGAAATAACCTCACCGACGGTTTCAGGCTGCCAACAAGATGTCGCATCAACGGCGCGTAACTTCCGAGCGGTCTGAACTGCGGGGAATTCGTGCCTGCACCCCCGCCCCACTCCTCGGCGATGGCCTTGGCGCTGGCGAGGTTGGGGTCAGCAGCATCAAAGCCTTCGACCATCGCTCTGGCGTACTCGGCGGCTTCCGGGTTGTCAGGGAAGCGCGACAGGAATTCGGCAAAGCTTATGTCCCGCGGCCCCAACCCAGTTAGCTTCTCCATCACCTTGCCGACCCGCTCGAAGAAATCATCGGTGGCCCTGAGCCGTCCTTCTCGCATCGAGGCGTGCCCCTCCGACCCATCCACCGCGACCATCCCCGCTTCGCGCAGCAGATCGAAGGTCACTTCTGCCTTGCCGTGGATGAACTCCGGCCCCAGTTCCACCGGCAGCGGGAACAGCGGGTCGTTCACGGTATAGATACGCCCGCCGATGCGTTCCCTGGCCTCGAGCAGTGCCACCCGCTTCCCCACCTCCCCGAGCCGCCGGGCGGCCATCAATCCGGCAGCTCCCGCGCCGATCACCACTACGTCCCAGGTTTCTTTCATAGCTCACTCTAAAAAAGCCTCCGGAGACGCTGGGTTGTCGAGGTCACACAAGCTTGGTGTAACTATCCTCACCTGCGACCTGCCACAATCAAACCTGGCCCTGTACTGTGGGGTGTTAGGAGTGCACCATGAACAACCCTTACCTTTCCGACCCCGGCTCCACCGCGACCAGTGGACGAGTACGAGAGCCGTTCAACACGTATTCTCACGCTGCTGGAATCGCGCTGGGCTTGGCGGGGACAATTGTCCTTGCAATTTTAGCGGGCGGGAACGCGCTGAAGCTGGTCGGCGCACTGGTCTTCGGCCTGACCATGACCCTGATGTACACCAGCAGCACCCTCTACCACGCCCTGAACGTCTCGCAAAAAGCCCTGGTGTCGCTGCGGCGGCTCGATCACGCGGCGATCTTCTTGTTCATCGCAGGGACATATACGCCGCTGCTTCTGCAATCGCTGGACGCGAGCTGGCGGCCTTGGGCTTTGGGAATCGTTTGGGGATTGGCCGGTTTCGGCGTGCTGTTCCGCATCTTCGCCCTCAAGGCCCCTCGCTGGATTTACGTCCTTACCTACATGGGGCTGGGCTGGCTCTCGGTTTTCCTCATCCCCAAGCTGGTTTTGGGCGGCTGGGCGCTCGGTTTCCTGATCGCGGGGGGCGCAGCGTACAGCATCGGCGCGGTGATTTACGCCCTCAAGCGGCCAAACCCGCTGCCGAGGGTAATCGGCTTTCACGGGATATGGCATCTGTTCGTGCTCGCCGGAAGTATTGGGATGTATCTGGCAGTGCTGATGGTGTACGTGGGCTAAGCAGTCGTACGTCTTACGCATTACGCTAAAATCACCTCACGTCCAGGACAAAGATTCATACACTTCGATTTTCTCGTCCTAAACGAGAGCTGTTTTTAGCCTTGGGCGTACGACGCTTGACGTAAGACGTACGACATAAGACGACTTTAGAGTTAGCGCACCGCCTTCAAATACTCGGCAATCGGCCCTACCGCAGGCCCGTTCCGCCCGACCAGCAGGTCTAAATGGGTCAGGCCGGGCAGGATACGGATGTCGGTTTTAGTTCCAGGCAATACGTCCCCGACGGCCTTGAAGCTTTCGACTTTTTGCAGCAAGCCGTTTCCCGCACCCAAAGCAAGAACACTGAAGGGCAAGCCTCGAGGCTTTAGCTCAGGCATCGCCACGTCCCAGGCGGAGATATCAAGGGTGAGGCGATAGGGGAAAAACCACTCTGAGAAGCCGGTGTTGGGGTGGGCGTAGAGTTGCAGAAACTCTATAGGGTCGGTGGCATCACCCGTATCCTGCCACTCCACGCGCCTGCCCCTCGGCCCACGCACGGTGAAGCTCAGGGTGTTGAGAAATAGTCCGACCAGATTGATGCCCTCCCTGGCCTCAGCACGGCCCACTGAGACGGCAAAAATCGGCACGGGTTGGTAGCGGGCAGCGATGCGTGCGAGGGCGGCGGCGATGCGGCTCGAGGGATACTTCACCCAACCGGGCGGGGCATCGGCCTGGGGGTCTTGGGCGGCCATATAGGCCTGCGCCTCAGCCTGGGCAAAGCTGAGCGGGTCGAGGCCGAAAAGCGCGGTGTAGGGCGGGGTTTTCCCGGTGAGCAGGTCGTTCAGACCAGGGGCCGGGCCAAAGCCCAGCCGTCCGCTAGCGTCGCCGTTTAGATACTGTTCTTTTGTCACCCGGACCAGATTTGGCCCGCCATCAAGCAAAATTAGACCATCGAGTTTCTCTGGCCTGTACAGCGCGTACAAACAGACGATGCTCGCTCCGAGGCTATGCCCGGCGAGCACCACTGGCCCCCGCGCTTTTGCTGCGCCGATTACCGCGTCCAGGTCGTCGAGATGTACCTTAAGGCCCCAGTCCTTGAGAAAAGGGAACGCAGGGATTTTGTAGTTCCGGTAGAAGGTCCAGGGGTCAGGCGTGCTGAAACCGGAGCGGTCCTCGAGGCCGTTCGAGCGCCGATCCCAAGCCCAAACCTCCCAACCGGGTGCTGCCAGCACCAACCGCCGGGCCAGCGCCTCGAAGTTGGTCGCGCCGCCCAGAAAACCAGGCACCAAGACGATGGTCCCCTTGAACCTGCCTTGGGCCGCAAAATCCAGGATGTAGCTCCTGTCCAGATTCGGACCCGCGCTCGTCGGCGCACCACTTATAGCGCGGTACTCAGGGGCTCCTTCCCACCGCTGGGCCAAGGCAGAAGCCAGCGCTAAGAGCAATATCAGCAGAATCCGCATGCTCGTATGGTCCGACGTTTTGAACGCTTGGATTTCGCTGCGGGTCACAAAGCCTCGAGGCACTTCGCTCGCTAACGCCTATGGAGATTGGTCCGGCAGAATCCCCCATCCCCCCGTCTATCTGCGGATTTTCGCCTAGCACTTGACCTTTGGCGATCTCGGAAGGCCCTCCTTCATAAGGGGGCCAAGCAACGACGCCTCTCCTTGGGTACGTAATAAGTAGCACCTCTTCAGAACGCTATTCTCTGCTCTCTGCACCCATCAGGGGAGGTGCCCGCAGGGCGGAGATGCCGGTTTCGCCGCGCAGCGGGGTTGGGATTGACTTAGGCCTTTGGCTCATCGCTGACGGCTCTTTGCTCATCGCTCCTCGACCGCCGTTATTCACAGCCTCCTCTAAGCCTGGGCCTTATGCTTGGGCTGTGCGGGTTTGGCAACCTCTATTCCTCGGCGTAGCGCTGGCACTTTGTTTACCGCCTACCCCGCTGGGTTTTCTAGCCCCCCTGCCGCTCATTTGGCTGTTGCAGCGGGGCGGGTTTCGTTATGGCCTGTGGACCGGAATCGGCTTTTGGGCAGTACATCTGCTGTGGCTCCCACAAAGCTTTATCGTCCTGTTCCACACACCGCTAGGCGCGGTTCCCTACTTGCCTCTAGTAATCATCAAGGCCCTGATGTGGGCGGTGGTGTTCGGGCTCAGCGCGGGCATGCCGCTCGTACGGGTCGGGTTGTGGGTGGTTTTGGAATACCTTACCTCCCTTGGAGATGTGGCGTTTCCCTGGGGCTTCCTAGGTTACGCGCTGGTGGACGCGCCGGGGCGAATGGTTGCCAGCGTCGGCGGGATTTATCTGCTCTCGCTGTTGGTATTGCTCACCGCCTATTTCATCGGCGTTTACTGGCGTGAACTGTACGCCAACCCCGCGATCTTCTCCCCGGCAGGGACGGGGGTTTTCGTTAGTGTGCTGGTCTGGGTTGGACTCTGGATTATTCCTCTACCACAAGCCCCTGCGGATACCCAAGCTCTGCTCGTACAGGGCAACATCAACCCCCTCAACCGCAACTGGGATGAGGCTCCGCCGGTTTACCTCTCCCTAACGCGTCAGGGATTAGCCCAAAACCCGCAAGCTCGAGTCGTGGTCTGGCCTGAGAGTGCGGTGCTTTCGTTCCCGCCTGAGCTAACCCCGATTTTAGGCGGACGAGAGCTGATCAGCGGCACGTTTATAGACGACTTCAACAGCGCCGTGCGCTGGCAGAACGGAAGCCGGCTCGAGAGCTACGCCAAACATCGCTTGGTCCCCTTTGGCGAGAACTTTCCTTTTCAAAACCAAGTTCCAGGGCTATACCGCTTCTTTTTCCGCAGCTTCGGTTTCGACGGCGACCTGCGCAGCCAGCAGCCGGGCACGGGGAACGTAGTGCTGGGCCGCTTCGGGACCTATATCTGCTACGAATCGGTATTCCCCTCGGTCTCGAGAGGGATGGTGAGAAGCGGAGCCGAGGTCTTGACCCTGGTCTCCAACGACGCTTGGTATGGCCCCAGCTTTGGTGGGATGCAACACTTCCAGATGGGCCGCATCCGGGCGGTAGAGACGGGGCGCTGGATGCTGCGCGCGGGCAACGATGGGGTGACCGCCATCGTTGACCCCTATGGCCGGGTCACAGCGCGGATTCCGCAGCACCAGGCCGGGTCTCTGGCAGGTTCCTTCGCGTTTTTGCAAGGGCAAACCCTGTATGTACGCTTCGGCGATTGGGCGGTGGGCCTAGCCGGAGGGTTGATGCTCCTCGGCTTGCTATGGCGGCGAAAACCGCGTATAGTATAGTCTTGCTGGCTCCTCGAGGGGCACGCGCTGGGCCGGGATGGCGGAATTGGTAGACGCACTCGACTCAAAATCGAGCGGTTCGCAGCCATGGGGGTTCGAGTCCCCCTCTCGGCACCAAAGGCAGCAATCGGAGGCAACGGGCAATGGCAATTCTCTCCACCTTAGTTATCATCTTCTTCGTGCTGGCAGCGGGGCTGCTGGTGTATCTGGTGCTCTCACAAGAGCCCAAACAGGGCGCAGGCGACCTGATGGGCGGCAATACAGACTTGTTCAGCGCCCGGGGGGTCACCGGCGGGCTGTACCGGATCACGGTAATTCTGGGCGTGATTTTCGTGGTGCTGGCCTTTGCCCTGGGACACATCCCTCGCGGGTAGGTTTGAAGATTTGAGGGGCCTCGAGCACGCTCGAGGCCCCTCTCTCTGCGCAAACTGTAGGGACGATGGGCGCGTCGTCACCCAGGCATGTCTGTCGTCAACGTTGATAACTCAACCCTTGTCATGCCCCGCGAAGGCGAAACATCCCCCTCGCGCGTCACTGGTCAACACCTCTCTTACAAGACGCGATTTTTTTTCTGCCCGAGAAATCATGCCCAGGAGCGCGTATGAGATTCTTCGCTTCGCTCAGAATGACAGCGACTGGGGTTTGTGGCTTGTCGCTTTTGACGTTCGTTGTTTAACCCTCTAACCCCATCCACCATTTGGTGGACGCGGCCTAACCTGTAGCTTATGACGCATTCTTGACAGTTAATCGCAGGATAGATAGGGTTGTACCAAGTCCAAACCTGCCTTTGCTGGCGTACTAGTTGGTAAGGCGGGATATAGGATTCAAGAGGAGGAAACCGGATGAAAAAAACCTGGTTGATTTTGGCAGCACTGGCCCTTTTAGGCACCGGTGTGGTGAGCGCACAGGCGCTGGTTTACCCGCAAAAGTGGACCGTCGCCAAACCCGGCGAGGCTAAGCGCGGCGGCACGATTCGGGTCTCCACCATCTCCGACTACCGCACCTTTAACCCCTTCGTCACCGCCGAGGCGGGCAATATCCCCGACATCATCTCCGGTCTGCACGGCTTCGTCACGCGCGACCCTGCCACCGGCGAATACATCCCAGACATGGCTACGGAGTGGACCTTCTCGCCCAACAAGCTGCAAATTACCTTCAAGATTCGCCGGGGCATGAAGTGGTCGGACGGTCAACCCATCACCGCCGACGACTGGGTGACGACCTTCAAGATTCACACCGACGAAAAGGTGGGCTCCAACTCCTACGACTCATTCTTTATTGACGATAAACCCGTCACCGTCACCAAAGTGGACGATTATACCGTCCGCGTTAACTACCCCAAGACCGATGCCGAAGCCTTAAACGTTGCCAGCTACACCCCTTGGCCCGACCATGTCTTCGGGCCCGTGTACAAAAAAGACGGGGCCGAGGGCATCAAGAAGATGTGGGGTCTCAACGCCAAGGTGACCGATATCGTCTCGCCCGGCCCTTGGACCATCGCTTCTTACACCCCCGGTGAGCGCGTCGTTCTAAAGCGCAACCCCTACTTCGGCGAGTGGAACAAGGACGAAGCCGGGCAACCCCTGCCCTACCTGGACGGGCAGGAAATCCTCGTGGTCAAGGACGTTAACGCCTCGCTGGCGGCCTTCCTGGCGGGTCAGATTGACCTGTTCGGGGCCAGCACCGTAGACCAGATTTCGCAGATTCGCAAGGCCATCCAGGACAACAAACTCGACGCTACGATCAAGGTGAATGCTTCTCCCGCCGCCAGCAGCCTCTTCACGGTGTTCAACTGGAACAAGAAGAGTGATCCCTTCAAGCAGGAGCTGTTCCGCTCGGTGAAGTTCCGCCAGGCCATGAGCTACCTGACCAACCGCCAGGCGGTGGTAGAGGTGGTCTATGGCGGCTTCGGCACCCCCACTTACACTTCGATTTATCCGGTGCTGACCCAGTGGGTCAACCCTAACGTGCCCAAGTACGACTACGATCCCAAAAAGGCCGCCCAGCTCCTCACCGAGCTAGGCTTCACCAAGAAAGACAGCGAGGGTTGGCTAGTGAACGGCCAGGGTAAGCGCCTGGAGTTCAACCTCGCCACCAACGCGGGAAATAACCAGCGCGAGCAGACCGCCCGGCTACTGGTAGACGAGGCCAAGAAGGTCGGCATCAAGATCAACTACAATCCGGTGGATTTCAACACCCTGGTGGGGCAGCTCCAGAGCAAGGGTGACGACCGCCCCTGGGATGCCATCATTATCGCCCTCTCCGGCGGCGGTCTGGACTGGCCTTTCGGCAGCAACGTGGTCCCCTGCACCGGCGGGCTGCACATGTTCAACACCTCGGGCAAGTGCTTGGATGCACGGGAAACCCAGCTTAACGCGCTCTACAGCCGGGGCCGCACCGAGCTCGATCTAGCCAAGCGTAAGGAAATCAGCAACCAGATGCAGGTGATCGAGGCTCAGCTCCAGCCCATCGTCTACATCGCCGGCCCCAACTACCACCCGGCCTGGAATAACCGCGTGGGCGGGCAGTATCCGGATAAGCTGATCAACGCGCTGTACGGTTCGCGTGTTACTGAGCTGACCTATATCGCTAAGTAAGTTTTCTGCCGTGCCCTCTCTGGGAGTATCCTGGGGAGGGCACTCCCCAAAAAACATGAGACACCCTTTTAGAACGACAACTTTGCGCAAAGGAGGATAAAGTGGGCGCTTATATCCTCCGCAGAATCGTCCAGCTCATACCCACCTTTGTGGGGGCCACCCTGCTGGCCTTCGTGATCATCCAGCTCTCGCCGGGCGACTTTTTCACCGAGAAGCTCTTAGACCCCAAAGTCCGCCCGGAGACCGTCCAGCGGCTGCGCGAGCAGTTTGGCCTGGACCAGCCCATCTATGTGCAATACCTGCTGTGGATGAAGGGGCTTTTGCAGTGGCCGCCGCAACTGGGCTACTCCTTCGCCTACCAGCAAGACGTTTTCCAGATCGCTATGCCGAGGGTGCTGAACTCACTCGTGTTGGTAGTCGCCAGTACCGTGCTGCTCTACATCATCGCCATCCCTATCGGCATCTTCAGCGCAGTGCGGCAGTATTCCTTGGCCGACCGTGTGGTGAGCTTTATCTCCTACATCTTCCTCTCGATACCCAGCTTTTTCTTCGCCCTGATCATGATTTTCCTGATTTTGCAGCTTAACTATTTCGCCAGGGACGCTTTCCATTTAGCGGGCAACGCGCAAATCCTGCCGGTGGGCGGCATGAGCAGCAGCGGCAGCGAGAGTTGGTCGTGGGGCCGAAGATTTCTCGATGTGCTCTGGCACGCTATTATCCCGATCATCGTGGTGACGGCCAGAGATATCGCGGGCTTTACCCGCTTCATGCGCGGGCAGATGCTCGATGTGCTGGGGCAAGACTACATCCGCACCGCGCGGGCTAAGGGCCTCAGTGAGCGGGTCTCGATCTACAAACATGCGCTGCGTAACGCGGTAATCCCCTTTGTAGCAGGCATCGGCGGCATCCTCCCGGCCCTGATCAGCGGTGTAGGGTTCGTCGAGGTGGTGATGAACTGGCCGGGGGTCACGCCCTTCTACCTAGATGCGCTCAACTCCAAAGACCTCTACGTGCTCACCGGCTTCCTCGTTATCGGCCTCGTACTGCTGATGATCGGGAACCTGCTTTCGGACTTGCTTCTGGCCTGGGTGGACCCCAGGATTCGCTATTACTAGGGGGCAGGAGTGACTCGAGCCGCCCCTAAAACCCCTACCCAACCCCGCACCCGCAGCCAGGTGATCTGGGCGCAGTTCCGCAAGCACCAATTGGCGGTGTGGGGAGCCCGAATCCTGCTGGTGCTCTACACCGTGGCCCTGTTCGCAGGCTTCTTCAGCACCTATGACGCCAACTACTACGAGACCTTCCCCCCCAGCAACAACCATCCGCCTAGCCGTATCCACTTCCGCGACCCCGACACTGGGGCCTTGAGCCGCCCCTTTGTCTACGCCACCAAGCGCCAACTCGACGAGCTGACCTTGCAGCCCAAATACATCGAGGACCGCTCCCAGGGCAAGTTCTATCTCCGCTTCCTGACCCGCACCCCCGACCAGCCCTACACCATCGTACGCATCTTCAAAAGCGACCTGCGACTTCTGGGCGTTGACAAACCCGGACAGCTATTTTTGGTGGGCACCGACAACTTCGGGCGCGACCTCTGGAGCCGATTGATCTACGGCGGCCAGGTCTCGCTGACCATCGGGATTCTGGCCTCCATCGTGTCTTTCATTTTGGGGATGGCCCTGGGCGGGGTGGCAGGGTATTACAGCGGGCGACCGGCGGTGCTCAGCGTTCCGCTCAGGGCGCTCAGGAGGCCAGGGGCGAAAACTGGAATCTGGCTCGGCAGCGTAGTTTCTACCGTGTTCTGGATAGCCATCATCGTGGGGATCGGGACAATTGCCGTGCAGTTTTTGCGTGTCACCAAGGGCTTTAGCCTGATTGACGTGATCGTGGTGGCGCTATCCGCCTGGGCCATCTGGGGCATCGTGCGAGGTATCCTCTTCAACCCAGTGCGCATAGACCTGGACGATATCATCATGCGCTCGGTGGAGATTCAGTCGGCGATCCCTGACTTGTTCCTCCTCATCACCCTGCGGGCCATCTTCCCGCCCTCGATTGACGCCCTGTTCAGCTTCTACCTCATTACGATCCTGCTCGGCTTCATCGGCTGGGGCGGGCTGGCGCGAATCGTACGCGGGACGGTGCTCTCGACCCGTGAGCAGGACTACGTGGTGGCCGCGCAGGCGGTGGGCGCCAGTGACCGCCGCATCATCGCCCAGCACATCCTGCCCGCCACCGCCACCTACGTCATCATCTCGCTTTCGCTCGCCGTCCCAGGGGCCATCCTAGGCGAATCTGGGCTCTCCTTCTTGGGTCTGGGTATCCGCGAGCCTTACGTGAGCTGGGGGCTGCTGCTGCAATCAGCGCAGGAGGGCGGGTTCGCCAGCTTCACCGACCGACCCTGGGTGCTGATGCCGGGCTTCTTCATCGTGCTCGCCATCGTGGCCTGGAACTTTTTGGGGGACGGATTGCGCGATGCGTTTGACCCGAGGAAGCGACAGTAGCAATGAGTCATGAGTGATGAGCAATGAGCTAAAAACTGGGAAACTGCCTTACGTCTGGGACGGTACAAATCAATACTTAAGAAACGTCGTCCAAGACGTAGGGTGCGTGAACGCACCCTACAAGGGTTTTGACTACAACTGTTTTGACTCATGGCTCATCACTCATCGCCTCTCTTCCCCCAAACGCTGTAGAATGCCGTAATCTGTTGTGTAGTTTTTTGAGGAGCACGAATGGACGATAAACGATTGGTCGAGGTTTCAGACCTCAAGGTACACTTCTTCACCGACGACGGCGTGGTAAAGGCGGTAGACGGGGTTTCCTTCCACATTGACAAGGGCGAGACCCTGGCGGTGGTGGGCGAGTCGGGCTCGGGCAAGAGCGTGACCAGCCTGGCCATGATGCGCCTGATCCCCAATCCACCGGGGAAGATCGTCAGCGGCAGCATGCTTTTTCGCGGCAAGGACGGCAAGGTCAAGGACTTGGTCAAGGAAGACGAAGCCTCTATGCGCAAGATCCGGGGCAACGACATCGCCATGATCTTCCAGGAGCCCATGACCTCCTTGAACCCGGTGTACACCGTAGGCGACCAAATCGCTGAGGCCATCGTGCTACACCAGGGCAAGAGCAAGAAGGAGGCCCTCGAGCAGAGCGCCGAGATGCTCGACCTGGTGGGCATCCCTGAGCCCAGAAAGCGCCTCTCCAACTATCCCCACCAGATGTCGGGCGGGATGCGCCAGCGGGTGATGATCGCCATGGCCCTCTCCTGCAACCCCTCGCTCCTCATCGCCGACGAGCCCACCACCGCGCTCGACGTGACCATCCAGGCCCAGATTTTGGAGCTGATGAAAAAGCTCCAGCAGGAGATCGGGATGAGCATCCTCTTCATCACCCACAACTTAGGGGTGGTGGCGGAGATGGCCGACCGGGTGGTGGTGATGTACGCGGGCCGGGCGGTGGAAGAGGCCGATGTCACCCCCACCTTCAAGAACCCCTTGCACCCGTACACGATGGGCCTGCTGAACTCGGTTCCCCGGCTCGACTTGGCCGCCGAGCACAAGATGCGCTTGGAGGCCATCCCCGGCAACGTGCCCAACCCGCTCCGGCTTCCCCAAGGCTGTGCCTTCCACCCGCGCTGCAAATACATGCAGGAAGGCCGCTGCAACACCGAGGTCCCGGCCCTCGAGGATGCCGGGAGCGGCCACATGGTGCGCTGCGTGCGCTGGGCCGAGATCCAGAAGGGCGAGGGGGTGAAGGTATGAGCGCCGTGGCGCCCAAAACCACCACCACCAACCTCGTCGAGATCAAGAACCTCAAGAAGTGGTTCCCCATCCGGGGCGGGATTCTCTCGAGGGTCGTCGCCAACGTCAAGGCTGTCAACGACGTGAGCTTCGGGGTCAAAAAGGGCGAAGTGCTCGGCCTAGTGGGCGAGTCCGGTTCGGGCAAGACCACCGTGGGCCGCACCGTGCTGCGCCTGATCGAGCCCACCGAGGGAACCATCGCCTTCGACGGCAAGGATATTACGCATCTGCCCAAGGGCGAGCTGCGCACCTACCGGCGCAAGATGCAGATCATCTTCCAGGACCCCTTCGCCTCGCTCAACCCGCGCATGACCGTGGGCGACATCATTGCCGAGCCGCTGGTGATCCATAATCTTGCCCCCAATGCCCAAGCCCGCAACGAGCGGGTGGCCGAGCTGCTACAAACCGTAGGGCTCAACCCCGACCACGTGCGCCGCTACCCCCACGAGTTCAGTGGCGGGCAGCGCCAGCGCATCGGGATTGCCAGGGCTCTGGCGGTAGACCCCGATTTTATCGTCGCCGACGAGCCGGTCTCGGCGCTGGATGTCTCGATTCAGGCCCAGGTGGTCAACCTCTTGCAAGACCTCAAGGACCGCCTCGGCCTGACCGTGCTGTTTATTGCCCACGACCTGGCGGTGGTGGAGTATATCTCCGACCGCATCGCGGTGATGTACCTCGGCAAGATCATGGAGCTCTCGAGCTCGCGCGAACTCTACCGCAACCCCAAACACCCCTACACCGAGGCCCTGCTCTCGGCGATCCCCACCCCCGACCCCACCATCAAGCGCAAGCGGATCGTGCTCCAGGGCGATATTCCCAGCCCCATCAACCCACCCTCGGGCTGTGTGTTCCGCACCCGTTGCCGCTACGCCATCAAGGAGTGTGCCGAGACCGTGCCCGAGCTGCGCGAGGTCTCGCCGGGCCACTTCAAAGCTTGTATCCGCGACGACATCTTGTAGAAGCCCCTCGCCCCAACCCCTCTACCAAAAAGGAGAGGGGCTTTTGTTTGAGCTGGGGACAGCTCGCGTCAGGGAGGGGAATTCTCGAGGCCAGAAAAGCGCCTACGGGAGTGGGTTGCCTGAAGTGACATGGGTTCCCCGCCGCGTAACCTCAACCCGGCCTAAACCCGCTCTCACCCCTGCTCAGCACCCGGATGTTTTACTGCTCTCATGCAGAAAACACTCGTGGCACTGGGTATCTTATCTTTAATCAGCATGAGCGAAGCTCAAGAAGCCACCGTCTATCGCGGGTTCGCCGAACTCAAGCAGGCTCAAAACCTACCCCAAGGCCAGTGGGTCTGGGAGCCCGGCGATACCCTCTTTAGCAGCCTGATTCCGGGCACCCTGCGGCTCACCGGGGTGATCGAGCAGTCCCGGCAGACCCAGGCCGAAGCCGCCGCCAACCCGCTTGCAGCTTATGTCGGAAAAAAGGTCCAGTTCTTACTGGACGGCAAGTGGCGCGAGGCCACGGTGGTCAGCGCGGATAAAAACCTCTTCCTCTTCGAGGGGCGCTATCTGGTGGGATTGCCCGGCCCCATCGGATACCCCGATCCCAGCGGGTTTGGCAGCCTCCCCAGCCCCAAGATCACCTTCCGCTACCAGGGGAGCGGCCCCGCCACGCTCAGCTACCTGACCCGAGCGGTGAGCTGGAACCTGCGCTATACCTTGGAGGGCGGCGACCTGGCGGGTTGGGCCAGCCTGACCAACAGCCTCGACAGTGCGGTGCGGCTGGGTGCTACCGAACTGGTAGCGGGCACCGTGCCTGTTCTCGAGGGTGACCAAAGGCCACCCCGCCCCTTGAGCCGAAACGTCCAGTCGGCGCCCCCGATGGCGGACGCGGTGGGGGCTGAGTTTGTGGGCGAAGCGGGAGGGACCTACCGCTACAAGCTGCCGGGGGACATCACCCTCGAGCCCGGTCAGACCGAGCTTCCTTTTATCCGCGGCAAGGTTGCTCCCGTCTACACTTGGCGCTACCAAGGCGGCTTCAACACCGGGCGGGAGCTGAGCTTTACCAGGGGCTACCGTTTCCAGGCCCCCGACAACCTGGCGGCGGGAACGGTGAGTATCCGCGACGGGAGCACCTTCGTGGGGCAAGCCGCCATGCCCGACACCGCCCAGGGCAACGACGTAAACCTCACCCTGGGGCCCGACCCCGAAGGCCGTGCAGTACGCAGTATCGAGCAGCAGGCCAAGAACAAGTACCGCATCGCCACTACGGTCAAAAACCCTAAGACCTACCCGGTGGAAGTCGAGCTGAACGAGTTTTTTCCGCAGCCGTTCAACTTAGAGATAGACGGCGCCGAGCGCACCCCCGAGGGCTACCGGCTCAAGTTCACCCTAGCACCAGGGCAGAGCCGCACGTTGGTCTACAGTGTGACCTTCCCGCAACGGCAGTAGCTAGGGGGTGGGAAAATCAACATCAGACCCCACCGCCCTATGGCCACCTCCCCTGATGAACGCTGACAATAGCGCCCAGGACAGGTGCAGATAATAGCGTGCTCGAGAGGAGGCGTCGTTGTCCTTCCCCTTTAGGAAGGGGGCCATCCGAGGGTGTCAAGGTATGGTGCAGCACACGCCTACTTTGA